>JAFGDG010000073.1 GCA_016932245.1 Thermoplasmatota archaeon
AATAAAGAGGCTTTGCCTCTTATCGGGGCCTTAATTGTTCCCTCAGCATTAGTGGTAGCGGTGCTTCTCTACTATTTTGGATACGATATAACCTTGGTATTGAGAAAGATCGATAGTATTTATTATGCGGTCATGGTTCCTATCGCACTGGGTTTGCTCATTGCCATTATGTATAGAAATAAAGAGTGATTTCCAATAAAAAAAGATATATTTTGAATATATTAGTAGATGTTTTTCCTTGATAGATGACATAAAAGAAACATATCTGTTTTTATAATCTTTTTCAAATATTATTGGTATTACTTGTACAACATAATTTATATACGCTTGAAACGAAACGCTCAATTGTCACTATGATAGTTATCGGGTTACTCTCAAGCCAACAAGAAGCGGAAGAAATCAAATACATTGCCAAGGTCTGCACTTTGGAAGACCGCATTCATTTTTTAGTCCGCATGCAAAAGATTAAAACGTTATTAAAAGAAGAAGACAAGCATACACGAAAGTGTTAAAATAAATTGAGACATTTCATCCGTTCCAAGGATGAGAACCGATGACCGTTGTTATCATTTCTTCTGAACGAGATCCTGCAGGAACAAATATCAAACAAAGTCTCCTAGAGCAATCGTCTTGGAAAGAAATCGGCATGTTTGATAATCATCCCGTGTACCAGCATACTACTATGGATGATGTAGTGATGATCAGTATCAACAAGCAAACTATTTTTCATGAACATCTTGATAGAGATATCAAAGACGAATTAAGTATAACTCCCTCCCAATTGATCTTTATTACCAGACATCGCAGTAAAACAGGTAAACCAACCTTAACGACTCACCCTATTGGAAATTATGGTGACGCTCAATTTGGTGGGAATCCTCACACGCTAGTTCCTTGTGCTCCACGATTAATGACTCACCTTCTGCGGCTGATAAAGCAGTATGCAGTAAGCGTACAGACCTACCACAAGGTGTGTTTTGAGGTAACCCATCATGGCCCCTCTTTAAATGTCCCAACACTTTTTGCAGAAGTGGGGAGTACAGAAGAGGAGTGGCAAAAAAAGAAACCAGCAGCACTCATTGCTTCTGCTGTAGTTGATCTGTTAGCTCAATACCACACTGAAGAAGACCTTCCTAAAGATATTCCTGTACTCATTGGCATAGGTGGCGGACACTATGCCCCTCGATTTAGTGACATGGTGTGGCAAAAAAAGGTTGCCTTTGGTCATATGATCCCAACATATCATATTAAAGAAGAAAGGATTCCTGAAGAATCGTTTGAACACGCTCTTGCTGCTACTCCAAACGTCAAAGGTGTGTACATCCATAAAAAATCGCTGAAGAAATCACAGGTTACTTCCTTTAAAGCCTGGTTTGGAGAACACGATATTGCAGTTGTCTCAAGCAAGGACTTGGAAGATCTTTAATTACTTTTTCAGAGGGTACTCTGTCGTAAATGAATCGAAAAACACTCGTTCAAAATCAACAATTTTTCCATCTTTTACCTCGATACCATCCTGACGCAAGCGTCGTATTTTATCTTTAATTCCGAGACCAAATCCGCCCACACTTCCATCGGATTTAACGATTTTAAAACATGGCATCGTATCAGCATCGGGATTGTTATGCATATATCTCCCAACTGCTCTGGCATATCCTCTATTGCCCAATGCTTTAGCAACCGCGCCATAGGTTGATACTCGCCCTGGAGGGATTTGTCGTACTAAGTAGTAGGTATATTCAACAATATTCACACACGGTAATTTACCATCATCTGTAAATACTTTCTGTGCAGTAGAAAATTCTAATATTTTTTATTAAAAAGATAGAACAGAACGGCAATAAACCCAAGATGTATAATAACACCGATACCGATGTAGACATAATCATTAGAACCTGTAGTCAGTACAGTATCAAGAGCCATGAATGTCCAAAAATTGGGAATGACGCCAAAGACATATTTGAGATTTCCTGCAACATGGAAGGAAAAAAGAGGCAGGAAAAAGACACCCCCAAGTAGCTTGAAGATGGCAAAAGCTTGTACTTTGTTATTAGCAAAAATATTAACGATTAGGGCCATGATTGGAGTAAATAATGCTAACAATACTGCAATAGGAACATACTCAACGATGCCGATATCGATAAGGCCAGTGAGGGCAGGAAAGAAAAGAACATACAAAAATGACAATACAATCATGAAAAACATGCGATAAATCAGATAGGCACTTCGAGAAATAGGCATCACACGTAGGACAGTAAGCAAATTTTCATCCCGTTCATCCATAATTAAAAATGCCGTAATGAATCCAAAGATGAGCGGGACAAGGATCACAAAGAGCATAAATAAAATAGGATAAAATGGTTCCAAGGGAAACATATTCTCTGAAAGCCAAGGAAGAATCAGCCGACAGAGAATGACAACACCAAGTGGTAGCGCGACGGCAGCATACAACAAAAACCGATCTCTTACGATATTTTTTAAATCGTTGAGTAAGAGTTTACCAACATATACCATACTTACTTCCCCCCAAGCACAATATATTTGTAAAATGCTTTGTTTGAAAGATAATAACAGCCAAGTATCCAGAATAGAAGATACCCAACCGCGTACACTGATTCAGTGAGAGGAATATCAGCAAATACCCCATCAAAGAGAATAAATGATGCCTGTGTAGGCCAAAGGTAAATGATTACATGCTCATAGATACCAGTAGAATATAAAAATGGGGGAACAAGCAAAAGAAGGAATGCGAGCATCATCATGAGTAAATATTCATTGATGCTGTTGCATCGAGAAACAAACAGAAACCCGACAAGAATGAGAAAGACACACGTGAGAACCACGCCAGTAAGCATGTACACATAATTGAATTCAAGACCGTGAACAAGAAAGAGAAAGAGGAGAGCAGAAATCACTGCTAATGTCGTCAGTGAGATAATCTTTGAAAGAAAATAGGTTCGTGTTTCCATTGGTGTGACGATTAATGATTGTAACGTATTCTCTGTTTTTTCAAACAGTACCAAGGCTCCAATAAACATAATCCCGATAATGGTAGGGTCGAAAAACAAGAAGAGCGTTTGAAATTCTTCATTGTTTGCTGAGGGGATAGCAACGAGTGCCAAGTAATACATAACAACGCTTAGAATAGAAATGTGGATAATTTTATACCGTGATTGCAGTATAAAATCCCACTTAAGCATTGCTTTGAGTTGGCTCATTTCAATTGCCTTCCCGTCACCTCAATAAAAATATCTTCCAAGGTTGCTTCTGCAGTGTGAATAGTTTGCACCTGCCCCCCCTTGAGCAAACTGATAAAGGCATCATTTGTCCCAAGATTAGCAAGGGTAAATTCTTCAAGAACGAGCCTGCCCTCCTTGAGGTATTCGACACGAACAAGTTTTTTACCATGACTTATCTTCAGTTGTTTTGGATTTTCAACGAGTACTAGTTTTCCTTCGACAATAAACCCAACCCGATCACATAGTTCGTCAGCATCAGCCATATTGTGCGTGGTCAAAAAGATGGTTTTTCCCTCTTCTCTTTTACTCAAAATAATATTTTTTACCAGGCGAGCACTTAGGGGGTCAAGACCTGTGGCAGGCTCATCAAGAAACAAAACCTCAGGGTCATTTAATAATGATCTGGCAAAGTTTAACTTCGTTTTCATCCCTTTTGAAAAAGAACCAGTACGTTGATTGGAATCTTTTTGAAGATCAACCATTTTCAAAAGCTCATAGGGATCAATTGTTTTTTTACTGTAAAATGACGCGAATAATTCTAAATTTTCAAGGGCAGTAAGTTTTTGGTAATGGTTAGGCGTTTCAAAACAGACGCCGATGCGCTCATAAAGATCGGTTTTCCACTGCATAAGATTTTTACCCAATATGGTAACATTTCCCTGATATCCTTTGAGCAGACCAATAATGACTTTTTGTGTAGTGCTCTTTCCTGCACCGTTAGGTCCAAGAAAACCAAAAATTTCTCCCTTTTTAATCGCGAATGAAATCCCATTTACTGCTCTCTTTTGCGTTTTAGGGTATGTAAATTGAAGATTTTCAACGGTTATCAACCTATCTCACATCCTCATCATTCTTTAGCAAGAGGGTGGCTGCTACCCCTTCGCTCCAAATACACATATATAAAATGCCTATTTGTTATTTCTGCCATACATGTATGGCAGTTTATATAGTATCTTTGTATTCATGATGTATGCGTAAATTAACGGTTGAATTAAAAGTAAAAGAAGAACTCTTAGAAATGCTTGATTTTCTGCTTGAGAAGGTTGAATCAATGGAACTTATCGAACTTATAAAAATTGATTTTGATCAAGGGGTAAAGATGGGGATTGCTGCCCTCAACATGAAAGATGGCTATACCATAGATGATATTAACATACCAGAATATGTGGACATGTTAACAGTTTTAAACAAACAAGGAAATCGATATGTCGTTGTTTCCAAAGTGCAATTCTTCAAACAATTTTCTAGTATGGCAAAACAATTTGACATCGATATTATCTGGGATACACCATCAATCTTTAAAAAAGACACCATGTTAATGAGTGTGACTGGATCTGAAGAAAATCTCAAGAAATTTTTAGAAATAATTAAAAATCTAGGAGAGGTAACAAAAATTAGTTTTCAGATAGCGACATTCGATGAACGGACTATACTTTCGTGTTTAACAGAAAAACAGCGAGAAGTCATGATTGCTGCAAAAAAGCATGGATATTACAAATATCCAAGAGAAATTACCAGCCAACAACTTTCTGATAAGATTGGTTTGAGTAAGCCAACAGTTATCCAGCATTTGAGAAAAGCTGAAGAGCGATTACTATCAAATCTTCTTGCAGGATATTAACTTCATTTTTTAATCAGAGAGGAGATGCATACCTTTTTATCGTGAACAAGACTTAGTATGTAGCGTGATGCCCCATGGAAACATATGTAGACCTTATCCTTGCTGCAGATGGTGAAAAAGCGTCGGTCGTCCACGATAAGCTTATAAAGTTAGGACTGAAACCTACGATTGGCGATCATGATTTTTTTTATACCTGGAAAGGTATCGTCACCATCGAGGAAGAGTTGGCGTTTATTAATCGCATTCAAGATAGCTTAAAAGGAACGGGAGTAATGCTAAAGTTTTGTAGCGTGAGATAACAACAGGGGGCATTACAAAGTATCCATGCAAAGGTATATAAAGGATAGACGCAGTAAGGTATTTCCGATAAGAAAATAAAGATCAGTGTTTTGAGTATCCCTTGTGGGATTAAATGAACATCTTGTTTTTTATCAGTATATGCAAAGAATTATGGAGTTATTTAATGGCTCGAAGAAGAAAGAACTCAGCGAGACAACAACTACAACCAAAAAATGTTATGAGATGTAAGATACATATGAAACCAGTATTTGAGCATGAAACATGCTCAGACTTTACAACAGGAAGGGATAAAGAAAGCACTACAATTTGTAAGAATTGCCAACATTCTTTTTAATAAAATAAGTAAAAACAACCACATTTTTACATTAGAGGTGAATCAACAATGAAAGGATTTGTGAAATGGTACAATGTTCCTCTAGGATATGGATTTATCCAAGGAGATGACGGCGTTGATGTGTTTGTACACAAAAGCGACGTCCCCTTCTGGACAATCTTTCTTACACCAGGGGATAAACTAGAGTACCAAAAAGAAGAGACGGAAAAAGGTCTCAAAGCAACGAATATAGAAATGCTATAATATGACAAATAGCGTTAGCTAATGATGTTAGCATTAATGGTTTTTTGTGATACTATCTTGCCGTTATAACATGCTTTTCATGTGCTGAACAGCTGCTTCAACGTCAGGAGCTTTGACAATATAAGAACCGGAAACAAACATATTTGCTCCGGCACGATACACTTGTTTGAGTGTATCTGGAGTGATGCCTCCATCAACCTCGATGTCTAATGCCGGTGCCTCTTTGCGTAACGCAGCTATTTTCTCCACCATCTCTGGTAAAAAGGGACTTCCATAAAAACCGGGATTTACGGTCATAATTAAGACTTGATCAATGTCATCAAGATGCGTCCTGATAGCATCAAGCGACGTTTCTGGGTTGAGTACAAACCCAACTTGCTTATCTTTTTGTCGTACTTGTTCGATAAGCGCTGCAGGATCCTGGACAGATTCGATATGGGCAAGAATGGTGTGTACTTTATTTGCATGATGTCGGATCCAAGACACCGGGTCCGCAATCATAAGATGAGCTTCGTATTCACATGATGCGGCTGGCAGCGTAAAATCAAAATCTATCGAGGTGTTGGGAACGAATTTTCCATCCATAATGTCAAGCTGGATAAGAGTGGAATACGGTGCGACTTTTGCAATTTTTTCGTCTAATTCAGATTGGGACTTTGCGATAATAGCAGGAATAATGGCTTGTGACCTCATTCTTTTTCACTATCCAAGAGCTTGCTCGTTTCAATTTTGTATTTTTTAAAATTCAAGCATATATTGTCTCCACTGACAAAACCTTCATGAAATCGCTTAATGATTTTAAATGCCTCTAAATAATCTTTTGCTAAAAATAAATGAGTGAGATCTTTCTTTGATATAAATTCTCGGCGGAGGGGATGCTTTTCAACCCAGTCTACAAACTCATTCCACATCCCTCCAAGGAGAATGATGGGGATATTGCAAATCTGTTTGACTTGTACCAACTGCCAGGTATACGCAAGTTCCAGTAAGGTTCCAATTCCTCCAGGTGCCACAACCACTGCATCAGACAATACCATGAATGTATCAAGACGGCCGGAAAAACGATCAAATTCCTTTTTAATATCTAAGTGTCTGTTGGGTTTTTGATCCAAGGGGATATTGATATTTAGGCCAATGGCATGTGCCTCCTCGGTGATTCTTCCATCTTTGTGCCCCATACAAGCAGCATGCATAATGCCTGGACCGCCACCGGTAACCACATCAATATTTTCTGCAGCGATTAAGCGAGCGAGCTTATACACTTCCCAGTAGGCTGGCTCGTTTTCTGTAATGCGAGCAGAACCGAAAATGGCTACGCGAAAATGCTTTTCATACAAATCGGTATCGGTGTGTTCCTCATCCATAGTATACTCTCATTTAGTTCCAGTATGTATTTTATGTTGCATGGCAGCAACAAAGGTACCATACAAGCCAACATCATAATTTACGACAATATAAATTGGAATGTCGTTCAATACATCTGATCGTTGATATGCACGCGTAAACTCATCAAGAAACTCATTTCCCATAAAAATTTCGGTATTTTTTGGGGCGATGCCTCCTGCAATATAGAATCCACCTGTCGGAAGACACTCCAAGGCAAAGTTTTTTGCACATCTGCCGTAAAATTTCGCGAAAAGCCGCATGGTTTCAGCACATGCCTTATCACTAGTTCGATAGGATGAAATAAGCGATGCCCGATCAGATGCTGATGCAATTTCTGCAGTATGCTCTGTATCTGGATACCTACCCCGTTCTTTAAGAAATAAATAAATGTGTTCAACTCCTCTACCTGACAGGATCTCTTCATAGACAACTGGCTCATCTGTGCCACGTTTTTGTTTTACAAAGTTGACAAGACGTTGTTCAAAATCGTTGTATACCGGAAAATCTCCATGGCCGCCTTCACTTGCAACGGGAATGTAGACTTTATTCTGGTTGTCATACGTAAGAATGCTTTTACCCAGACCTGTTCCTGCCCCAAGAACTGCTTTCGTCATTTTGAATGCATCAGCATTTGCTGTGGCTTTTACGGCAATAACATCGCTTGTATCAGAATGATCAAGAAAACGAAGACCATATCCAACAGCTTGAAAATCATTGATAATAAACGCAGTACCAATCGGTGTTTCATTTAGTATATCTTGAACGTCGATATCCCATGCTACATTTGTCAAGTTTACAGACGTCTTTGAAGATGAAACCACACCTGCAGCCCCAATACATAGCGATGTAACATTAATCTGGTGCTCCTCTTTCGAATAAGAAAGCGTTTGTTGCACCGCAGGAGTGATCGAAGGTAACTGCTGTGTGTTAAACCGTAACGAAAAGAGTGGTTTTACTGACGTATCCGCAACACCAGCGATACCAACAGTAGCATTTGTCCCTCCAACATCAACACCCATAACGTAAGACGAAAACGTGCAATGTTTGGGTATTGATGTATATGTCTTGATATCATAGTCAAATGGTATCTCTATCACTCACCTAGTCGCATCTTCATAAAGAAAAAACGGTTCTTAAAGATATTTGTTTGAGAGATAAAATGTAGTGGCTTGTCTGCGTAATTCACTGAGGGCATTCCATGTAAAGAAATAAATAATAAGTAATTGTTTTCTCCACATTGCTAAAAGATGGATGTACTGCCGTTTGACCTCTGTTCTCTACATGAGATAGAGGGCAAATGCTTGATTGAGCTCATGAAGGTGAATCTGGTGAGAGATGTTCCAAAAATTGTAGAACAATTAAAAAAAGAAGACAAACTTGGTTTATTGGTGGAGAAAACGCAACATGTTCTTGAAACGTTTGAGAGACAAGACCATAGTTCGGATAAAGGTCATTCGGATAAAAGTGTTCGTTTTGTTGAAGAAAATATTATCGACAATCCTCTTTCTAAAAAGGAAAATATCGAACGTGACCTTTCAGAAACAGAAAAAGAAAATGAACGTTTAAGGAAGATGCTCAAAGAATCTAAAGAACGTTATGACTCACTAGCTGAATATTTTGAAACCATTTCAAATGCGGTTGTCACCCTTGGAAAGAGAGATTTATTCAGTGATGTCAGCGACATTATTTTTCAGCTATCGCCTTCAGGAAAGATAACATACATTAATTCTGCTGTCGAAGAAATTGCTGGGTACAGCACCTCAGAAATGATTGGATGCAATTGTTACAAATTGATAAGTAAAAAAGGCTGGAGCAAAGTTATAAAGAAATTATTTTCAAAAAAATCTAAGAAAAAATTAGCTGGCAGCATAACTAATTTCGAAACGGCCATTATTCATAAGAATGGTAGTTTGATACCTGTAGAGATTACAGGAAAGATTATTAAACAGGGTGAGGAAGTAATTGGGAGAAAAACAAAAATTCGTTTTCAGGGAAGTATCAGAGACGTAACAGAGAGGAAGCAAGCTGAAGAAGAACGGCGGAAACATGCAGAACGTCTTCGAAGTATGAATGAAGAATTAACCAAAACAAATGAAGAATTAACCAAAACACAACAGAAACTACATCTCCTCAATGAAGAACTTGAACAAAAAGTACAGGATCGAACAGCTGAGATTAACTCGTTATTAAAACGAAAAGACGAGTTTATTATCCAGTTAGGCCACGATTTGAAAAGCCCATTAACGCCGTTGATTGGACTATTGCCTATGGTAATGGAACGGGAGGACGATCCACAATTGTTAGAACTCCTCAACGTCATCAGTCGCAACATTCAATATATGCGCGATTTGGTAGTAAAAACATTGCAGCTTGAGCGTTTAAATTCGCCAACGACCTTGCCCAATATTGATATGGTGAACCTGCTTGAGATCGTTGATGATCTTGTACAAAATAAACAACTGGTCTTTGAACAAAAACATCTTGCAGTTGAGGTAAAGATTGATAAGAATGTGGTGGTACAAGCAGATCACATACAATTGAAGGAATTAGTTGATAATTTGCTAACCAACGCCGTTAAATTTACGCCCGATGGGGGCCACATTATTATTCACGCAAAGAATGGTAAGAAAGAGGCCGTGGTATCTGTTTCAGATACAGGTACCGGGATGACCAAAGAACAAATCAATCGCAGTTTTGAAACATTTTACAAGGTTGATCCAGCGAGACATGATCTTGAATCCAGTGGGCTTGGTCTCCCTATTTGTAAACGTATTGTGGAAAAGCATGGGGGAAAACTTTGGGCAGAAAGCGATGGTTTGGGAAAAGGGACAACATTCTACTTTACTCTTCCAAAGCAGTAAAAAGTGATGCATGTGAGAAGCTAAAGTACATGATTAGATGATAGTAGAGTGAGTTTTGTTATCTTCAAATATCGCTGACGTGAACGCAAAGTTAAGATATTCTAGCTGTTCATTTGGTTTTTTTATGGACTCTCCGCCAGAATACAAGACAAGAAACGGCTTGTCTCTGAAATAATTTTTTAATTTTTCTTGGACGTCGAACGCTTTGATCCCTAAAAATCCTTGCCGTACAACACATGAACTAAAAAATCCAAAAAGAGGTTGATCTATGGTTAGTACTTCATCAACTGACTCTACCATTTTTCCTCTCGATGTTGCAGCCATAGTAATATTCGTATTTTCAACTTTGTTCAAGAACCCCAGATAATCGCCAAGAATCATTCCAATACATCGCAATTTTGTTTTTCCATTTTTTTTGTAAGAAAAGGGGTATTTGAATGACGTTATTAACCATCGATCATCATGCAATTCTTCCTCTTCAGTCCAATTCATGATTCTTTGTAATTCTTTAAAAGCCGGTTTATTATTGATTGTTTTTACAATCCTACCATCTTTAGTGATATCTGTTATTTTGAATGTTTTATCAGGCAATTCCGTAGCACTACTCGAATAATCTAGACTAAAAGGAATGTCTGTTTCGATTGCAAGAGCTATAACTGTTTCCTTTACAACTTTTTTATTTAAGAATTGATAATTTGTTCCTAGCGTTAATCCATCCATCGTTGCTATATTTATTAAACCAAAGTCCGGCAAATAATATGAAAAATCCTCTACTATTTCTTGGTCTGTACCAAACCCTTTTTGGAATACTTTCTGGGCAATTGAAGTCATAGGGAGCATTATATCTGCAAGTAGTTTAGATTTAATATTTGAAAAGTCTTCAATGCCAGGAATATTCATTGTGGTCGTAGGTGAAACAAACGTAAAAACTATCTTATTACCATACGTATGTTTTAGTTTTCGCTTTATCATGGCAGCGCATTTTTTTGCTGCTTTCTTTGGGTTTCGTTTAATGTTTTCTCCAATACCATAGGCTACATTCATGTTTGGATAGGCCAGTGTCAAAGCAGTTACCCCTTTTGCATAGACCCCTTTTTTCGTCATAAAACCTGATACTTCTCCTCCGAGAAGTAACGTCCCTTTTGGTAAAACTTCCCACACGCCTTTCAAAAGTTCTTTAAAACCTCCAAGATGGTTATAATGAGCAGTTGCGAATAAGAGAACGACATCAGGTTTTGCTTGTAGGTCTTTCAATGCTTCTTCAGCAGCTTCTTTTCCTGCTTTCCTCGCCTCGTCACCTTTTGAAGCACCCATTCCAACTTTAAATTGTGTGTTTTTTTCCATCCCAACAAGAACAATGAATTACGTTTTAAAAGATAAGCTTTGTCTTTCCTAAAAGACAGGCCATTCTCAGATGTAATGCAAGTTGTTTACCAAATCATTTTAATTTACCGATCGATATTGTTATTTTATGGGAGACCTCAGATGTTCTCTTCCCCGGTACTTTGCCATCCTTGAAGGAGAACAAGCAGCGCATTATCTCAATTGTAAGTATATTCCTGTCACGTATGACTCCTCAACATCAACAGAAAAACTATGGAAGGTACATGATGCAGCAATAACAACTATGGACTTATCTGATGAACTTCCATCACAATCCCTTCTCGATCTGAAAATTGAACTCGCTCACCGAATATTCCAAAACTGTCATTTCTGCGAACGGCGATGTGCTGTTGATCGTCGGACAGCAAAAGGAACATGTCATGTACAACAATCATTGATAGCCTCTGAATTTCTTCATATCGGTGAAGAACGTGTACTCATCCCCTCAGATACTATCTTCTTTTCTGGCTGTACCTTTCAATGTGTTTTTTGCCAAAATTGGAAAATTAGTCAACAAATTTGTGGCAAATATACAGAGCCAGCAACACTCGCAACCATGATCGATAAACGTAAGCATCAGGGATCACTAAACGTAAACTGGGTAGGCGGAGATCCCACACCAAACCTTGTGTATATTTTGGAGGCATTGAAGCATTGTACTGCTAATCTTCCACAGATCTGGAATTCGAACATGTATTGTTCGCAAGAAACCATGAAACTCCTCAACGGCATTATTGACGTGTATCTTACTGATTTTAAATATGGGAATGATGAATGTGCTCAACGACTTTCTAAGGTAAATGACTATATGTCGATCGTGCAACGAAACCATAGGACAGCATACCACACCGCAGAAATGATTATCCGACATCTCGTCATGCCCAATCACATTACATGTTGTTCAAAACCTATCCTCAAATGGATTTCTAAAAATGTTGCTGATGCCCCTGTGAATATCATGGCGCAGTATCGGCCAGAATATCAAGCAAAGGACTACAAAGATATTGATCGACCTGTTTCCCTAGAAGAAATTTCGGCGATAAAACAATATGCAAATACTATAGAAATCCATGGACTCTGAGTAGTGCTAGACCGTGAGCGTTTTTTCTTCAACAATAGTTGCCCTACCGCCCACTTTAACCACATTGTTAGTAAGTTCAACAGTTACTCGCCCTGGTCTTCCCATACTATCTCCTTGTTCACATATCAAGTGCCCAGTTGAAACCAGATTGTGTTTCAAAAGGTAGCTGCATACTGCCCCATTTGCCGTACCAGTAACAGGATCTTCGTAGATTCCATAAGGTGGTGCAAAATTTCGTGCATGATATATCGACGATGGTTCGATTGTATCAAACGTAAAAACATGGAAACTGCCAACCCCAAATTTCTGACACAAAGAATTGACTTTAGAAAAATCTGGCTTCATCGTCTTTAAAATATCAAATGATTGTACGCAAAGGGGGAGTGTAAACAATCCTGTAGAAACTATTTGATGCGGAAGAGATGTATCAATATCATGATCATGAATGCCCAGGGCATAAGATATCTTTTGTATATCTAATTGTATATTTTTATATATGCTTTTTTTCTGTGTCATCATAACTTTGTCTACATTTCCGTCATCTGAAAAGGCGATATCAACAGGAAAGATTCCTGCCTTTGTCTCTTGTGTTACTGTTAATCTTTTTCTTTTTTGAAACAACCCTTCCTGCGCCATCGTAAAAAACGTTGCAATGGTCGCATGGCCACACAAGTCTACCTCGACAGATGGAGAAAAAAACAGAACTTTAAAATCAGCTTTCGCACTAGGATAAACGAATGCAGTCTCTGAAACAGCTAAAGCTTGTGAAACACTCATCATTTGTTCTGCTGTAATCACTGGTGCATTTAGCACAACACCTGCAGGATTTCCTCCGTCAGAAGTCGTGGCAAAGGCATGAACACGTTTCACAGGAATATTCATCGAATCACCGTCGATGATTCCATTCTCTTGCTGAAAAACAGTCCTTTTCAAATTTTTTTGCTAACGAAATTTCTTCTTGAAGCAATGATCCTTCTACCAATTTGATAGAAAACTCTTCTTCAAATCCCCTCTTCATTGCCTGGGCAGTCTTTTCAAAAGGTGGTTCGCTTCCTAGTAGATGGCGAAGAGACGTTACTCGCTGTTTGACATCCGCAATCATCTTATCCTTAATTTTCTCATTGGGGACCCGCAACAGCGAAAACATTTTATCGACATCAACATCAAGAATGATAGTGCCATGCTGTAGCACCGTCTTTGCTTTTCGTGTTTGTGCATTCCCAGAAATTTTTTTCCCCCCAGATACAATGTCGTTAATCGGCATATATGTGCTTGCGATCTCCAGATGCGATAACCCCTTTACGAGAGCTCCACAGATTCTGCCATAACTCTCCATAATGTTTTTTGGTATCTGCGGATGGGATTCAGGTAGGACAATACTATATGTCAATTCCTTTTCATGAAAAACGGCACCACCGCCAGTAATCCGCCGGACATATTCTACTCCATATTTTTGACAATGATCTAAATCAACTTCTTCAGTGAGGCTTTGAAAATATCCTATAGAGATTGCAGGTGGCTGCCATCCGTAAAATCGTACTGTAGGCGGGACCTCTCCTTCACTATTGGCAACAAGAATGGCGCGATCGATAGCCATATTCATAGCCGCGGTATGATCGCCCGTCTTGAGTAATCGCCATTGTTCGGTCATGTAACACACCTCATGATGCCCTCTGTTAACCCCTCTGCATCTACACCAATAAATTCGATGTGATGTTCATTGATTACTCGTTCTATCGTTTGCAGCAGATGGTCTTTTGTCAGTGTGGTCTGTCGTACAGCATCTTCTATAAGCTCAATGGCTTCTTCAGGATATGCAAAAAAATCTCCCGTAATCTGAATATCAGTAACGACATGTTTGATTTCGTCATAATGCAATGAAATTTTTAACAGCTTTCCGTTTGGAACTTTATACACTGATTTTGCTTGCATACTCAACACAGAATACCGTATAGTATTTTAAATATCTTCTAGTCATTGAGAAAGTGCGCGTTCTGCATGATACGAGCTTCGTACTAATGGTCCAGATTCCACATGTGAGAATCCCATATCTAAAGCGCTCTCCTTCAGCATATCAAATTCTGCAGGCGCATAATACTTTTTTATGGGAGCATGTTTCTTTGAGGGTTGTAGATATTGGCCGATAGTTAAAAAATCAACACCAACAGCACAAAGATCGCGCATCGTTTGTTGTATCTGCATATCGTTTTCTCCAAGGCCAACCATAAATCCTGATTTAGTTTTCACTTGGCCATCAAAGAGTTTTATCGATCGAAGAACATCTAGACTCATCTGATAATTTCCTTCAGGACGAATAGACGGAAAAAGTGATTCCACCACCTCAATATTATGATTGATAACTGCAGGATGTGATGCAATAACCGTCCGCAATGCCTCTTTGTTTCCTTGAAAATCAGGGATTAATACTTCAACTGTGCATTCTGGGTTTCTTGTCTTAATCTCAGTAACAGTTTTCGCAAACATCTGTGCCCCGCCATCAGAAAGATCATCTCTGGTAACTGAAGTAACAACAACATAGGACAACCCAAGCTGATGAACACTCTCTGCAACGTCATCGGGCTCATTTTGATTAAGGGGCAAGGGCTGTCCGTGGTGTACATAGCAATATCGGCAGTTTCTGGTGCAGGTATCTCCTAGAATCAAGAACACCGCAGTACCATTTCCAAAGCATTCAGCAATGTTTGGACATTTTGCCTCTTCGCATATCGTATGTAGTTTTGCTTCTCGGAGGAGTGATTTCATTTGAACGTAGGTTTCTCCGCCACCAATACGAACTTTGAGCCAGTCAGGATGTCGTCTCATGCTGTAATACTAAATAGAAAGTTATTTTTTATTTTTGTCGCAAGAAAAAAGAGAATATAACTATTCCTTTGAAAACGATTACACGCCCATCGTCACTCGCAACAAATCACGTAATCCTGGTGAAAACCCAAGAATTAAAATACCTATTTTTAGTAAATTGACTAATCGCATATGCTGCTGAAGTTCCTTTCTGTATAGTACATCAAACACATAGATGACCACAATAATCAACACAAACTTCATAATGGGAAATAATGGAGGCCAAACCTCCATTAAAAAATTAGAGGCGGGGTGTTTCTCCACATACTTAATAATATTCATATTGAGAGGATCATAGATACTCACATAGCTAGCAATACCATCAATCATATGACCTGCAATCATGGCAAGATTTAATGGCTGTTTATACGCTGCAAGACTGCTGTACTTCTTGTATTTCTGGGCAATAAGATAAACTCCTACAACGATAAGGGACACTAATCCAAGGACAAGAGCAAACACATCGAACCGAACGCCATAAGACTGTGCCCATTGTTCACCTGCAATCCATCGTGCAATGAGATATACTGAAGGTAATAAACAGAGAAGTCCTCCTGAAAAAATCACGGTATTTATTGTAAGAGTTTGATGTTTAAACCAAACATATAGAACAGGGACAAGAGAAAAGACGGACAACAAGAAAAAGATCAAAGGATGTATGATATAAAGCCCATAAGGAACTCCCAAGAACCACGCCAGGGCATAACACACATCAATGGTACCAAATAACGCACAAAGACAATACAAGGATACCTTTGGTGATTTTTTTATTGATGCTTTCTGTAGATAGTACCCTATAAGCAAAAATCCAAGGGCATACACGGCGATTTGAAGATAGATTAAGGGAGAAATAAACCAATAAACGAGTGGTTCTTGAAAATACTGGGCATCTTCAAGAACTCGCATTGCTGGACCGAAAATAATGTACGGGAGAAGGGCAAGACAAAATTTCCAATCAATCACAATCTTAAGTTTCTTCAGAAGTTCATAAATGACAAAAAGAGCGGCAACAAGAATAACACCATAGGTGAGTTCGGAAACAAGTGTGTACCCTTCTTCGGCCACCACGCCGTGAAACATAGCAGGTTCTCCGGCAGCATCGGCAACAACAGGGCCCCAGTAGTACTTCCAGATGAAATGATCATATACAACAGTTGGTGCCATAAGATAACCAATAAAAAGAGAGGCAGTAACAAGCACCACTATTAAAAGGCCAATGAGTAAGCCGTGTTTTCGAAATCTCTCCATACTTTTCATGTGTTGCATTCCTGAAAGGAAAAAATAATATATTAAACCCTTGGTTTACCTGTCTGGCATGACACGATTTATAAAATCAAAAACGATGGTTTTTCCGCGAGAAATTATTGTTGGTCACAAAACGACAGCGCAAATTGGTGAGCTGTGCGATCGCATTGGGAGGGGGCACAACGTATTAATTGTTGAAGACAAAAGAACCAAGAAATTATCTGGAGATGACATTAGAAAGACTCTGACCAAGTCAAACTATACTGTAAAAGAAAAATTAGTCTCGGCACCAACCGTAAACGAAGTGAATGATGTTATCAAGTTTGCAAAAAAAAGCGATATTGAGCTCTTGCTAGGGGTTGGTGGTGGAAGCGTTATCGATATCACAAAGCTGGCAGCATTTGATTTAAATAAACCATTCATTAGTGTCCCAACCTGTGCATCACACGATGGTATTGCATCTCCTCGAGCGGCATTGAAACATCGGAAAGGATCGATCTCAAAAACAGCAGTATCGCCGTTAGCTATCCTTGCAGATACTTGTGTTATCTATAAAGCTCCTTATCGAATGCTTTCCTCCGGTTGTGCCGATGTTATTTCAAATATCTCTGCAGTCATGGATTGGGAGCTTGCTCATCGGCTGAAGAATGAGGAATTCAGCAGTCATGCAGCAGTACTTGCCAAAACAGCAGCCGAACTACTAATTGATCATGCCGATGAAATCAGACCCGATACTGAGGAATCAGCATGGCTGGCAGTAAAAGCAATGATTGTCTCAGGTGTAGCGATGAGTGTGGCTGGTAATACCAGACCAGCTTCAGGGTCAGAACACATGTTCTCCCATATGCTCGATCATCTTGGACCCGGCATTATGCTAAAAGGAAGACAAAGGAAGCAACCCCTCCACGGGGAGCAATGTGGTGTTGGTGCCATTATGATGACATACCTCCATGGTGGAAATTGGGAAGAAATACAAAATGCATTAAAGAAGATAGGAGCGCCTACTACTTCAGAAGAATTGGGGATTTCAAAGAAAAAAATCGTTGAAGCATTAGTTCGTGCCCAAGAAATCCGACCAGAGCGATATACCATCCTTGGCGAGCAGGGCCTCACAGAAGAAGCAGCATGGAAGTTGGCAAGGACAACGGGGGTAATTTAATCCATGGCATTGGTAACATTAATTGGAGAAAAATTGGCAAAAGAAGGGGGCGAGTTTGTTTATTTGGGACCAAACAACGATTGTCGTCACTGTAAACTTAAAACGGTTTGTTTTAATCTTAAACTAGGAAGGCACTATAAAATTACTACGGTCCGAGAGAAACGTCACAGTTGCACTATCCATGAAGGGGAAGCAGCCGTTGTTGAAGTGCAAGAACTACCGATTCTTGCAGCAGTTGATAAAAAACTCTCCCAAGGCTATAGTTCAAAAATTGAAAAACAAGAGTGCGGAAACATAGGTTGTGAATATTATGATCTCTGTTGTACTATCGCACTTCAAAAAGACAAGACCTACACCATCAAAAAAATATATGAATCTATTAATTGCCCTATTGGTCGTGAATTGCAAAAAGCAGAGCTTACCGATTAATGACAAATAACATTAAAAATCAATCCGTTTTTATCTCCCACAATAGTCTCCCATCGTTCTGTATTTTTGGCAGTGACACTGTGCGCAAAATCACTTACTTGGGCAACTCCAATACATAGTACTGACGTACCGGAAATGCCACAATTCCACGCTTCACCAACTATTTTAATTTCCTCGGCAGGTGTTGTTGAAGTATCATTTCCACAATACCTGACATATATAGTCTGGTGGCTGTTATTAAGGAGACGTTCGCCAGTTTCTTCAGAGGCTTGATCAATGATAATGCCCTTCTCTGCCTGCTGTTGAATCGTATTAATCATCTGGTTTCGGAGTTCTTGTTCATTCATCATTACTGGTGTCGTCATGGTTGTTACAGTAAGTGATGCAGGATATGAGTCATCAATTTCATAGGTAAAACTGACCCATTGTTCCAATCCGGAGAGTCGGGTTTCAGCGACACGTTCTAGAAGATTTTCGCCCCAGCCGCCAACTAACACATCGTCAGCAACATAAGCAGCAGTTAACTGTCTCCCTGAAAATAAGGTGGCAACCATAACAACAACTAAGACAAAAACAGCAAGGACCGCATACCATCTAGCCCCTCCATGATCGCTTGTCCACACCACACATCTGCATTATCTCAGAGCTACTTTAAGCTAACGAAAAAGAGAAGCGAGGCAAAATACGTTTACAAAGAAGTAATATGTTTTGCAATTTCTTCCCGTTTTTCTTTCTCATTGGGAAGGGCAATCGAGGAACGCCAGCGTTTTGTTTCGTCTGGAAGGTAATACCCTCGCGAAATGGCAATAAATTCATTTTCCCCCGAAGGAGTAATAACCTTTCGTCGTGAGATTTCAATAAAGCTGTTTTTACCGAATTTTACCTCTTTAGACTTCAACGTCTCAAACTCAACCATGTGTTTCGTTCCTCCGTGTTGACTTCACGTAGTATCTACTATATTATTAATAAATATTATGTACTTATATGATGTTCTTTTGTACTATTGTATCCCCGCGTTACTTTTTAATTCCTGCTTCTTTTCGCAACAACGCCACTTTATCGGTCTTTTCCCACGTAAAGTCTGGGTCATTTCTTCCAAAATGACCATATGCTGCTGTTTTCTTAAAAATGGGTCGTCGAAGATCTAGAACTTTGATAATATCGCTTGGTTTAGTAGGAAAAAATTCGTACGCTAGGTTCTCAATGCTATCGATAGGAATCTTGTTGGTACCAAAACAATCAATATTGATAGAAACAGGCTCTGCAACACCAATGGCATATGCAAATTGAATTTCACATTTTTCTGCAAGTCCTGCAGCTACAATATTTTTGGCAATGTATCGGGTAGCATATGCGGCACTCCGGTCGACCTTTGTTGGGTCTTTTCCTGAGAACGCGCCTCCGCCATGTCGGCCGATTCCCCCATAGGTATCAACAATAATTTTTCTTCCGGTAAGACCTGCATCAGCATAAGGACCCCCGCGAACAAAGGCACCTGTTGGATTTACCAAGAATCTGGTATCTTTATCAATCCATTCTTTACAGATTGGTGTAATGATCTTTTCAACCACATCTTTTTTAATTCTCTCATGTGCAATAGCACCATCGTGTTGGGTAGAAACGACAATAGTATCAGCACGCACTGGTTTCCCTTGCTCATTATATTCGATAGACACCTGAGATTTCCCATCAGGTCGCAGGTATGCTATCTCCCCTTTCTTTCGTGTTTCAGAAAGTTTCATAGCCAGTTCATGAGCAAGGGCAATAGGTAATGGCATGAATTCTTTTGTTTCATTACAGGCATATCCATACATCATGCCCTGGTCACCTGCACCTTGCCCTCTGTGCAAACCCTTTCCTTTAGAAACTCCTTGAGAAATGTCAGGGCTTTGTTCAGTAATTTGTACCCATACGGAGCATGTTTCCCACTCAATACCATATTCTGATTTTGTATACCCAATATTTTTTATGGTATCTCGAACAACTCGTGGTATGTCAATATATGCATTCGTCGTCATTTCACCAAAGACCATGACGCCTCCGTTCTTTGTTCCGGTTTCAATAGCAACTCGGGACGAAGGGTCCTGTCGCAAGGCTTCATCAAGAATGGCATCAGAGATAAGATCACACATCTTATCAGGATGGCCTTCAGTTACTGATTCTGAGCTAACAATCTTCTTTGAAGACATATGACCACCTATAACGCTGAGTTTTTACCTCCCAGGTATGTGAAAAACAAGAATGACAGAACCTAGTTATTAATGTTTTTAAAATAAAAGAAGAGGCGAGGGTTATTCGTTAATTTTTCGTGACCACAACTCTTGATCTTCAAGATCATAGATGCTTTCGTCTGAAATGTCGATTACAGGCTGTCGCTTATCAGTAAACATACCACCTCGGACACGTTTGTTCTCATCTTTGGCATATTGAAGGATGATATTTTTCTTTAGTACCCAATAATGAGTACGCCACTCGCGTCCGTCGTAGAGTGTAGTTTCTTCTCGTTCGGTGGTAAGCATGCCTTCTTCTTCAAGGATATAGAAGAGTTGTCGATCTTCAGGATCCAATACATTATCAATAACGCGATTATCGTACCCAAAAATATCTAAAACAAATCCTGCATCTCGTCGTGCTTCTTCAATATCTATGCCAACGCGATTTGCTATCGCTTTTGACAAATCACCCAGTGTTATAATATTCATAATAACGAAACCTCTTCTTGCTATTAATCTAAACGTTTTGTAGTAATATAGTGTGTCATTTCTTATATAAATACCTTTCCATATTTGTGGCTTCATCCCGAAATAGATAATTAAGGGATGAATTATTTTTCTTTTTTAAGGATGGGATGTGCAAAAAAGAGAATTGAACCTAAA
>JAFGDG010000074.1 GCA_016932245.1 Thermoplasmatota archaeon
AACCCCAGATCTTTGTAATCAGGAATAAGAAGACTGATTGATTCTAGAAGAAACATACCAATGACAATGACGATGGTAACAATGCTTGCTTTCATCTTATCATTGATGAGAACAGAGATCAAGATGCCAAGTGCGGCAATAGAGAGAAAATATGGAATGGATATCGCATGAGTAACAACAAGATGCGCGAAGTTAAGCTCTTCATCAATGGCAATGGTTATACCATATACGGTTAAGAGAACGACAATATTAACGATGAGAATGAACGGAATTAATCCTACATACTTCTCGAAGATGATCTGTTTTCTTGAAACAGGATTTGACATAAATAGATCGATGGTTTTTCCTTCGATTTCTTTGGCAATGATTGATGCGGCAATAAAGCCGATTAACATGGCTAAAATAAGAATCCAAAAAATCTGATACATTTCGATATTCAAAAAGCCGACGTATGATCCCATATCCGCAGCACCCCTAAATGCAGTAAACGATTCTGCGAATCCTGAGGACACCATCTCCTGCATAACCTCTTTGAACGAAGGGTACATGCCTGAGTACATCGCAGCCATACCAGCAAAAACCAAGGTTACGACCATGGTTATTTTGAAGTTATCCTTCATGGTCTGTAAGGCAATTTTGAATCGGAAGACGTGATTCATAGGTCCCCCTCATAGTAATGCATAAAGATATCATCCAAGCTGAATTCATTGATTTCAAGGTCAAGAATAGTATACTGTGATAGCTGCTTGATCCAGTAATCGATATCGTCAGAAACGACAAACTGGATCCATCCCTCTTTTATTTTCATGTCTTTAGGACCTTCAAATATTTCCGGGTCTTCCTTCAACTTGACACGCAGAACCTTTCCTTTTTTACTTTTTAGTGTTTCTACATCTTCCAGTGCTACTAGTTTCCCGTCTCGGATGATGCCGACACGATCGCAGACTTTGTCAACTTCGCTTAAGACATGAGATGAAAAAAACAGGGTCCGCCCCTTCTTTTTTTGTTGTTTCAAAAACTCGTAAAACTTTTGTTGGAGCAAGGGATCTAATCCTGCAGTTGGCTCATCCATAATAACAATATCGGGATCATCCATAAACGCCTGGATAATGCCCAGTTTTTGTTTCATGCCCTTTGAATACCCTTTAATTTTGCGGTCAAGTGGCACCTCAAACAACGATACCAACTCATCGAGTAACACCGGTTGTGTATCCCGAAGAGACATAAAATATTTCAAAAATTGCCTGGCAGTCATATGGCCATAGAGACTAAGATCTCCAGGGATATATCCCACATTGCGCTTAATTTCTACAATGTTGTTTTTGATGTTTTGACCAAAGATGGAGGCATTGCCCTTTGTGGGGCTGAGATAACCAAGCAAGGTTCGTATGGTTGTGGTTTTTCCTGCACCATTGGGACCAAGAAAACCAAAGATTTCACCAGCTTTCACTGAAAAGGTAAGATCCTCTATGCCCCGTATTTTTCCATAATATTTGGTGAGATTGTTAACTTCAATCGTATTGCCGACTCGGGCTACCCGTTTATTTGTTGTATGAAAGACCAATGTCCCCTTCTGTCCGCAGTTTGCACATTCCACTAGCAGTTTTTCCCCAGGTTGGCCATGAACAGGAATTTTAGCCTTGCATTGAGGACATACAAACGTTTTGGTAACCATAAGATACAATACCTTTTTATTTTGTTTTTCCAGAGACTAATCGATTAACATTGGCAATCAGATCACCAACACCAAAGGGTTTAGCGATATATTCGCAGATGTATGGTTCAAGTCCTTCCATACGATCAAGATCAGGGGTGCCTTTCGCCGTTACAATGGAAATTTTGACGTTTTTGGCATACCCTCGTTTGACAATTTCTTTAATAGTGTCCCATCCGTCCATAAATGGCATCATGATGTCCATCAAGATAATTCCCTTGAATCCTTGTGCAAGTTCTTTGAGACAATCCTCGCCACTATCAACAGTTAATACTTCATAGCCTTCATGTTCGAAGATCCCTCGTACCGTAATCAAAATATCGGGATCATCATCGACAACCATCAGCTTTTTTTCCATCGCCCTACCTCTCTCTGCAAATAAATATCCTTTCATTCTTTATAAATACATATGATATATACTATCTCTATAAAGTATGAGGACTGAGGACATCACTCAGTTCTCCAATTTGTTCAGGAGAAAGTTCTTCCACACGGTTATCAAGATATGGTAATGTAGAATCGGTGATGCGATACTGATTACGTAAAATAGTTCGTATTTTCTTCCGTCGGTGCGTAAAGAGCGTTTTTGTTAGAGAGAAAAAGAAGGGCTCATTAGTAACAGAAAATGGCGGTGTATCTCTAGGCGTTACTTTAATCATGGCCGAGTCGACTTGTGGTTGCGGGGAAAAACAAGTTTTGGGAATATGTTCAAGAAATTCGCAGTAGGCTTTGTAGTAGACTCCCACCGACAACCGAGAATAGGCCTTGCTCCCTGGTTGAGCAACGAGGCGATCGGCAAACTCCTGTTGATAAATCAATACTGCTGTGGTAAACGGGCACTCAAGAAATTTAAAGGTGATGGGGGAGGAAATATGGAATGGCAGGTTAGAGACAATTTTAGTAAATGCAGGGAGAGAAAAAAAATCGACATTCAAAGCATCTGCATGAAGAAGATGTACATTTGCAGGAAGTATCGGTGTAAGCTGAGTAACAAGATGCTTGTCAAGTTCAATGGCGACAACCTGGCGTGCGAACCGTGCTAATTTGCGAGTCAGTATTCCCTTCCCAGGACCAATTTCTAAGACGACATCCTGTTCAGTAATGCCTGCATGGGCAACTTCTCGCTCAGCAACAGCATCATCAATCAAAAAGTGTTGACCCATCTTTTTTGCTGTCATGACTCGTACTAATAATGGCCTTTGGAAACAGGAGGTCTCGTAAACAATCGATATTTTTGATTAGGATCAGTAAGCTCTAATTCAATTCGCTTAGCAATGAGTTTATCAGGTGCACGTAGAAAATCAATGCGTTCGCACATTTCTTTAAAGCTGCTAAACGGCTTTTTTTTCCGCTCTTCTAAAATATCATGCATCATCTTTTTACCCAGGCCAGGCAACAACTCAAGTACATGAAATCGGGTAGAAATGGCCGGAGATTCATTGAAGAATTTGATAAACCGCTCTTCGGTGTTGTTTACGACATCAAGCAGGATGTATGGAAGTTCTCCATGGGCTGTAGCAGTAAGCGTTTCATAGTTTACTCTGCTTTTAATTTTGGCGATCTTGGTGCGCTTTTCTGCATTTTTCCCTACGTAAATACGGTCACCGATGACAAAGGCGGCATCGGTTTTTGGTACGAGTTCAAGTAAGGTAAATTGATTCTCGCCAATACCATACACCGTAGGAACACGTTTGTGCGGGGGGAGATCGCCTCTCCCTTTTGGCAAGTAATCTAACACATAGACATAGTCCTCCACACTTCCAACCCCCATTATTCAATATAATATTTTCTTACAATATCTAATACTGTTTTGATATCCTTTTCGCTCAGCGTTATTCTCTCTTTTGCGAAAATGGTTTTTACATCGTCTTCATTTGTAGGTAGTAAATCGGCAATGCGTATCGCACGAATATCATCGATGAATTCTACGCCTTTCAGCTCCCTAATTATGTCCTGTGTTTTTTTCACAGGCAATTTGGCAAACTTCTGAGCATGCTCAAGTGCAATTTTCTGCTCATAAATTAATTCCTCTCGCTCTTTACTGATCTTTTTCAATATATTTTTTACTTCTGCAAGGGGAATAGGTTGAATAGTATTCTCTTCCACCACGATTACGCCCTCCGTAAATGATCAGCACGAACAATCAGCGTTTTATGCTTCTTGCCAACGTTGATGCCTACAAGGTATGATTCACCTTGTTTTCCTTCTACTTTCCCAGTATAACCTTGAAATCGGACGTGAGGCATGCCTCTATGAACTGAAGGGTCAAGTGCGATGCTCACCGCATCTCCTTCTTCAAACTGTTGCAATGCCCGAGTAATCGAGGAGATGCCTCTGCTTCGCGGTTTTTTTCGTAGGATGTGTCTACTTTTGCTTCTTATGCCTCTTGATCGTTTTACCATGTTTATTCCCCCTTAATTTCTATGACATCTAAGGCTGTTACCCTACAGGGAATTCCTATGAGTTCGCTGAGATTCGGCGTTGTTCTTCCGTCGTCACCAGAGACTAGCTCTTTAATGTAGGTTCCTGATTCTGCTTCAATCGTAAGGATAGATATAGTACCATCTACTGATTCGACTGAGCAGCCATATATCTGCTTTTCCCTAACCATGTTGGCTCGTCGGTGAGCCACACGAGACGGCGTCAACTGGCCGATTGCTCTATTCCGTAATGCTGCGGTGACCTTTTTAAGTTTTTCGTTTGATAACGGTTTTTCGCTTTGAATGGTTACCCGGTATGTTTTTTGAAATGCAGCATTTTTTATCCGTGCAATTTCATCTCTATCAGAAAAACGCAAGTGCTGTACCTCAATACTACCCTTGTTTATAGTATTAATATTCTGTTCTATTTCAGCAAGATTCACAGATCTTTTTTTAGGATGTTTGATCTCTAAAACAAATGGGCGCCCATTGCCCAGCATACGGGCATCAATATCTTCTCTCCCGCACCCATGAAATGCATTATCTATGCCGCCAGTTGCCTCTAAAACACTGGTAGCAATGAGCTCTTGTACACTCGTGTCGTACAATGCTCCAGTATAGTTGCATCGCCGGCATCCTTTTCCCCTGCAGACCTTACAAAACCATTTGGTTTGCGGAATAGTACGGGCGTATTTTTTGTACCGTCCGTAGATAAATAGTGATTTAATCTGCAACGTCACTACATCAAAAGCAGTGTCAAGAATGACCATAACAGTTGGGTCTTCAAAATCAACTTCTTTATGTAATTGTGTTTCCAACACTTTCCCCAGCTCTCGATTTATTTCAACTTTGATAGGTTCAGCATGCTCATTACCGACCTCCTCCCACAAGGATGTTTCACGTTCTATGGTGTCTTCGTCAATTTTTGATCCAATTAAAAAGGTGTCAAATTCATACGGCTCTAGGACATGAATAATGAGTGTGGTAAATGAAGGAAGTTCATCAAAAAGACCTTGGCAAAGCCAACAGTCACGCACGAGTGTTTTTGTTGATTGTTTGCAGGCAGCACGTAGTTTCTTTCCACGGCTTTTATTTGACATGCCAGACTCGAGTTTGGCAAAAAGTCTCCCCAAGCAATAATCGCAAAGCTGATGCATTGAAAGTGCGTGTTGTGCTTGTGCAACAATATCCTTATCTTGCAGGGTACTACTCATGCAGAAGGCCTAACAACCGCAAGTATTTTAAATCTTAGTACGGCCCCATACATAGAAAAGAGGCAACATTTTAAATAGGCCATAATATACAGGATTACTTCTGAGGGAGGTTAAGGTATGGTTGACGTTGCCCCATTCAAAGGAATCACATACAATAAAGAAAAAATTAGCAGGCTTGATGATGTGATGTCACCGCCGTACGACATCATTTCTAAAGAAATGCAACAGGCGTTATATGAACGGCATCCTTACAATTTTGTACGCTTAATTCTAGGAAAGCAAGATCCGAGTGACTCTGAAAAAAACGATCGGTACACCCGGGCACAAAAACAGTTTTCTGAATGGATAGAAAAGCAGATTTTACTAGCAACAGATAAACCCTCAATATATCCTTACAAAATAGAATATACGGTACAAAACCAAAAGCGAACCATGAGTGGATTTTTTATTTTACTTCGACTAGATCCAGAATACAAAGTGGTAAAGGCACACGAGCGAACATTA
>JAFGDG010000075.1 GCA_016932245.1 Thermoplasmatota archaeon
ACTGCCATAGCAACCGTTGAGGTAAGAGAATTAATAAACTGTATGCATACGCTAGCTTAATCATATTAGAATGGGTACTAACAAAGCTCATGTAAATTAGTTTCTATCTTGATGTTTGTATTATGGAGGAGTGAGAATTAAGAAAATGAAATACAAACATTATAGTTTGGGTTTTTTGAGTGCAATACTTCTTTCTGGACTGCTTTTTTCATATTCTGCATTAGCAGATGATTTCAAAGCTATAAGGTATTGTTTTAACACTCAGAAACTGCAAGCAGTAAAATCACTTGGGAAAATGCATTTAGGGAAAGACATTAACCTATCGGAGACTTTTCTATACTATGATTATGCCAATCAACCACTTGTCTATGTGGTGAGTTTTAAAGATATGGGTTCGGAAAGGGTTGTCGGCTCTCTCTACCTAGCAGTGAATAACCTCATCCCCATAGAGATAATAAGAGATAAACCGCTTCATGCATATCCTTTTGAGAGGATCAAAATGTGGCTTTCGAAAACTGTAGGGGAAATTGAAAATGTAGAATTAATAAAAGTCTATTACCATCCGCTCATGTATCCCATTTTAAAGGTTCGCGTGAATTGTAAGGATGGTAACAAAAGGTTGGTACTGGTAGATCCAGAACTCGAAGAGATTATCAATGAAGATGCACTTGATTATTATTCCCAAAGGTTTTTCAACCCTAGGCATTTGACACGTTCAGATGGTACAGACTTGGATGCTTTGGCTTCAAAAGCAATTCCAACCCAAGACGGTTGGAACATAAAACAGCTCGATGTGTATGAAGTGACTACAAAATCAGAAAGTTGGTTTGGTTGCGCCCCTCACGCTGCTGCAAATGTACTGGGCTACTGGAATGACCATGAAGGGTGTGAAATTTTTCACGATTCATGTGTTCATGCCTGGCAGGCAGAAGTTGAGTTGCTTTTAAGTGATTTAAAATACAACATGGTATGGTGGAAAAATTATACAACATGCTGGAGTGTAGATGATGGTATAAGAGAAACACTTTCACAAAAGAACATTACGGGCGATGCTAACGCTGATTTGTTTTTTACTTTCTTGACCATAATGTCTGAGATTAATAATGGTCGACCATGCATTTTGGGGGCGAGTTTCTGGCCTTGGTCAGAGTTGTTATTCCACTATGTGTGTATCATAGGGTATAAAACCAATGGTGCCTCCTTGTATATAATTCTTCATGACGGTTATAATTCAACGCCGAATCAACCACGTGAACAAAACTGGTTTATTGAACCATGGGTTTTAAATCCTTTTTGTTTGTGTCGAGTCAGCCTGGAATGCCCCAAAACTATTGCTGGAGTGTGGGGTGTAGATAAGTATGATGAGTGGTGTATGCAAAAACCAGAGGATATACAAACTGGCACATTGTTTGTTTCCGAAGACCAAACATATAAGATGCAGCTCGACAGAGAACATTTCGAGGGAACATGGATTTTGGAAGAACATTTTATGGGGAACATGACAATGGTAACCTTTTATGATGAATATGGTGGAGCGAAATTAAACGGATTTGTCAACGACGCTTATAATGTCATACAAAACGAATTCATGTGGGTTGGGAATGTGGTGTGTTGGCACGCAACGCTCGAAGATACCTGGGCACTTTATAGCGATAACGCAATCATTTTCAAAGACGATCATGATAGTGATATCCTTGATCTGAATGTCGATCATTAGCAGGGATTTAATAGTTTTTTCAGTTTTCTCTTGGAGGGAATTGACTCAACTCAAGATATTGAGGTGTCTTCGATGGGCAAAAAATTTGCTGATAACTTGCAACAACCGGAGTAGTTTTCAGGGAGGCATTTATTGTCAGATACATCAAGAATGCTGAACATTCGCCCCCCACTATTTACTAAGCATGTTAGGATCTTAAATTTTGTTAGGCACGGGAGAGATACAAGATGATAAAGATCAAGAAAAAACAAACGTCGGTTTAAATCGTTACCTTTTAGGGGGAAATATTAAATTCAAAACTTCGGTTTTACTTTGAGTCCCAATGAAATATCCGATGACCTAGACATCCCTTCCCGGTTGTTTATGTTTGCTCCTTCACTATATACTGCACTCCTCACTTTGGATATGGTTTTACCGTTACAGTGTAAGTCATATTCTCGATCTTGATCATCTTTCTCTTTGCTTACCCAAGTCCATGTAGGGGTGCCACTTCCGTTCTCAAGCTTCCAAAGTATCGCATTAGATTGGTCTTGTGTTCCAAGAAACTCTATTTTCTTAAAGGTAATATTTTCAGTATCATTTTCCCTAAGTTCAGATGTTACATACGCCAACTCCGCGGACACTTTGATCTCATCATATTTAAGCTCCGCTGTGAAATCTACGGAGATGCCCTCACCAAGGCTTTTCCCTGACTCAAGATCATACTTCAGCTTATTTACTTCGGTTTGCCTGAATGTTCCAACCTGAGTCATAGATGTTGTCAGATTTTTGAGTGCATTTGGGATTGCGTGCATAGTGGTTTCAGAATCATCACAAGTGTAAGTAAAACCGACTATTTCATAATCATCAAAGATCCAGTCCCCACTGAGGTCAATCGTTGCTACTTTTGCATTCATATTAACGTCTTGAGTTCCCAATCCTAAACCCACGACACGGACCATCGAATGTCCCAGTGTTTTACTAATAGGTTGCAACACCAATGCCTTACAGCCATCATGGTTTACTGGATCTCCACTACCCACGCGATACCAGATCTCAACCCCTGGATCTATCGTGAGAGACACAGGCCAGCTTGGAAGGGTGGCTGAGTCATTAGGAGCAGATGTTGCATTACTGACCCTGAAGGGGTAAGCACCGCCTTTGCTGATAACGGCTTCAACATTCACCTGGTTAGAGGCTGAACGAAGCCTGGGTGGTTCCCATGCTTTAATGGACTTTTCTCATGACAAAACTCCTTAGATTCTTTTTGAGAATCCTATTCAGTTTAGAACGAGGCAAACATTAAAACCTACCGCAGAGTTATCTGCAAAGTAGCTAAAATACAACTCTTCTTATAAATTATCTCTTGTGCTTATTTAAAACGTGGAAACAAATCTAAAAGGAAGTATCAACTGGAGATTGTCAATAGATTGATATTAAGAATAAATCCAATGGTAACAGGAACTTCAAATGCAGTAAATACTCCACATTATTTCTTCCTACCGATGAAGAAATAAAGTATTAGACCAACAACCGGTAGCAGCAGTATAATGATGATCCAAAGAATTTTATTGCCTGTATCCTTTGAACTTTTTAGCACTTCAATAATAGCAAGAATATCCAGTATGAG
>JAFGDG010000076.1 GCA_016932245.1 Thermoplasmatota archaeon
AATTGAACTTCAGCAGGAAACACCTTGGAGCAGGTTCCGATACACCAAGCTACCACGGGTTTAGTGATTTTTTCCTTTTTTATTGCTTCCACGACTTCGTATTCATCTGTTCCCCCAACTTCTCCGAGAAGAACCATCATCTTAATATTGGGGTTTTTCTCATAACGCATCATATGTTGGATAAAGTTTGAACCAGGGTAACGGTCACCACCGATTGCTACTCCTTCATAAACACCATCGGTGTTCATGGCAATGATGTTGTTTAATTCGTTTGATAGACCACCAGATTTGGAGACATAGGCGACACTTCCTTGTCGATGGAGTTTTGAAGCAACAATGTTATCGAGTTGCCCTGCAGTGTTGCCGATTCTAAATCCTCCTGCTGCAATGCCACCAACCGTTGCGGGACCAATAATCCATTTGTTTTTTTCTTTTGCAATATTGATAAGCTCTTTTGTTCGGTGCTCTGGAACTCCCTCTGCAATTACCGCAACTGTTCTAATGGTTTTACTTTCCAGTGCTTCTTTGGTTGTTAGATATGCTGACCGGAATGAAGCAAAGTTGACCATAAAATCAGCATCGGGATGTTTCTTTGTCGCTTCTGCAAGTGTACGATGCATGGGAATCATTATTTCCTTAGTTCCCCAGAAACATTTATGCCAACCCTCTCGCGTGGGGTTAACAATGGCTACAACAGACGGCGTTTCACGTCTGCAAATATAATCAAAATCAAGCATTCGTTGGATTGCACGCTGCTGATAGCCAAAAACAATTGCTGTAGTATGTTTATCCATTAACGTATACTCTGGTCTTTTTTTAGCTATCTTTTTTCCAGTTTTTTTGGTGGGTTTTGTTTTCATCACTGTAACCACCTCCATTTTAGTTTCCCTCCAGAGCCATATTAACAATTCTGGTCATATGAGTTTCAGGGCCATACACTTCAATGGGAACACCCAATTCATCGCCAAGATCCCTCATAATTTTCAGACCCTCTTGATAGTTTGGCCCTCCTCGCCGAACGTAAATCTTTACTTTGGTATCTTTAAGTTTTTTCTTATAGTCGCGAAGAGCTTTGGTAATGCCAGTAAATGTCTTGGCAACATCAGTGAAATTTGCAATGCCTCCGCCGATAAGCAAAAACTTTGATCGCCCTTTCGGATCTTTTTCCCGAGTCATCAAATCAAGAATAGTCTTTGCGTACTCGTACGTCTGATCAGTGGTGGGATTACCACTATACTCACCATAATTTGCAAGCTCGTCACGATAGCCAAGATCAACAATCGTATCTGTGTAGATGACACTACCGCCACCACCAGCAACCATCGTCCACACTCGACCTTTTGGGTTGAGCACCGTAAGTTTTAATGAGGCTCCACTTTTTTCATCCATCATTTTTATATATGCTTCCTCTTTGGATAGTTTTCTTCCAAATGGCGCGGGAAACGTGATGTTTCCCCACTTTTCACCACTTTCAAAGTGTGCAGTATCATCAAGTCGTGCAACAAGATCTAGGGGAACGATATTTTTCCCTGACACGGCAAAGGGATTAATTTCAAGATAGGCGTAATTAAGCCCGCGATAAAACTTGAACAATCCTTTAATGAACTCTGCAAACATTTTCCTGTGTTCTTTTGGTGTATCTTTTGGCAATTTACTTTCGACATTTAGCTTGCTAATGTCCTGATCGACACCGACAGTAATTTCTGCGACCGTGCCCCAAACTGATTCAATATCAACTCCCCCGTGGTTTGAGAAGTAGATGGTGTCACCCTGGCGGTTGCTTTTGATTGCCACATAGAACTCCCCTTTGTGGGGCACATAAGGCTCGATGATAAAATGCGTAAGTTTATCGGTTACTTTACCTACCGTTGCTTCTTTGTTCATTCGTTCTTTAATCCACTTCTTTGCTTCTGCAAAACTTGCGTTTGCTTTGATAAGGCCATGTTTTCCTCGCTTACCAAACAGTTGATCAGGTTTAACCACCAGCTTCTCTTGGTTTAACCATTTGTATTTTTTTGGCAAGTCGTCCAGCTTTGTTTGTGGATCGACCAATATTATTTTTCCAGAGAATGTAAAATCCTTGCTAATGTACTCTGTCCAATATTTTGCAAGCATTTTTTTCCCATCATACTCCCGTATACCTCGTTGTGCCATTTTTTTCTCCCTCTCCATTCTAAGCTTTAGTTTTCATATATGCAAGTGTACCACCTGCAAGAATAATCTCTCGTTGTCTATCAGAGAGATTATAAGTAACTTCAAATTCAATTCCTTTAGTCTTATTTTTTACCTTTAACATTCCTCCTGCACCGATAACACGTTTAACATCAGGTATTTCGATGTCATCGCCCTGATCAATTTTGGTGTAGTCTTGTTCATTTCTAAAAGTCAGGGGGATGATGCCAAAGTTAATCAGATTTGCCGTGTGGATTCGTTCAAAGGATTTTGCTATCACGGCTTTGGTTCCCATGTACATCGGACAGAGCGCTGCGTGTTCCCTTGATGATCCTTGACCGTAAGAAAGTCCTGCAACGAAAATGTTTGCTTTTCCGCTCTCCTTTATTTTCTTTGCACGTTCATAAAACTTCGAATCGACAACTTCGAACAAGAATTCAGAATATTTAGGGACATTTGAGCGATATTTCATCTTGGCTCCAGCAGGAATAATATGATCCGTGGTAATTTGATCCTCTACTTTGATGGTTACTTCACCAGCAATAGACTCGGGCATAGGTAAGCTTGCTGGAGGATCACCAATATTGGGGCCTCGATAAATCTTGATATGCTCCGGGTGTTCCGGTGGATAGATAAACATACTATCGTCTAGATAGAATTTCTCTGGCATCTTGGCATAAGGATAAGAAATGCCCATTTTTTCAAGATCTCGAGGATCAGTCATTTTACCAGTAATGACTGCTGCTGCTGCCGTTTCAGGGCTGACGAGATAGACATTTGCATTTTTCGTGCCAGATCTTCCCAAGAAATTTCGATTGCTTGTTCGCAATGACACCGCCTCTGATTTTGGTGATTGACTATTACCAATGCAAAAACCACAAGCAGATTCTGCGATACGTGCACCTGCTGCAATTAAATCAGTAAGCCCGCCATCTCGTGTGATATTTTGGAGCACTTGTTTTGATCCTGGCGCAATAACAAAGCTAACGTTTGGATGGGCATGCTTTCCCTTCAGAATGTTCGCAACGGTCATGAGGTCTTTGTAGGATGAATTTGTGCAACTGCCCAAGCATACTTGATCCACATTCATCCCTTCAAGTTCTTTCACTGTTTTGATATTACCTGGACTGTGCGGGTATGCAGTAAGTGGAACAATTTCACTTAGATCTACTTCGATTTCTTTGAAATACTCAGCATTAGGATCTGCCTTTAGTTCCGTCCAATCCTTTTCTCTCCCTTGCGCTTTGAGGAATGCTTTGGTGGTTTCATCACTGGGAAAAACAGAAGTGGTAACCCCACACTCTGCACCCATATTGGTAATCGTTGCTCGCTCAGGGACCGAGAGCGTTTTTACCCCTTCACCCCCATATTCAAAGACGCAGCCCACATTGCCTTTTGTAGTGAATATCTCTAACAACTTTAAGACGACGTCTTTGGCGGCAACCCATGGCTTGAGTTTTCCTTTTAAATTAACCTTAATGACGTTTGGACATGTCAGATAAAATGGGCCGCCTGCCATAGCTACGGCAACATCGAGACCGCCTGCACCAATAGCAACCATACCAATACCACCTCCAGTTGGTGTGTGGGAATCACTTCCTAGCAAGGTTTTTCCGGGTTTACCAAATCGCTCTAAATGAACTTGATGACAGATGCCATTTCCAGCCCGTGAATAAATAATACCATATTTTGCTGCTACACTTTGTAGATACTTATGATCATCAGCGTTTTCGAATCCAATTTGTACGGTATTGTGATCAACATAACTGACCGATAATTCGGTTTTTACCTTCGGAGTACCCATTGCTTCAAATTGAAGATAGGCCATTGTACCAGTAGCATCTTGGGTGAGAGTCTGATCAATTTTAATTGCTATTTCTTTACCTGGCTCCCACGTACCTTCCACAATATGTTTTTCTAAAATCTTTTGAACGATACCTTTACCCATGTGAATCGATACCTCCCCACAGTTTCATAGGGTATGATACGGTAATGAAAATTTACTACTTAAATTATTTGTAAGATATCCTATAAATAATTTACAAAAATACTTATACTCCTAAAACATTCACGCAAAATCAGTTTCCGAAAAATAAGAACGGGAGGAAAACCTAGATGATGATAATTGTAAGATTATATCCAAAAAGTGATTTAAATAAGACGTGGGATTTCGTTGAAAATGTAATTGCGAAAGAAGGATCGGAAGAAGTTACACCGCTGTACGCCACCCAAGCAGAAGGGATGATGAATGTTGGTGTTATTTTCGATATTAAAAATCCTGACAACATTGCCCATTTTCTAACAGAAACCCTTTCAAAATGTGAATATTGCCACCACAGCAAAACCATATCTCTGATGAAGCCTATATTTTTTCCCATTCCGAAAAAGAAACCAGAAAACATCCAACGATACATTATACGGATTTTTACTCATCCGAAGAACTACAAAACCATCTATAACTATCTGATAAATTACGACTATCCCTTTAATCTCTTCCCCATCTATGTATCGTATTCGCTTGGAGATGAGGACATCGTCATGAATATTGCAGCAGATTCACCACAAACCGTTAACAACTTCTTACGAGAAAAAATTAGAACCATGGATGGCGTGGATTCTTCGTCGTTTTATCCTGTGGTGAAAGCAAAACGATTTGCTCCTCTCGAAAAATTGTTAGACGAGCAGAAGAAGCGGTTTTCAAGTAAGGCAAAGGAAATAATTCCAGAAAGCGAAAGGGATTCCGACTTCGATTGGGTCGAAGACTTTCGAGAATATGCTATGATGACGGGTGCGTTTCAACGAGATTTATAGTCCATCTCTTCAAAAGCTCATAAATCATATTGTGGAGTTGATACTCACTCCCTATTTTTCTTTCTTTATTTTCAAAACAGTTATATGGGGCATGTTCATTTCCTGGTTGGGGGCATATTACTGTGACATCAGAATCATTAGTAGAAATTGTATTTCATGGACGAGGCGGACAAGGGGCGGTTACGGCTGCAAATCTGCTCGCTGCTGCTGCCCTAAATGACGGAAATAAAGGCGTGCAAGCCTTTCCTTCTTTTGGTGCAGAACGCCGTGGTGCACCGGTGCGAGCATTTGCACGCATATCAGATAAAGAAATTAACTTGAGAAGTGAAATCTACAAGCCAGATGTGGTCATTGTTCTTGACGAAAGCATCATTGGATTAGTTGATGTACTGAAAGGGTTGAAAAAAAACGGAAAAATCCTCATCAACACCAGAAAAAAATCAACCGATTATGAGTTTTCTAAAAAGTATCATGTAGCAACGGTGGACGCAACAGGCATTGCCATTAAACATGGCATTCTTGTTGGGGGCATTCCTGTCGTAAACACACCAATACTTGGTGCCGTTCCTAAGATAGTAAATAGGGTAACGCTTCCTTCCATTCAAGCAGTTATTAAAAAGAAATGGCGAGCTGATCTTGCAGAAAAAAACGTAAAAGCAACTCGTGACGCCTATGAGCTAGTGGAGGTGCGATAATGGCCAAATACAAAGTAGTAACCACCATTTCCTACCCGAAAAAAGGTGCGATGGGGAAAACTGGAAGTTGGCGCGTGTTTAAACCACTGTTTAATAAAGACAAGTGTGTGAAATGTCTTCGATGTTGGATTTTTTGCCCCGAGGGGGCAGTAAAGAGAAACAAGGATGACACGGTAAGCATTGATTATGACTATTGTAAAGGATGTGGTGTATGTGCAAATGTCTGTAAGGTCAAAGCAATCACCATCGAGCGGGAGGCTGAACAATAATGACCATTATGATGGATACAGGGAATTACATTGCGGCAAAGGCCGCAGTGATGGCGAAACCAGAAGTCGTTGCAGCATATCCTATTACCCCTCAAACTACGTTAGTAGAAGGTATTGCCAACTATGTTGCCTCAAAAGAATTTAAAGGAGAGTACATTTGTGTTGAAAGTGAACATTCGGCAATGAGTGCCTGTATTGGCGCGAGTGCTGCAGGCTCTCGAACCTTTACCGCGACATCCTCCCATGGATTACTACTCATGCACGAAATGTTACATTGGGCCGCTCTTGCACGATTGCCCATTGTAATGTGTAACATTAATCGAGTGGTTGGTCCCGGGTGGAATATCTGGACTGATGAAAATGATTCTATTTCACAGCGAGATACCGGATGGATTCAATTTTATTGCAGTAGTAACCAAGAAATCTTTGATACGGTCATCCAATCCTTTAGGCTCGCAGAGCAGAAAGACATTCTCTTACCCGTGATGATCAACTATAATGCCTTTATCTTATCACACACATCAATGCCTGCGGACATTCCTAGCCAAAAACAAGTTGATGACTTTATAGGAACCTATAAACCACAATGGAAACTTGATGTAAAAAGTCCCATCACTTTTGGCAATATTATTGGCCCTGATGGATATTTCAAGATTCGGCGTGCAATGCAAGATGCGCAGGAGAACGCAAAAGCACTCATTCCCACCATTGCAAAGGAATGGAAACAATTGACAGGGCGTTATCACGGTGGCCTCATTGAAAAATACAAGTGTGAAGGTGCTGATCATATTCTCTTAGCTATGGGTGCCATTGGTGCAGAAAGTAAGGATGCCATCGACGAGTTGCGAAAGCAAGGAACAAAAATTGGACTTGCACGAGTACGAACCTTCCGACCCTTTCCCAAAGAAGAAATTATGAAGCTTAGTAAACAAGCCAACCTCATTATCATCGATCGTAATATCTCTGTTGGCCTTGAAGGTGCGTTGTCGACAGAAGTAAAATCGATACTATATGGAAAAAGCGATGCAAAGGTCTATAGTTACATCGCAGGGTTGGGTGGAAAAGATGTCCCATACACTGACATTATAACCATATGTAAGAAAGCAACAGCAGGCAAAACAAAAGAAGTAGTATGGTATGGACTGCAGGAGGGAATCTAATGGCAATCAAAGATTTACCTACAGATGAGTGCTTACTTCCCGGAAGTGCTGCGTGCCCAGGTTGCCCAGCAACCATTGCATTGCGATTAGTGCTTAAGGCATTAGGCAGAAACACCATCATAGTTATTCCTGCGTGTTGTACTGCCGTCATTGAAAGTTTGTATCCGTACACGTCGTTTGATGTCCCGGTGATGAATATCGCTTTTGAAGCGGCAGCAGCAGGTGCGTCTGGTGTTGAGGCTGCATTACGACAGCAAGGGAAGAAAGACACCACAGTCCTTGCATGGGCGGGAGATGGCGGAACCTATGATATTGGTATTCAGGCACTCTCTGGTGCCATTGAGCGACAAACCAATTTCATCTATATCTGTTACAACAATCAAATCTACTCAAACACCGGTATTCAACGGAGTGGCGCAACACCGTATGCTGCGTGGACGACAACAACGGTTGGCGGAAAAACAGAATTCCGGAAGGAAATGGGGGAAATCATTCAAGCACATCATCCACCCTATGCAGCACAAGCCTGCATTAGTTATCCTGAGGATTTATATAACAAAGTAAAAAAAGCAAAAGGCATCAGAGGACCAAAGTACATCGAGATTCTTGCCCCGTGTCCCCCAGGATGGCGGTTTGGCATGGAAAAAACGGTGGAAATGGGTGCATTAGCCGTTGAAACAGGAGCATGGGCACTGTATGAATACGAAAACGAGATCATGACGTTCAATGGCAAAAGTAAGTTGCTGTTAGAGCAAAAGATTGAACGTAAGCCCATCGAGGAATGGATTCGTTACCAAGGACGATTCAGTCATCTTTTTAAACCAACAAAGGATGTTAAACGTATCAAGGCATTAGATGACCATACCGAAGAGGTATGGAAACGCTATCGAGCATGTTACCTATAATGGGGTGTGATTATCAAATGGAGGCTGCAACATATGTATGCAAAGGAAATGGTGAAACAGAGCCTCCCCCTACTAATTTTGTGTGGTATTGGTGCCATCCTTGCAGGTAGCACACTGGGCGCAATGACTGAGGTACTGCAAAACATCCCTGGACTTATCGTGGTTATTCCTGGCATTATTGCGTTACGAGGCACCATCAGTACAACCTTTGGTTCTCGACTTGGTTCTGCCTACCACTTAGGCATCATCGATGCAGACAATATGTGGAATGAAGATCTGAAGCAAAATATTCTTGGATCATTAATCTTAAGTGTTTTTGTCTCCATCAGCATCGGTATTTTAGCATACGTAACTTCATTGCTCTTTCAGGTGCAGCCCGATCCATTGAAACTGATCCTTATTGTCTTGATTGCTGGTTGTCTCTCTGCCCTCATTCTTACTTTTCTCACGGTAGGCATTACCTATCAAATTTTCAAACGAGGATATGATCCCGATAACATCACTGGACCTGCACTTGCTACCTTCGGGGACATCATCACGATGCTGTGTATCTTTGGGAGTGCCGTTTTTGTGGAGGCAATGGTATGATACACCGTTGGCAGACCATTGTCCGGTACAGTGCTCCGCTATTAACTGTTTGTGTACTGGTTGAGTTGTTTGCGGGACAGTTACTGCAAGGGAATCAAGAGATGCTGATCCTGTTTCCTATCTTTTTAATCACCATCCCTGTCATCAACAGTGTTGGTGGCAATATAGGCAGTGTGCTTGGTGCTCGACTTGCCTCTGGGCTTCATGTAGGATATATCACACCAGCCGTAAATGATAAAGAGATGAGATCAAATGTTCTTGTCACAATGCTGTTGGGCGTCGTCACGTATACGGTGTTGGCGATACTTATTTATGGGATAGCAGTATTTGGTGGGTTACATACGGGAATTGGCTTGATTACGTTTGTCACTGTTATCGTTGGAGCAGGGTTCTTTTTGATATGTGTAATTGTTATGATTAGTGTCCTAACCGCATTTTTATCATTTAAGAAAGGACTGGACCCAGACGACATGGTTGCACCTGTTGTTACAACTATTGGAGATGTTATGGGCATTGTACTTTTATTTTTAATTTTAGGAATTTTTGGAGTAGGACTATGAGTAAAAAAAAGAAAATAAGAATATTTGGAAGACTTCAGAGAACACCAAAAGAAAAGTGGAAAAAAGAAGAATTCAGTGAACTGGAATATAAACCGACATCGGTCAAAGAGCTACTGACTGAAATGAAAGATATCTCTGAGCTGATTATCGATCTTGCGTATTCTGCAGTGCTGTTCAGCAACAAAGAGATCGCTGAAGAGGTACGCTATCTTGAGGTACGCATGGACACGCTTAATTATGACATCCGCATGATGGCAATGATGGCTGTACGAACGAAAGAAGATGCAGAGCAACTTGCAGGTATTTTACAGGTCGCAGAAGCAGCTGAAAGCATTTCCAATGCAGCAGGCGATATTGTGAATTTACTTTCTCAAAAGCAAGGACCGATTTTGCCAAAAATTTTAAAACAAGCTGATGAGCAACTGTTTCGAGTGAACATTGCTGGCGAATCAAAAGCATGCGAGCAAACCATTGGGTCATTAAAAGTTGAATCGGAAACAGGCATGAGAATTATTGCTATCAGAAGAGGAGAGTGCTGGATTTATAATCCTCCTGCAGAAACAACCCTAAAAGCAGAGGATTGGCTGATTGTTCGGGGAACCGATGAGGGATATTCTGAGCTCAATCAATTCCTCCAAGGAAAACTGAAGGTGTTAGAATGAGGGATAAATCCGTCGAGGATATTGTCTTAGAGATTAAAGACAAATCTGAATTGATGGTTGATCTGGCGTACTCTTCCATTTTATATGATAACAAAACCATCGCTGAAGAAGTGTACGAATTGGAGGATCTTGTCGATAGGTTATACCAAAATATACAAGAACAAACGCTAGAACAGGTAAAACAGAAAAAATTAGAGGTTAACGATGCCCTTACGGTCCTTCGTCTTGCAGAATGTGGAGAAAAAATTTCTGACGCTGCACAAGAAATTGCTGATGTTGAGTTGCGAGATGTTGAATTGCATCCTATTTTAAAAATGAGTATTCGGGAATCAGACATTGTGTTTTCACGAGTTAAAGTCGAACCATTGTCTGTCCTTTGCGGAAAAAGCTTAGGGAAGTTAAAACTTGCCAGTGAAACAGGTATGACGATTATTGCCATCCGTCGGCAGAACCGGTGGTTTTACGGACCTGCAAAGTATAGTAAGATACATGCCGGTGACATTTTATTTGCAAAAGGACCGGAAGATGGAGAAAAACATTTAATTGAATTAGCGAAAGGAAAAACAACGAAAATTTAAAAAAGAGAAAAAAGGAATATTAGAGAATTCGTCGCACCATCATTGTCTTTGTTGCACTGTTGCCGGCGTTATCAATGACTTCTACTTTGAGTACATGCATGTGGAAGAACCGAATAAAACGAGTTTTTGTCCAGTTGTACGTATACGGTGCTTCCGTATCATTACCCACAGGATTACCACGAGTTCTTATGGAGTCGATAAAAAAATTCACCTGTTTAATACCTGATCCTTCATCGGACGCATTGACTTCAATCGTAATATCTCCAATAATCAAGGCCATACGGATTGGTCGCGGCATGAAACTCTTTTTTCCTCGCAGGTAGATGCCTTTCTCTGGTACCATGCTATGAATAGTGGGAGCGGTCGTGTCATTAGTCTTCACTTCATGCGAAAAAGTACCGGTGTGCCCATCGTTATCAGTCACCGTGAGATTAACCATAAAGGTGGCATACTCCCCTTCATATTCATGTTCAGGATCTGCCTCTGTTGCGTTAGTCCCATCACCAAATTCCCAATAATATGAGGCAATTGATCCATCAATATCATAGGATGATGATTCAAAAGAAACGGCATTGTCTTTTATGGTATAAGTAAATCTTGCAACAGGCGGTAATTCACCAAAGGGAAACATCAAGGGATACCTGTCTTTAGACTCTCCGCCAGAGATAGTATATGGAATGTCTCCTATTCTGTCACCATCAGCATCTGTTCCATTATAATCATTCCAGTAATTTCCTCGACCGTCATAATCAAAGTGAGAGTCATTACTTAAATCCTGTGCATTTATGGTATTATTGAAGTTGTTATAGCAAACAACCGTATTGTTTGATTCTGACTCAATAAGGATACCTATACCATTCTGAGAGATTGTGTTCTCTGCAATAATAACATCAGTGGCATTATGCACACGTATACCACCCAAGCCATTACTAATAGTAAATCCTCCAACCGTCACTGTTGCCGAGACATTAATCGTATCGCCACAGAGTTGACCATTAATGATGGTGTTAACTTGATTTTCTCCTATTAAACTCAATGGCTTAGCAATGGTGAGAGTCTCAAAATAAGTGCCATTGTGTACATAAACCATGCCCCCTTCAGAAACATTTTGGAGAGCCTCCTCAATAGTTTTCACATGGGCACAGTCATACCAACCAAGGTCTGCATCATCATCAACTTCGACAATTTGTGGTTTTTCTATTGTGGTGAAAATGAAGGTCTCGTTATGCCATGTCATGCCATCGGTGACATTGACATACCAAGTGTAGAGAGTATTCCATTCGAGAGGAGTTACAATAATGGGTATGAAATAGGTACCATTTCCAACGCCAAAATCGCTTCCACTGCCAATATCTGGTTTTGTTTCTACAGTGTAATCTAAAGAGTATCCATGTGATTCATCTAACGTAAAATCCAACGATGACAAAGTCAAGGATACATTACTTGCACCATGCTCAGGACATTCATCTGTTATAGAGATGCCGTCCTCATCAGCGCTAACTGTTGAGATGGCCATCATACTAGCTATGAACATTATCCCGATTACGGAGAGAGTACTATAGGTTTTCTTCATGATATCAACCACATATGACAATTTTATAAGTATACTTTAATTTAATAGTTTATAAAGATTTCTGTACACTTCTATTCTAAATTAAAAAAAAGAGAGGAGGAATAAGATAATACGTTACAGAAGCTTTCTGACAATCATCCTATCCATTGCGGTGTTTCCTTCAGTATCGTAGGCAACAACTTTTAAGATTTGAATGTGGAAAAATCTGATTCGATCTCGGGTCCACTCAAAGGCATACGGTGCTTCGGTATCGTTTCCGAGAAGTTTTGTTCCTAAAAGACCACCGTAGAATTCGACTTTTGCAATGCCGGATCCTTCATCAGAGGCGTTCACTTCAATGGTTATGTCGCCAATGATAATGGCCATACCAAGGAATCGGCCAAATTTCTTTTCACCGTTAATATAGAGAGCGCGCTGGGGAGTAACAATTTCAACAGCGGGATCTGTAGTATCTTGTGTTTTAATGATTTGTGTTGTGGAGTTTGTTAACCCCAGGTTATCGGTTACCATTAATGTAACGGTGTATTGTTTATTTTCTTGAGCATAGGTATGTACTGGATTTTCGTCATAGGATGTATTTCCATCACCGAAATCCCAGGTGTAATTGGCAATAGTCCCGTCAACATCAGATGATGTGGAGGTGAAGGTTACCTTTTTCCCATCAGATTCGGCAGTAAATTCCGCCACTGGACGTGCATTGGCAACAGTAATGGTATCATTGTAACTGTTGTTTGCACCTTCATTATCTTGTACTGTAAGATTTACATCGTAGCTGCCATTTGCGCCGAAGAAGTGCACTGGATTTGCTATGTAACTTACATTTCCATCACCGAAATCCCAGGTGTAATTAGTGATAGTTCCATCCTCATCATAAGAGATTGATCCGTTAAATGTGACTTTTACTCCTTCTACAATGTAGGTAAAGTTTGCCTCTGGTAGCTGATTTGGTTGTCCTTCCGTAGTAAATCTGAATATTTTCTTTTCTTCGAACTCATTGACGGTCACGTTCACGTACCAAATTACTTCAGTTGAATAGTTAAGAGGGGTAAGAATGTTAGCCGTTTTGGTGCCAGCCTCGTCATCGTTTACTCCTGTATTTTCAATATATTTTCCCTCTATCGTCCAATTAAAGTTAAGAAGGGTCGCTGCACCCATATATCCATTAAAATATTCGTACACTGCAGAAATATCAACACTGACATTAGGTTGAGAAATACTAATATCAACACTATTGTTTGCCGGTGACTCATTTTCAATAGTAATCGTAGTGGTGTGTTGTGAGGGGGTTATAAGTTCTAAGTTTATATCATCAAGTCCAAAACTTTCTCCATTTAATCCAACATAGCGCCAGGAGATATTGATGGTATTGCCACAGTATGAACTTAAATTAAAGCTTTTCTGCCTATATTCGAAGTCGGGCCAGGTTTCATTTTCAGTCATGTTCCAAATCATATCACTAAAACCATCTCCTCGAATGTAAAGTTCCACTGTTGCCGTTGGGAAATTGGTATCGGATGCAGCCCAAAAGGAGAGCGTAGCTTCTTCGTATTCACTAAGAGTGTAATCTGGTGAGATTAGCCAATTGTCAGAATAGAAACTTGAATCATAGTTTATCCACGCTGCATATTCGCCACTATGAACATACTCTGGATATACGTTGCCATCTACTATCCCCCACGTTTGATTAAGATTCTCTTCAACAGTATACCAACCTCCTGAAGGAGGCATAATACCCTCTTCAAAACCTTCGGTTATCAGTTCATCTGCACTTACGGATATAATCATAAAACTCGTCAAGACTAGCATTACTACGAGACTTATTACACCAATGTGTTTTTTCATAGATATCAGCTCTTAGTCAATTTTTATATAGTATAATATATTTAATAGTTTATAAAAATTTCTATTGGTCTATTCTTATTACCTGCCATTATATGTGAAGGATGTTTTTATGATTATTTACATATGAAAACTTATATATAGGCAATAAATCATTTTTATATAAATTATAGTATAAAAAGTGTCCTTATCATGAAAAAAAGAACAATGAAGTTTATCCTTGCCATGGTTACCATTATTAACATTTTAACGGCGACAGTGCTGTTTGTCGATATACAGCTTTTTGATATGCCAGAAACCACCATTTCTATTGATGTCATCGAGATAAGTGCTAATGAGATGATTCTCCAAGCAACGGTAGAGGTCGACAACACGAACAGTTTCGGTCTTCACGCAGAAAATCTACAAATCACTACCGTATCGCCAAGTGGAGACGACGTTGCTAACATCGTAATCGAAGGAGGGCACATCCCTGCAAATAAAATGACAACATTTACAGAGATAGCAATTATTACATTGAATGGGCAAAGCCCGGGACTACTTACAACGAAAATTACTGGAAAAATCGGCGTTGATATTGGTTTTATCACAAAAACCTTACCCCTATCCATCAATGTAAAAACATCACTAGAAGAGGTTGTAGATACACTTTCATTGCCTGAAATATCCATTACAACAGGATTTGGCAATATAACACAACAGCAAATTAACCTGACTGCAACAATCGACACATATAACCCAAATACCTTTGATATTTTAATTCAAAATCTCTCAGCCAACATTCAAACAGAAAATGAAACGATAGTGGGGACTTTTATGGCCCCTAGTGGAAGTATCCCTGCAAAAAACACCACTACGTGGACAGGTGAAGGATGGATACGCACTGAAGCGTTAAATGCGCAACAACTACTCATAAACCTCAGTGGTTCAGTGGGTATCGCCATAGCAGGTTTCAATAAATCACTTCCCCTTAACCTAAGGATGGAAATCGACGTCCCCAGCATAAAAACAATTCTTTCGGATGACCCCGTCGATGTTGTCATACGCGGCGATTACAAAGCCACTTTCAAAGGCATTCTTGACAACATTATTCTTGAAGTTAATAACCCAACAAAATTAGATATCGAACTGACGGATATTGTTGTTACTGCAAATCGAATCGATAATGGAAAAAAAGTGTTGATTGCTGAAACACAGCTAGAAAGTGGCATTGTTCAAGCAGAAAGTGTTGGGGCATTCAAAGGTCAAATGGTTATGCCTTATTCTAAACTACTTTCTTTTAAAACAGGGAGAGTCTTGCCTGATGAAATGGAAGTAAGGGTACGGGCAAATGTAACACTTCCCGGCATTGATCAAAAGATATGGGTGGGAGTAAGTGGCTATCAAGACCTCCGTCTTTTAAAATAGAATAATGGCACGCAATGGCTTTTATAGACTCAGATGATAAGAGATGCTGAGAGCCATGATAACAATTTTCCTCTTAGCTTTTGGAATTATCGCGGTTGTTACTGAATTGGCATATATTCTGGCATGGCTTCTTGCGTGGTGGAGAGTGCGCCACGATATCAACACATCATTTTTTCCCACCGTCTGTGTGATTGTACCCTGTAAAGGAGTTGATAAAGACTTTCAGTCAAATGTCACCGCCATATGCAACCAGAAGTACAACGACTATACGGTGATATTTGTCACCGATACCGAGCAGGATCCTGCCTTCAAACTCTTAACCAAAATCTATAGAAATAATCACAAGGTTTCTGTTATTACTGCACCGTATATTGCAGGGAGTAGCGGAAAAATCTCTGCTTTGATTGGAGGCATACATGCCACTGGTGATGTCGACGTGTTTGTGTTTGCCGATGCTGATATTAAACCCCATGACAAGTGGCTCACTCATCTTGTTGATCCTCTTAAAGATGAACGCACTGGCGCAGCAACTGGATATCGGTGGTACTTTCCAGAAAACCTGCAATATCTGGTAGTCTCTGCATGGAACATGCTCTCTACCGCATCCATCTTTTTTCATATCGTGAACTATACGTGGGGCGGTTCGACAGCAATTACAAGAAAGATATTTGAAACACTCCATATTGAAGAGCAATGGAAACAAGGATTTTCTGATGATTTGATTTTAACTGAGGCAGTAAAAAAAGCAGGGTATAAAATACAAGGTGTGCCACAAAGCATTGTTGAAAGTACGTATGATGGAGATTTTCGCTCCTTTCTCAGATTTGGAACCCGTCAATATACGTGGGTTCGCTGGTATTACCCCTCAAGCTGGATTTTTTCGGTTATTGGGTTTTGTGGGGGGAAGGTCATCACTATCTTTGGGTTTTTGTTGATTCTTCTGGGATGGACACTTCCAGGAATACTGATGGCATCAACCATTGTCTTTGAAATGATCAACGGCTTTGTTGCCCACAGAATGCTCAGAAGCGTGATGATGTATCCCAAACAAAAGTTTGGTTCATCTCTCTCCTATGCGTTGATGACTCCTGTTGTTTTCTTTATTATTGCTTACAACAATCTTGCGTCTGTCTTCAAAAAAGAAATCATCTGGGGCGGGAGAGCATATAGAAGACCGGTAAAGAAGTAGTCTTTTTAGGGGGTACCTGTTATAGAGGGCCGATGGCAAGAATTCTGTACGGCCTTTGTGGGGAGGGATTAGGACATGCAAGTAGAAGTAGAATTCTTATTCATTATCTCAAACAGAAAGGGCACGAGGTTTTTATTGTTGCAGGAGGGAAAGCCTATCACTATTTATCAAGAGAATTTGAGCAGATTGAACAGATAGAATCACCGCGATTTGAATACAAAGGCAACCAAGTAAGACTGTTCTATAGCTGCCTTAACATGTTGTACACTACCATCGCAAAAACGCCAACATCATTCAGGAGAGTACGTGCTATTATTAGGGATTTCAAACCCGATATTCTCATTACTGACTCAGAACCAATTAGTCATGTGGCAGCCCGATTGCATCAAATCAAGCGAGTAAGTATCGACAACCCGCAAGCATTGTTGCATAGAACATACACCGTACCTCTTGAAGAGTTCGTACCATGGTTAACCTTGCTTATTGCCTTAAAAGTCTTCATGTACGGCGCAGACAAGTATCTTATCTATGATTTTTCAGACAAAACAAGTAAAAACAAAACCGTTATGTTTTTCAAACCTTTAATTCAAGAGGGAATACGAAAGAACCATCCAACAACAAAAGATCATATCTTTGTGTATCAAACATCACAGTCGATGGCGTTTCTCTGCGACATTCTCAAGCACTTTGATGAAACATTCATAGTGTACGGATTTAATAAGACCCATACTGATGGAAACATCATCTATAAATCATTTAACGATGATGAATTCTATACCGACATTGCAACATGCAAGGCAGTGATTACTAATGGTGGATTTACGGTCATCAGTGAAGCGTTGTATTTGAAAAAGCCAATATGTTCTTTGCCCATCAGGCATCAGTTTGAACAAGTGTTAAATGGGCAATGCATAGAACAACTGGGATTTGGTGAATATCATCTCACGGTTGATGAGCAAATCCTACGAACGTTTTTTGCTAACCTCGAACGATATCAACATAATCTCCAAGGATATAATCCAGGTAAACAAGACGAGATATTAAAGCACATTGAACAAGAGATTGAATGTTTACTCTAAGTAGACTATTCCTCAATCTTGTGACTGTACTTGAATGCTCTAAAATAACGCTTCATATAGGTGTAAATAAAGCGTTTCATGTGTGTTACACTAAAATCAAGAGTGGTTTTTCTAGGTTTGATAAACCGTGTAAAATCGATCGGTTTTGGTGGAGATATATGCAAAAAATCTAGAATATCGTTCATAGTAGTTTGAGGATCTGCACAGAGCTGCTCATAGGTAATCGCAATGTAATCGCATGGCGGAAGACGAGCAATGTTCTTAAGATAATAACGTGTGGACGCCGCAGATATTAGTGCATACAAACAAACGCCAAGGGAGGATAGGGAATTAACCAAACAACGAGAGAGAGCAAGAAGTAGAGGATGATCAAACAGGATGTCATACAATCGAAAAAGTTCAGTCGTATAGGGATTTTTTCCATTCAACAGCAGTCTCATGGCTTTCATCGTAGAGCTTAATACGGCGAAGGGGTGTCGATGAATAAAGACAAATGTTGCCTGGGGAAACTCTTTCTTGATATAGAGAAAATTAGAAAAATCATAGGGATTTTTGAGAAGAAGTGGTTTGTTATTTTCTGCAATAAATTGAATCTTTTGTGCCAATTCTATAAAGAGGTCTTTATTGCCTCGAGTAATATTCATAGCAATGGTTCGTCTACCTAAAAGGAAGCCATATTCTTCAGGAAAATCCGCAGTTAATGATAAGTTATCAATACCCCGGTCCTGCTGGCTGCGTTGAAAAAATGCATCGAGTGTTTGTTTTGCTTGTTCTTCCGTTCCATGCAGATGATTAACGAGTAGTTTATTATAGTTGATAAGATGGTAGGCGGTAACCGCATTAAATGCCCCCGTTTCAACCAACATTTTATACAGAATACTTGTTCCTGATCGATGTAGTCCGAGAATAAAGATGGGATGAACGTCGATGTTTTGCAAGTGTTTACGATAATGATCATCGGAAACATCAGAAAAGTCCATGGTGGTACCGTAAGTAATGAAGTTTTTTAATGCTTCTTAATAAAAGTTCTGTTATCCTTCAACAAGGCGAGTGCCTACAGTATCGCTCGCACAGGTACAGACCTTTCCAAAGACTGAAAGGGTACGAACAAGATTGTCAGTTTCACCCATTGCAAAGACGGCATTGCCCAACATACACATACTGGCCATCCCAACATGATTGGCAGCTTCAATTGCTTGAAGAACACGATCAGTGGCAAGACCTGTTTTTGTCGTAAAAAGATACGAAAGCGAAAAGAGGTTTTTAAGAGAGGGATTTTCCAAGAGTTTTTTTGTACAATATTTTCCATAAGAGACGATATCATTCATTCTAGATGCGTCTGACAATATTTTTCTCGTATCTATTCTCTTACCAATGACGCAGAGAACAAGTTGACATGCTCCAGGAATATGTTCGATTAATCCCCATGGAGGAAGACCAGGTTGCTTTCGAATTTCAATTCCACCGAAACAACTGGCAATAACGTCTCCCAGGCCTGTTCGCAATTGTACTTCGGCAGTATGCGCTGCTTTCATTGCCTCTGTTAACGGTTGTTCGAGAAGCTTTGCCACGGCATATGATGCGCTCAGGGCACCTGCGGCACTCATACCAAATCCTTGGCCAACAGGAAGCCCCAATTCCGTTTTAATGGTGACATGCAAAGGACGGCTTCCAAGCAAATGAGTGACGGCCAACTTCGTTGTTGGTGCACCAGTGACCTTATTATTGACGAGAACATCGATTTGCGGCGTTGTTGCATGCTCTATGTAAACTTCTGAGAGCGCGCCAAGCGAGAGATTAATGCCTGCACCACGAGATCCTGAGCGAGAGGTATCTTGTGTATGATACACCGGTTCAAAAAACCCTGAAATATGACCAGGTGCAAAGGCAATTACTTTCATGATTGCTCCTATTTTATAATATCGAGAACGTCGTTTGCCAATTGTTCTTTCGTTCCTTTTTTATGTGTGCTTTTTCCAGTAGCACGAAATATCCAAATCTCATTATCGTCATCGCCAAAGCCGCGTATCGTGTTGGCAACTACTGCATCAAGATGATTGCCTTTGAGAAGTGCCATGGCATTCTTCTCAATGGTGCGAGGGGCACTTTCAACCTTAAAGCCAATCAAGGTGGCGTGCGGGGCTTGTTTGCGTAGTGTAGAGATCAGTTTTGGTGCAGGATTACATGATATCGTCAATTGCTTTTTGCTTGAGGAAATCTTTCCTTTCTGTCGGGTAGGAATATAATCAGCAAGGGCGGCACAGACGATAATGCTGTCATAGTGCTCGAGTGCGGTTCTCTTCAAGAGAGAAACAAGATCATCAATTGAGGTGAATCGGACGGCGTTCATATAATCAGGAACTTGCTCACCTGCTTGGCCCAACCATAACTCTACTGTTCCTCCACGATAAAACGCCTGCTGTGCTAAATGGATAGCAGTCTTTCCCGAACTTCTGTTAGTAACTACTCGCACATCATCGATAGATTCCGCAGTGGCTCCTCCAATGACAAGAACTTTTTTGTTTGCCAGATCTTGCGTACCAAGAATCCGAATGACTGAAGCGACAATCTCCTCATTTGCTGCAAGTTTTGCTTTGTTTCCTCGAATTGCAGGATCGACAATATGAATGCCGGCCTTTTTGCAGCGATCGATATTGTGTTGGATAATAATATGATCGTACATAGAAAGATGCATTGCAGGAACAAGCATGATGGGTATGTGAGAGCCAAGTGCAGTCGTTGCACAGGTTGTTACCAGCGTATCGTCTATACCATGAGCAATTTTGGAAATGGTATTTGCCGTGCACGGGGAAATAAGCAACAAATCAGCAGGATCTTTTACTTTCCCGCATAATGAGACATGCTCTACTTTCCCAGTCAAACTAAGAATGGGTTTGTTACCGGTGGCAAATTCAAGGGCATCAGGATGAATAATATGTGTTGCTGCGTATGTCATCACTGGAATGACCTCAGCACCGTGTCTAATAAGCTCTCGACTTAAACGGACACATTCAACTGCAGCAATACTCCCAGTTACACCAAGAACTATCCGTTTACCAGAAAGATTGTTACTTTTCACTCCCCGTAGTTCATCTGCAGGATGCATTACATCACAAAAATACGGTTATCGTACCACTAGTACAGACACGCCTGCGTGCCGTACTACTTTATCAGTCACACTGCCAAGTAAAAATCGTCCTTCTTTTCCATAGCCTTTGTATCCTATGACAATAATATCTGTCTCATGTTTTTTTGCAGAAATAAGAATTTCGTCGGCAGGATCTCCTGTTTCAACGGCAATGTGCACCTTTTTAACCTTGTCTTCAATGTTTTTTACTACTTTTGATAAGTTATCCATAGCTTTTTCTTTGAATGTACCTGACTTTACGATCTCGCTAAGATCAATAGTAGGTAGCAACATCTTGGTAAACGAAGATTCGGAAAGTTCTGCCGGTATAACCGTAAGAAGGGTGATTTCATCGTCTTCATGAGAACACTTAAGCGCCACATCAATTGCTTTTTTTGATGCTTCTGAGCCGTCATAGGCAATAAGTAATCTTTTCATGACCATCAGCACAGCAAGAATACACAATGATTCTAAAAAGATTTCGAAACATATTCCATGGAGGGGATATCGAGAACGATACTAATATTACGATTATAATGATGATTGCGTGCCATGATTCTTGACACCATCAACTATGATAACCGTTTTTGGTTCACCATCACCAGCATGGTATTTTTTTGTGACGTGTAAATCAGCAATCTGGGCGTCATCTCTAAAAGCAATGCCATTGAGACCATCAATCACTGCTTTGGCAAGGTTGTCAATATCGGGGCGTTTGTCACAACATGCTTCAGGCATAGGTCTGGTTTTCCAGATCATCCGTTGAGGGCGCGGCAGATAGAATCGTATGGCAAGACTGATAGTTCCCTCTAGAGGGCGTAAAAATTCTTTTTCTGCTTTTAATTTGACTAAATTTTCAAACGACGCAGTGGTTTTTGGCGTATATGCTATCACCTTTCCCCTCCGAGCAGCAAATCGGGGTCGTTGCTTAGCCTTTGGAATTCCTTTTATGACAAATGTGACCATGCACCGTCTCCTAGCTTGTTTCGCACATGCACACTATAATTAGTGATACCTATGAAAAAGATAAAATACACTTAAAGGTTTTAATGTTTGGGCTACATGAGAGCATATGAAGCATATTTTGAGGAGGAGGTAAGATGAATAAAGGAGACATTCTGGTCAAAGAAGCAATGAGAAGTAGCCCAGTAACCGTAACCCCAACAATGACGGTAAAACAAGCTGCAGAAATTATGAGAAAAAAGAAAATCGGGAACTGTATCGTCTCTGATGAAAAACCTATTGGCATTCTGACAGAAAGTGATATTTTAAAGAAGGTTGTCGCCGAAGATTTGAAAGCAAGTGAGGTATTGGTTAGAGACATTATGCAAACGCCACTTATTGTGATTGATCCTTATGTGGAAATTGAAGAAGCTATGAAAATTATGAGTAAATGCAACATCAGACGATTGCCCGTAGTCGAAAAGGGTGAACTTATTGGCATTATCACCCAGCGAGATGTTCTTCGATTATCACCCATGCTGCTAGAAATATCTCGCGAATGGTCCGACATTGTAGGAAGAGACGAAGCTTATCTTAAAAAACAAGTTTTTTCAGGAAAATGTGAAGATTGCGGTACCCTTTCTACCAATCTCAGGAACGTTGATGGGAGATTACTATGTGAGGATTGTATTGATGCACTAAATTACGAATGAGCATCTTGTATACCTATGGGAGACGAAGACACCGTGAACATGAAAATCAAAGATGTGATGACCACAGAAATTATCTCCATAGATAAAGACGTGAATCTTAGACATGTACTGAAATTAATGAAAAAGCACGAGGTAACGAAAATCCCTGTTGTTGAAGAAAAAAAACTTATTGGAACCATAAGCGACAATACTATTGCCATGAAATTGGGATCCAAACGGAAAGCGGGAGTTCCTGCATCCCGATTGCATGCCTCCTCAGTAACAGATAAACAAGTAGAAGTGGTTACTCCGACTACGTCAGTTAAAACAATCTTACAGAAGGTCGGCGAACCTGGCCCTACCATGCTCATTGTTATGGAAAAAGACACGTTGGTGGGGGTAGTAACAAAGGCGGATTTGTTACCTTTGGTGACAAGTACGAAGAAACTAAAAGAGATTATGCAAAAAAAATTACACATGGTTTCTTCTGATGACCGAGTGGTTCATGCAAGAAGGATAATGATTGATAATAATATTGCTCGACTGCCAGTTATTAACGACGGTAAGCTTGTGGGCCTTATCTCGGACATGGAAATTGCCTTTGCCTTTGCCGCTCTCAAACGGTCGTTCCCCTTGGGCAGACAAAAACATCAATTGGATGAACTTCTGGTTAAAGATGTCATGAAATCGCCAGTTATCTGGGCAGAGCCAGGAATGACCGCAATCGAAGCAGCAAAAGTGATGTTGAAGCATAACATCGGAGCACTTCCCTTATTGAAGGGCAACACCATCGTAGGCATTGTCACCAGAACAGACCTTCTGAAGACGATTTAGTCACTCAACGCTTGAAATAGAAAAAATGACTTTAGATTCATGAAGTATCACATACCGTCTGATCAGCAGATTATTTTTGCCCTGCAAAAAGTAGCAAAGAAATTTCGTACAGTACCCTCACAACACAGATTAAAACAGTTAGTTGAAAAAGAACTAAAGACAAAAAAGAAGAAATTTGGGGTGAGCACAACTAGACTGCGCATGCTTGCACTTCAGAGTACCTTTGTAACCCTAGAAATTCATTCTCGCGAGGGAGATCCGAAAAAAGTCATGACCAAGTGTCCGGTGTGCGGTGGGGGGCTTAACCGAGTGAAGAATCTTACCATCTGGGGTGGGGAAGTGACCATACAATTTCGTTGTAAACATTGTGGCTATTGGACCGGGAAGAAAAAACGCATTCCTACGCGATATGTCTTTCATTTTAAAAAGAAAAAATAATCACTGCTGGAAAAAACAGTACCGGCCATTATAATTATATGTGCTTTCTTATTTGATTATCCGTATATACTATACTGACTACGAGGGACCATATCCTCCAATTTTGAGACTGGGATCACCGATTAACAGCCATTGCTCAACATTTTTTGCAATAAGGGCATAACCATCAGCCGACGTGTCATTCCAATCAATGGTAAAGTTCTGCAGAAAAGAGGTAATGGTGTTTCCCCACGTTTCACCAAGAATGTCTGTGCCGTTAAGGCCGTACTCGCCAAAGAAATGCATATCAAGCCACTCACAACCTCCAACACCAACGTTAATATCTGGCGATTCATAACTAAATCCTGTAGAGGCGATCGTAGCAATAGATCCCCCAAATGGTTTACCTGCTAATGCCCATCCCCAACACGTAGACAATGATCCATAGATATAATAAGGATTAATTAAACTGACATTGAACATGTTATTAAAGCACCCGCTGCCCGAGATGCAAATAGGCAATTTATTTCTGTTAATAAGAAATCGCATGTTGAATAAACCGAAATCACCAATCCACGTTTTTTCGTCATATGGCGGGTGAGTAGCCCATGTTCCTGGGCCGCCATGCCCAGAAAACCAGATAAAACCGCAACCACTGTTCATAGCTTTTACAATGGTTGTCCAATGAAGGTTTCCTTTGGATGCCCAGATTTTTACTGCATCAAATCCGGGCATTTTATCAAGACCCATCTGAGTATATACCTCGCCGTCGATATATGCGGTTTTATTAGGATATGTATCTCCTGCAACAACCACCATATTCTTAAACCAAGAATCTGAACAGGGTTCAGTTTCATATCGGATGATTTTTCGAATAGCAAATAATACTTCCAGACTATTTCTACAAGGAAGACGGCCGACATAGACATCGGGATAGAGATCAGGGATATCCGTTGCTGAACTATTTTTCGGCCATTCTCCAAAAATACCATTATCATCAGTGTCCCAACTAGAAAAATTGCCTTCAGCATCATAAATATCAGCAAAATACAGATCAGTCAAAAATTTTCCTTCCGGAAATTTATCATACTCTCTATTTAAATGTGTATAACGAACTGGAACCCACCACTGCTCTACCGGGCCCTGTCCTTTACGACCGCCCACAAAAAGCACATAGGTAATTCCCCAAGATTCCACCGCATCTTTAATAAAATATTTAATTTTTTCTGCGTGATCTTTTCCTTTTTCTGCCATTTGTTCAAAAATGTCTCCAGTTGTGATTTTTATAGTTTTAATCTGATGATCATTTTTATGTTTTACAAGAGGAGAAAGATATCGCGAAAATTCTTGAGGGGTTATAATTAAAAGATCATACGTTTCTCCTGCGACGTCTTCTTCATTATCGCAAAGAGATTTGCTTTGTAGCACCGTTACTGGAAGGTTAAGTAAAAGAATAGTAACCAGAGCTAGCGCCAATGTTATTTGATAATATCTTCTTTTGTGAGAACGCAAACGTATTCCTCCATATTTATAAATAAAGTATATAAGGAATATATATTAATTTTGTTTTTAACATTTAATCCATAGCATGTAGAAAAATAAGCTTTTATATAGGATTGTATATATATTTTTAGTTGAGATGAGAAAAATAGTGTACAGTCTTATTATCATCGTGCTACTTTTAGCCCCTTCGCTTGACTTTACTGTTGCAATAGATAATAGCGATAACAGAGCAGATACTATAAGTTCTGAACAATATGAAAAGGGCTATCGCTACAATACCCATGGGTGGATTTACCTCCATATAGAAGGAGAGCCATATGAGCGAGGATATCAGCACGGTTATCTTCTTGCTGATGAAATTGTTGATATGATTCAACGATGGAAGGATATCTTTCCGCAGACGTGGTCATGGGATGTTCAAAGGAAAGATGCGGTAAGACTTTTTTGGAATAAATATCCGGAAGAATACAAGCAGGAGATACAAGGCATAGCAGATGGTGTTAAAGAGAGAAGAGGTAGCATTGATGGCAGAGATGTCGATTATAAAGACATACTTGCCATGAACGAAATGTATGAGATGATGTCTCGTTTTCGAACATATTCTGTATACGTATTGAGATTAAGATCACGGTGGTTCTACAGTAAAATCTCTATGTTTCTTTCGTACCGAAATGAAAACGTGAAAAATGGGATGAAATGTAGTGCATTTCTTGCGACAGGCGATGCAACGGTAGATGGGGGCATAGTAGGAGCTCATTCGACATTTGGAAGTACTTGGAACCAAGGGTGGTGGCACAATTACATTTGTGAACGGTGGAATGTCGTGCTTGATATTGAACCGAGCAGGGGATACCGTATGCTCATGACCACCTCGCCAGGTCATATATGGAGTGACGAGGATTTTTATCAAAACAGTGCAGGTATGATTTTAATGGAGACCACACTTGATCCCTTAGGTTCTTGGAGAAAAAGAGGGGACCCCATTGTGGTGAGAGCGCGAACTGCGATTCAGTACTCAAAGAGCATCGATGAAATGATTGAGACGTTTGTGAAAAAAAATAATGGACTTATGGCAAATGACTGGTTAATAGGAGATACCAAAACAGGAGAAATTGCCTCGTTAGAACTGGCCTATTATAATCATGCCGTAACCAGAACGAAAAATGGGGTTATCTGGTCCTGCAACAATGCCAAAGATGCAAAGGTGCGATGGGAACTTAATTCATTCTTAGGGCTTGGCATTCCTGGTAGAATTTTTTTAAGAAATTTTATACCTTCCCCTCGAGATAAAAAATTTGATGAGTTGATAGAGAAGTATTATGGGGAGATAGATGTAGATATCGCAAAAAAAATCATTTCTACAGAGCCAATCGTATCAGGATCAACTGATGGTAAAATCACTGATTCAACACACGTTGAAGACTTTGGGCTATGGTGTTTCATGGGAAAACCAGACGGTACAGATTTTTTGAAAAGCGAGCACCCCTTAGACGATCAAAAAAGAGGGTACTCTGATCTCCCCGCCTGTGGGTGGGTACATCTGTATGGCCTCTCAACAAACAATAACCATCGCGACAGTGGCCCAAATCAACGATCTATAGAAAAGACGGGCAGACTCTATTGGGAATATGAACATGCATTAGGTGAATGTAAAGACGGTGTTTGCTCTGTACCATCCGACAAAAAGGACGCAGTTTTTGTCTCCTCACAAGAGGATAAGGTCTTAGCGATTGATAGCGAGACAGGAAGATGTTATTGGGCTGCCGAGATAGGGGAAAGCGGCATATCATCACCAAAAGTGATTGATGATTTTGTTTTTGTCGGCTCCAGTGACGGTATCGTTGCACTATACAAAAAAACAGGAGAATGCAAATGGCAGAACAACCTTGGAGCAGTGTCGTCTCAACCTGCCTATGCTAAAGGGGTGGTGTATTGTGGATCTCATGATGAGAATCTCTATGCGCTTGACGCAGACAAGGGAACGATAATGTGGAGGTACAAAACTGGCGGCGATATCTATTCTTCACCAGCAGTAGATAATAACATAGTATATGTTGGATCAAACGATGGTTCCCTTTATGCCATTGGGAGTGAAACGGGAGAAAAGAAGTGGTCGTATGAAACAAGTGGTCCCGTATGCTCGTCTCCCGCAGTAACTGAAGATGTCGTCTATTTTGGATCGTGGGATAACACCCTCTATGCAGTTGATAGCAAAACAGGCACTCTCAAATGGACATTTACTACCGGCTGGGGCATTGATTCCTCCCCCGCAATATATGAGGATACTGTTTTTGTTGGTTCTGAAGACACCAACCTATATGCAATTGATGCTGATGACGGAACGCTTAAATGGGCATTTTCAACACATGGCAGCATTAAATCATCTCCAACAGTCTACGGTGGTTTTGTCTTCGTCGGATCGAGTGATGGCACACTCTATGCCCTCAACGCAGAAACCGGCCGGCTAGAGTGGAGTGTTGCTCCCGATTATCATATTCAAGGGATTGAGAACTATGTTACCAAACCCATCGATTCATCCCCTCTAGCATATGATGGTAAAGTTGTCGTTGGATCTACCAACGGAAAAGTATACTGCTTTGATGCACAAACAGTCGAACAGCCGAAACCTGATGAGGAAATCAAAATACCTTTAGAAACGTGGTTGTTTATTACCATTCCTTTGCTCTGTGTGATTCTTGCAACCGCACTATATCTTCTGTGGGAACGGAGGAAACTCACGTGAATATACTGATGCTTGCCTTCATTATGTATCTTATTATTCTAGTAGTCATTGGCATATGGTCATCAAAATTGAACAAAACACTTGATGATTTTTTGATTGCAGGTAGAAAATTAGGAACGTGGCCTGTTGCCATCAGTGCCGAAGCTTCCGATATGAGCGGGTGGCTGGTCATGGGATTACCAGGACGAGGATTCATGTATGGTGTTGGTGCCATATGGGTAGCCATTGGAACCGCCTTTGGTACATTATTCAACTGGAGCGTTATTGCCAAACGATTTAGGAGATTTACCGAACGACTTCGTTCACTCACCATTCCTGATTTTTTAGAAGATAGATACCAGGATGATACACATCTCATCCGAGGGTTTGCCACCAGCATCATCACCATCTTTATGGTAGCCTATGTTTCTGTACAATTAGTTGCCAGTGGAAAAATATTAAGTGAAACATTTGGGTGGGATTACACCTCTGCATTGATTCTTGGATTTGCCATTATCACGTTTTACACGTTGATGGGTGGGTTTTTTGCAGTCGCATGGACTGATGTCTTTCAAGGGTTACTTATTGTAGCAATATTGGTTGTTCTTCCGATTGCAGGAATTATCAAACTTGGTGGAATAGGCGAAGTATTTAGTGCAGCAGGGCAAGTGGACAGTAATACACTTTCACCAGGGTTTGGCTATGGCGGGTTATTGTTTTTACTCTTTGCGTTTGCCAGTATTTCATGGATTTTTGGCTATCCAGGTCAACCACATATCCTTACGCGATATATGGCTATAAAAGATGAAAAGAAATTGTGGAACAGTACGTTAATCGGCATGACCTGGGTCATTATTAGCCTCTGGGGAGCAGTCCTTATTGGGATCATTGGTCTTGCCATGTTCAAAGGACTACCAGATCCTGAAAAGGTCATGCCCTTACTTGCCATGGAACTACTTCCGGAGTGGGCTGCAGGTGTGGTCATTGCCGCAATTACCGCTGCCATCATGTCAACTGCCGATTCTCAGCTCTTGGTAGCAACATCTTCAGTTGTTGAGGATGTCTATCATAAACTGATTAACCCGAAGGCAGACCAAAAAAGATTGGTATTGTTGAGTCGGGTTTCTGTTCTGTTATTGTCAGCCGTTGCCTTTATTTTAGCGCTTCAGGGAGGGGTCATCTACTTTCTAGTGGCCTTTGCATGGGGTGGACTTGCCGCATCGTTCGGCCCATTGATTATCTTATCACTATGGTGGAAAAGAACGACAAAATGGGGGGCAATTGCCGGTATGATTTCGGGAACGGCAACAGTGATAATATGGGACAAGTTTGGCATTGTAGCATCAATGGCTCCCGAACTAGTCGTTCCAGGAATGTTGCCTGCCTTTTTTGTGTCACTAAGCATCATCATCGTGGTGAGTTTGTGCTCTTCACCACCAAATACACAACATCTCTTCCCCTAAGGGAAAACTGACGTAGATAATACGGAACCATACAAAAATGGCCAATGTTTTATCCATTTTTGAGCGATTTTAAGTAGTTTTGTAACATAATTGCACAAGTATATGCAACATCTATAAGAAAAAAAAGAGAAGGGTAAAGAGGATGCATCGACAGCTTTAAATAAGAGCTTACGCATTTATTTTTCAACTGGGTAGTGGGATGTGTAAATGGGATGAACATCAATAGACGGTTAACTTTAGTTGGTGTAATGCTGGTGGTATTGAGTATGACCATGGCCACTCAGTACGCTGTAACCAAAGTGGGCTATGAATATTCCATTGTTCACCCGAGTAATGCTGATATTCGTTTTATTGGTTCAGATAACTCTTCAGATGGGAGAGTATTACGCGTTGACGGGGCGAATGGTAGCTCTGCTCGGGTGAAATTGAGTTTTGGAAACTGGAGTGCAAATAGTAACAAGACATATACAGCTGCATTTGGCATTGTAAACGAAGAATTGATGGATGTCAATATTACCCATATCAATGTATCAAACACGACGGGTGCAGATTATACACAAATATGGCTTCACGCAAATCGATCGCAAAAGATTGAAGATGACGCCGATAGTGTCTATATGTGGAGTAAAAATTCAAGTAAAAATTCAAGTACTACTACTGCGTGGACCTTGGCAGCAGGAAATGGCAATCCTGCAGACATGTGTGCAGACGGGACAACTCAACTAAGTACGCCGTGGGATGGAACACGAAACGTACGGTATTCACTCAACGATGCAAATTACTCTATTAGTGGTACCTCTGATTTTGTCTGGGTGCAGGTATCAATTGACATTCCTGCCGCTCCTGATGCCGGAGGAGCCCATACGGGCTATATCTGGATTCACTTCGAAGCAGTATCATCGTAATAATCGGAAGAATGCTGATCGTTGTTGGTCTTTCTTTTAATCCTTTTAAAATGCCATTGGTAACTTTGTTGTATACTGCAAATAAAAAAGTACTGCGCGGTTAATTGTTAATCCTCACGACGATATCTATATGTTGACATGTATCACACTTTGGGAGAGGCATATCTCTCATCGACAAATAACTTCCGAGTACCATAAAACAAAAGATATATATATCAAAATATATATTCCTATAAGCATAGGATGGGCTTATGCCTCTAATACGTAAGACGCGATTATCGGGGAGTAGTATCGTCGTTACCATTCCCAGTCAACTCATCGAAGCATATGATATAGACATCGGGGAAAACATTGAAATTATTCCTTTAGACTGTGGCGAAATAAAAATTCGAAAAGTAAACGAAAAACACACGTTTGGGGGTGCCGTATGAACAAAAAAGTAATTGTTCTTGCTGCATCGTTTACCGCTTTACTCATATTGGGGGGGATCAGTAGCAATGTCTTATATGGAACACAATATCTCTCTACAAAACCAGGATATGAGTTTTCGGTTTCTTCCCAGATAGATTGGTGGGACTGCAATTGGTCATATTATACGAAAATCACGATTGAT
>JAFGDG010000077.1 GCA_016932245.1 Thermoplasmatota archaeon
AAGGAAAGAAAAAATTTTAATAAAAAAAAAGAGAAAACGTTTTAATGATTTGTCGCCAAAGGAGCAGTCGACTTTGATAAAACAAGATCCTCGGTGGGGTAGGATAATCTGCCGCTGTGAATATATTACTGAAGCAGAGGTTGTTGAAGCTCTTTCGAATCCTCTCGGTGCTCAGACTCTTTCTTCAGTGAAATATCGATGTCGAGCTGGTATGGGACGTTGTCAAGGAGGTTTCTGTACACAACATATCATACGAATCATGGAAAAAGAATTCAATAGGGATATCACAGATATTCGACTTAATTCTTCGACATCTTCTCTGTTCTATGGTAGGACCAGGGGGCTAAATCATGATCAACCATGACGTGGATATTGCAATCATCGGTGGCGGTCCCGCGGGCCTTGCTGCTGCGTATTCGGCAAGAAACCAAGGTGCAAAAAATGTGATCGTGGTAGATCGAAATGATTGGCTTGGTGGAATTCTGCCCCAATGTATACATGACGGTTTTGGAGTGGAAGAAACAGGACATTCGATGACAGGTCCAGAATATGCAGAAATGTATATTGATCGGGTAAACAAAATGGGAATATCCTGCATGACCGGGACCATGGTTTTAGAGTTCACAAAAAATTATAACATAATTGCTATAAACAAGCAAGGATTACACAAGATTTCGACAAAGGCAATAATTTTAGCCATGGGTTGTCGTGAGAAAACACGATGGCACGTGATGATACCGGGTGACCGGCCTAGTGGGATTTTTACTGCTGGTGTCGCTCAAGCGTTTATCAATCTCTATAATATCATGCCTGGAAAGAACGTGGTGGTGCTTGGCTCCGGTGATGTTGGACTCATTATGGCCCGCCGGTTGAAATTTGAAGGTGCACATGTGCTTGGCGTTGTTGAAATTTTACCGTTTGCCAGTGGACTTCCAAGAAATGTTGTTCAATGTCTTGATGATTATGATATCCCCCTTTATCTCAATTATACGATAACCTGTATCAAGGGGAGGAATCGTTTAGAAAGTGTTACTATTGCTCAAGTTGATGATACCTTACATATTATTGAGGGGACTGAACAAGAAATTCCCTGTGATACCCTTCTTCTGTCACTAGGTTTAATTCCTGAAAATGAGCTTTCAAAAACAGTTGGTATCGAGCTTGATGAAAGGACCGGTGGACCGATTGTTGATCAACATTTTGAGACAACAATTCGAGGAGTTTTTGCATGTGGTAATTGCCTTCAGGTGTATGATACCGTTGATGTTCTCTCTCTTGGAGCAAAACAAGCAGGGCAACATGCTGCATCGTATGCTCTCAATCAATTTGATCAAGTGAGACATAGCATACCCGTTAAGACTTTGAACGGAATCCGTTATATTGTTCCTCAGCGAATCTCGAGAAGTGGTGTGATACAGTTTGCCTTTCGAGTTGAACGTCCTTCTCAATCTGCTGTCTTTCACCTCAAAGCAAATGGTAAAGATATTTTTCAGAAAAAATTGCCATGGGTTAATCCAGCAAATATGGTGGAGATAAAAGTGGAACTTTCAGATAGTCTTCTGAAGTCGGTAGATCACTTGGAGGCTTCCTTAGATGGATGAAAAGGAAATCACCTGCATTGTCTGTCCTATTGGATGTAAAATCCTTGTGAGAAGGAATGGAACTCTCTGTGAACTTGTAGAAGGAAATAAATGTAAGAGGGGGGCAGAGTATGCACGGTCAGAGGCCCTTGATCCAAGACGCATGTTAACATCATCTATTTCTGTTATTGGGGGCAAATGGCCCTTGGTTAGTGTTAAAACAACAAAACCAATTCCAAAAGATAACATCTTCACCGTTTTAGATGTTATCCAAAAAGCGAAGGTGAAGGCACCGGTACAATGCGGTCAGATACTTCTCAAAAACGTAGCAGATACCGGCGTAGATGTTATCGCAACAAAAACAGTAGGTAGTACATAACTCTCTGAATTTTTTGAACCCCCGTATCTCTTAAAGATTAATAAGCCGATAGATGATAAAAATAGCTGATATGAACCATAGCGGACTAAGATATGAAGGCCCAATTTATCGACCACCAAGTGAGGCAAACAGTCTCCTTGTTCAAGCCACGGTTGGCTGTCCTCACAACAGATGTACTTTTTGTATGGTGTATAAAAAAGGGCCGAAATTCCGTGTTCGACCGGTCAACGAGATAAAGGAGGATCTTTTATGGGCGCATCGAAATCTTAGCGATTCAGTTCAAACAGTGTTCTTTCCCTCAGGAAATACAATCGTTATGAAAACGGATGATCTCGTTGAAATTTTTAGGTACACACAGAAATTGTTTCCTGATATCAAGCGGATTACCATCTATGGTTCTTCGCAATATATTGTAAAAAAGGGTCTTAAGGATATGAAAAAAATTGCTCAAGCAGGACTATCACGGATACATGTTGGTCTTGAATCGGGGGATGATATTGTTCTTAAGCGGGTGAAAAAAGGGTCTACCAAGGCTACTCAGATAAAGGCAGGAACAATAGTCAAAAAGGCGGGTATTGAACTAAGCGAATATGTTATTCTTGGTCTTGGCGGGAAAGAAAGAAGCAAGCAACATGTCAAGGGTACCATTGATGCATTGAATGAAATTGACCCTGATTTTATTAGATTGCGAACGTTCCTTCCAAAAATTAATACACCCATCTTAGACGTCATTAAAACGGGTAACTTCGTGATTCTCTCCCCGCATGAAATATTAAAGGAAACCTACGATTTGATAGATGGGTTACATGTGCAAAGTACGGTTATGAGCGATCATTATACAAACTACATTCAAATACAGGGTCAATTGCCCATGAATAAAAAGCGGATGCTCGACGACATCACCCTTGCGATGGAAAGAGATGATAGTAGCTTTAGACGTATGTACATAGGTACTGCATAATGGTAGTGAACGGAATCCAATGATTGCTGAAGTTAAAAAATTGATTATGAATTCGAAAAAACTGGTTGTTTTAACCGGTGCTGGTTTTTCAGCAGAAAGCGGTATCCCAACGTATAGAGGAACTGGTGGTCTATGGTCGAAATACGATCCTTCAGTTTACGCAGATATTAACCACTTTATGAGGGATTCTAGCTATTATTGGAATTTTTTTAGAGACGAACGATATCCAATGATAAAAAAGGCAAAACCGAATAGTGCACATATTGCTCTCGTTGAACTCTATAAGAGGGGTAAACTGTTTAGACTCATTACGCAGAATATCGATGGCCTCCATCAATTAGCGGGCATCCCTCATGTCATCGAACTTCACGGTACCACTCGGAGTTTCCGATGCATGCGTTGTGACAATCGTTTTTCAATGGAGGAAGTGCATGAAAAAATACTAGATGATTTTCCACCAAAATGTTCCTGTAACGGGTCCTTACGACCGAACACGGTCATGTTTGGTGAATCCCTTCCTCAGCATGCGTTGGAAGAGTCAATGTTAGCTGCAAAAAAGTGTGATGTTTTTCTTGTGTTAGGAAGTTCCCTTGTTGTTTACCCTGCTGCATACCTGCCCTGTATCGCAAAAGAAAACAACGCGCACGTAGTGATAGTCAACATTGACCCTACACCTTTCGACAAACAAGCGGATGCAGTACTTTATAAAAAAGCCTCAATGTTTTTAGAACAACTCCTTTTGTGATACATTGTTATTGCGATTTCTTGGCCTAGAAGATACTGTACACTTATTCGATTCTTACCAGTGCTGTGCCCTCAATTGAGAAGGGAAATTCGCTATTCCCATATGATAGTGCCCTTATTCGAGAGATGATAAAACTTATCTTCAAGGATTTTCTGATGATTTTTTTCATCAGTTGCTAACGTATTGAAAATATGTTTGGCGCCTTTGTCATCAAACATGTTGGCAATCTGGATATAGCGGTGTTGTGCACTCTTCTCTGATTCAATCGCTAAATGTATAACATCAACAATTTCGTCACAGTTCGATTCAATTTCTCCCTTGACCTCGGGTCCAATAGATGGTATGGGCTGTTCTTTACTCGTAATTTCGATGGAGAGTCCCTCCTTATGTAATTCTATAATGTGTTTTACCTTCTGATAGTGATTATGTTCAAACTCAGCTAACTCGTTAAAGAATTGTTTACCCACATGACTTTTGGCTTTAGAAGAGGCATTTTTATAAAATTCCATTGCCTTGCGTTCGCTCTCCATAGCCTCATGTAGAAGTGCATTTACATTTTCCTTGGACTCACTCATGTACTGTTCCCCTTTTTATTTCTCAATTGGGTTTAATGCCCCGGAGCTTGCTCCGATTGGGATAGTAGATTTCAGGCGATTCTATTTATTAACTGCGACTGGGAATACCGCGTGGTCTGAAACACAGTGAAGACCCGCGGATGAAAAGTCGCATCTCTTTTTTCTCCAGCT
>JAFGDG010000009.1 GCA_016932245.1 Thermoplasmatota archaeon
AGATGAAAACCGTATCTCCTTCAGATGCGTTGTCTATCGCATCTTGGATGTACGAGTAGTTACCTGGACCAACTCCGCCAACATACAATCTGGTACCAGAACTGATAAAAGAAGTGTCATTGAAAAGAAAATAGTTACTTGGAAGCTCGTAATTTGATGAATCTGCAAGCTTATTAGGTAATACCAAGGAAAGCTTCTCACGTATTGATGATAACACCGTAGCAAGTTGCAAAAGCAGAGGAAATGATTCTCTTTCGATCGTTTGTGGTTCCCCAAGACCATTTGAAGAGAATGATGTAAAAAGAAGAAGAATACAGAGTCCTGCAATTAATACCTTTCTCATTTACAGCCCTCCAGGGACCGTTCCATTGACCGAGAAATAGACAGTCATGTTTCTTGCTGGCGCGGAGTAGACATAAATCCCAATATTGTTTTCACCACCGTCATACCATCGGCTATTGCAAGGGATAGAATTACTATGAAAACCATAGGTAGAATTATCCCAGAAATCAAATTCATCTCCCTGATTTTTATTCGCATCAAGATCATCTGCATCCTTGAAATGGGAGGAGAACGAATCAGCACATTCGATATCAATCATTTTGTGACATTCAACGTCATTAACTCCGGGAAACCATGTCCTTGGGCGTAACGGGCATGGAATCGACTCATCTATATGATAGATAGCTATGCCCTCATCGGGCAACGGAAACATACCGTTATCATATGACGTACCCCGAAAGCGATTTTCTACTAAGAAATACTCATCTGAAGAATGAGAAGGGTCTTGTAGGATAAATGCCTCAGGATGTGTTTCTGAGTCGTGAACAACATGCCACCCATCCTCTGTAACAATAGTCGGTTCAATCCATCCAAGCTTTATTTTTTCCCAAGCAGTAAAATGATGACCATTGATACCATCAAGATTTCCATTCCCCATTAAACTATAGACTCCAAGACCTTGCGATTGTCTAGTATAATCATAAAGATCAGGCAATTGCAGAGAGTGACCTAATTCATGAGCAAAAACCATCCATGTCTGCCACTCCTGCAATACACTATGTTCTCCGCTAAGAATCATTCCATCCCATGTCTTAACTCCCAATGTTCCCCATAGTCGCCAATTGTGATATGCGCCTTGGGGTTTTTCTGAAGATACTCCAGAAGTACAAACGAGGATGGCTAGCTCGTTAGCCGTGAGAATGCCATCCCCATTTTGGTCGTATGAAGCAAAGGGAAAGGATTTGTCTCTTGCTGCCTTTCTGAAGGCTTCTCGAGTAATACCATCCCGTGATCGTTCTTTTAACGTATGATGGGAAGAATACCAGCCTAAAATTTCTGCTTTGGTAAAGGTAAATTTTTCATAGGAAACTTCTTGATAATAATCGCTCACGCTTGGCGTATCGCCAAACAACAGTTGTTCAAAATATTCAATATCGTGCTCTGGATAATGAGAAACATCAGAAAATTCGACAAGTAAAAGAAGTAGAGGACATTCTCCCAACGCTTTAGAAATTGTTGGAAAGGGGAGAATTTGATTGGAGAACAACAATGAAAGTCTGCGAAACAGGAATGATTTTCCCAGATTGATGAACGAAGTGTTACTATCATTTCCATAAGCCACAACAGAAGGCATTGTAGAAATAATTAAAAGAAACATCGCAACTGATACTGCAAATAGTACTTTGATATTCTTCATGAAGACATTCCTTGAGGATGACAGTTCCTGTTTTTATTATATATACTATTTAAATATTATATTTTAAATAGTTTATTGTACATTTCTACTAACCTTTTGTTTAAATAATGATAAATCATACCTCTTACTCTCTATGGAAAAGAAGGATAAAGTTATTGTTATTGGTCTGGACGGAGCAACATTTAATGTTATCTCTCCACTCGTTGAAAGGGGGGAATTACCTACAATTAAAAAGGTACTTGAAAACGGCGCATCTGCCCACTTAGCCTCGACAATACCTCCACTTTCATCAACAGCATGGGCTTCTTTTATGACTGGTATGACTCCAAGCAACCACGGTGCCTATGATTTTATCATTAAAAAACAGGGGTCATATGGCTCTAAATTCTTAAATGGAACATTAATCAAAGCACCAGCATTTTGGGAGACATTGGGGAGTGCTGGTAAAAAGGCCATTGTACAAAACGTAATGGGGACATATCCTCCAAAACCAGTCAATGGCTATCTAATAACTGGGTTTCTAAGTCCACCTGGTGCAGGGTATACCTATCCTGCAACATTCCAAGAGGAAATTGAACAGCGATTTGGCAACTATCCTCGTGCTCCTGGGACTTCTGTTCCTCCAGGAGGAGAACGAGAATATATCCAACAAGTTTTTGATAATTTTAAAAAAAGAGTAGACATCACACACTATTTACTGGATACTAAAGAATGGGACCTGTTTGTTGTTGTGTTTGAAGCGACAGACATTCTGCAACACGCATTTTGGAAATACTATGCTGAACCGCAACGCATTGGGAAAGACGCGCTTTTTATACAAAATGCCATCCCTGAAATATACCGACGTTTTGATGTGTTATTAAGCCAGATATTGGAAAAAATTGATAAGAATACTACTCTTGTTGTTGTGTCAGATCATGGATTTAATTGTTTACATAAAGTCATTTTCATGAATAACTTATTGATGGACATGGACCTTCTGACATTAAAGAAACGACCATCTACCCAACTAAAAAAACTCTGTTTAAAGTATCATCTTAATGCAGAAACATTAGTGACCATCGGAGAAAAAATGGGTTTTAAAATCAAGGGAGCAGCAATAGAAAACAAAAAAGGACAACAGATAGCAAATAAACTATTTTTATCGCAACATGACATTGACTGGAAAAAAACAAAAGCATTTTCTGTTGGCGTGGGGGGACATATCTACATTAATTTAAAAGAAAAAGAATCACAAGGAAATGTCTCGTTTACAGAATACCGCGAACTCAAAGCATTTTTAACTCGGATGCTTGAGAACCTTAAGGACCCTGAAACAGGAGAGAATATTATTAAAGAGGTGTATCAAAAAGAGGAATTATACCAAGGTCAATACGCTTCCTCTGCGCCAGACCTCTCAATATTGCCTCATGAAGGCTATTTTCCACTCTACAAAGAGCATTTTATCTCTCCTTCGTTTTTAATGAAACCTTCTGTTTCAGGAGGCCATACCCTCCATGGCGTCTTTATCATGTATGGCAAAGATGTATGTAAAGGGGTAAAAATTCCTCAAATGAACATATGGGATGTCGCGTCAATCGTTTGTAAGATCTTTCATGTCGATGCAAGTCACATGGACGGAAAAGTACCTGATGGATTATTCGTATAAAAGAAAAACGTTGTAAAATAAAGAGAGCATACCTAGCGTAAGGTGCCTGGATGCAAATAACGAATCCGTTTCAATTGCTACATATTGTAGCCGACTATCTTTCCGATATCAATCGATTAAACTATGCTACGTTTGAACAGATGAGACGGCACCAAAACCGTGCATTTTGTAATCTCATCAAGTATGCCTATAGGGTTCCACTCTATAAACAAAAGTTCGATGAAGCAGGTATTCGGCCAGGAGACATAACAGGAATTAAAGATATTAAAAAGCTTCCCATTATCAATCGACAGGACGTAATTAATTATTATCCTTCTGGAACTGTTGCTCCAGAGTTAAAAAAACGATCAGTTACCGTAAATACCTCTGGCAGCACACGAAATCCAGTCACTCTGTATGTCGATCAATATACACTCATAAAAGCACTTATTGCCTATGTTCGAGAATTAAGACAGTATGGTATCCGATGGAACACATCAAAGATGTCCATTATCGCTAATTTCTATTCTGGCACTGCACCGACACAATATTTCGACGCAGGAGCAAATCCCACATTAAAACCAGTGAAACCCCTCATTTCTTTAAAAAATATCCAACAGCTCAATGCTGATGACGATCTTACTGAAATGATACAGAAGGTTGATGCCTTCAAACCAGACTGCATCTTTGGATTTCCCGGCCCGCTTCGTCATCTCGCATTATTAAAAGAGAAAGGATACGGAAAGCACCTCCATCCTCGATGTATTATTTCTTCTGGAGGAATAATGGATTCCTACGAAAAAAAGAGAATTGAGGAAATATTCCAAACAAGAGTTTTTGATGTCTATGGATCGACAGAGGCAGGACCAGTCGCATTTGAATGTGAAGAAGGCGAATATCATATCAACTCAGACTTTGTGTATATTGAAGCCATTGATGCAAACGATAACCCTGTTGATAAGGGAAAAACTGGAAAGCTTGCAATAACTCGACTCTATGGGAGAGGAACACCCCTCATTCGGTATACTGGCATGGGAGATGTTATCGCCTTGAAAAAGGGAATATGCTCATGCGGAAGGCAAACTGAACTACTTGGAAAGGTGCATGGGAGAATAAAAGAGTCGATTGTCTTGCCTAACCACAAAATTATTTTTCCTAATGTATTAATAGATGTACCTGGAAAAGTGATGCGAATATTGAACACCGATAAAATTGATAGACTTCAAGTGGTCCAACAAGAAATTGACGAAATTGATATTTTAGTCATCATCAATAACGTAAGACGTGATGAAGGAGTTCCGATTGAGACATTATTTGATGAGTTAAAAAAGGAGTATAAGACAGTATTTGGTCCCGACGTGAAGGTAACGGTGAAGGAAGTAACAAAACTTGTATCAGAAACTGGTGGTGAAGAAACATCTCCCGGGATCCTCACCAAAATTGATGCCAGTGAGTATCTTTGATGGAAGAAATAAGAATAATCCGTAGCTGTATTACGTGATGCCGATGAAAGTAAACGTAGGATGTGGAACAACATATAAAGAAGGACACCTCAATGTTGATGCTTTTGATGATACTGTTGCAGATAAACTAATGTCTGCTACTAATCTTAAATTAGACGACAATAGTGCCGATGAAATCTATGCATCTCAGCTTATTGAGCATTTAGGCATCACAGGCAGTATTTATGCGTTAAGCGAATGTTTTCGGGTATTAAAGCCGCAAGAAAAACTGATTATCGAAACGCCAGATTTGCAAAAGTCATGTGAAATCTATGCAAACGGTGACCGTGAAGACAGGAAGCAGATATTACCATGGATATATGGAGTTGATATTCCTGGCATGGTTCATCGATTTTGTTACCCGGAGGATCTGTTAGAAGAAACGTTACAAAAGATCGGGTTTACGAACATTTGCAAAGAATATATGTGCTACGATCCATATGAGCCAATAGTAAAGGTCGTTTGTGAAAAACCAGCAGAGAATGCTCCCTACCATTGTATGGCAACCTTTCGGAAGCACCTGCTCCAAACCAACATGGTGGACCTTGATAACCAATTAACTGCACTAGAGCAAGAGCGATTACTAGAACTATTTATAGAAATAGTTGTTGATTTTTTTCAGACAGACGACCCGAAAAGCATTGAAGAACTGATCACAAAAGGGGGTGTCCAGCACCCAGCAATGACTAAATTACTCATTGAACATCTACAGAAAGTAACAGACAAAAAAATAGTAGGTGATCATCATGTCCTCACCTTTTTGATAGATATTGATTTTCCTTGCTGTCTGATGCATAGTGTATCACAAACGCCTGGTTTTGTTGGTAAACAGCAGAACCTTTTCTCAGCGATATACAAGCTAGGCGTAAAAAGTATTGAAAATCTTTTACAGCATAATGATACACAGAACAGAATGTCTGCGCTTCGAGAAATGTCAAAACAGACAACTGCAGATGATAACATACCTTTCTTTTCACCAAAGATCATTATGCTACACGCACGTCGTTTCTACAGCGTAGGTATCAAAGAGTTTGTTCTTCGCAATTATGAAAAGTCACAAACGCTGTTAGAACAAGCACTTTCCTATTATCGTGATGATCTGTTGATGTATTGGAACTATGCCAGAATCTTAAGAATGCGTGGAGAAGAAGAGCAGGCGCAGGGGCAATATCAGCATACCTTTTATCTCATAGATACTTTTGATCATGGTACACAGAATGATGCTATAAAGCAGGCATTAACCACAGAGATGCAGGACGGTACTTCTGATATCTATAAACGACCCATCACCTCGGTGCGTAATCTCACACGGTAGTCCAAAGAGTTTTCTACAGCACATCCTACTTTTTTCTTCTTGATGTAGAAACAATAGCCACAATGATCATTGCAAGAACAATGATGGCGACAATAATCCAAAGCATATAGTTTCCTAGGATGGATGATGGTTCCTTTTCGTGCGGATGGCTTGTCGAACCATAGGGCATATGCCCAGCTATGGCAAGTTCGCTGTCATACCGTACGGGCAAAGTCTCTTCCTTTGTCCAATGATTGTTATCACTGTATTGTGTTCCAGGAACGAAGACCCGGAGATCAGGATCGCCATAGAAGCAGACATTTTCCCAGACATCCCACCACCAATGATCAATTAGTAATTCGGGACCACATGCTCGTATGCCTTTCTCATATGCCTGTCCAATCGTATCGCCCAGTGCAAGGTTCTTGATAATGGATTGTAACCATACTGCGCAATAGTCAGAAGTAGACCACGGATCAATGATCTGATACACCGAACCGTGCCGGACGTACGTCGTATGCAGATAAGTTCCTGCAGGAAGACACGCAACGGTATTAATACCACAGGAGTAAAGATTGTCAAGCGCGTCGTCAATTTCATAACCATTATACATTTTCTGTGTTGTTCCACTTCCGCTGGTTGGCGAAATCGTGACCATGCCATCATAGGTGGTAAACAAGGGATTGTCCGGAGTGCGTGAAAACAACCGATCCCTATGAAACCTAACGCCAAAGGCACCCAGAATATCCATACCAAGCACGTTTTTTAGAAATGTACTTATGCCTCCAAGATTAGGATTAAGCACCCCAACATCAGGATCTTCAGTTGACCCCCGTTCCCCAAGAAGATGGAATTTAATTAATCCATCAGTAAGTTTTGATGGTTGCTCTCCTTGAACTGCCATATAGATAAACCATCGTACGAATTCACGAAGATTCCCCGGATTAAGCAACAGCCGTTCATATGCTCTCCAAGGGTTTTCCTCGTTGACATACGGATTGTCAGGATCCCAAAAACCAACCTGCCCACCACCAACATGCCATCCGTGAGTATCTTGAACCCACATAAGCACACCGCTATTTAAATTCTGCATAATGGCAGGAAAGTTTGTCGAAAAGGCACTATCATAGCCGGCTTTTTTGGCATAATACGGTACCACATTTGAATCATCGAGATCGGGATAATAGGCACCGACTTTGTCTGTTGCACCATCATCAATCGGGTCGGGTGATGGAGTAATATACGGGGTGATGCCATCAGCCCGAGTGTACATGGTCCCCCAATTCTTACTTGCCTGTTCATTAAACTTGTAGGCAATCGAATTGTATGTTTGTAAAATAGGATACGTAAATGTTTCTAATTGCGATGGTTTCGTAATGACGAGATTAATGCCTTTTGGTTCTTTCAAACGACCGCCAATTCTTTGAATCGTACTTTCACTGCCATTAA
>JAFGDG010000078.1 GCA_016932245.1 Thermoplasmatota archaeon
ATCACAGATGGGCATCCCTACGTACTGTTCATAGGATGATGGTAGATAGGGGTACACCTTTCTCAGATGATCAAAATCATCCGCGATATAAATGAAATCCGCCGTGGCGCCTTTCTCCTTTAGGGAACGATACACGGCATCCGTGGTCAATACCTCACGCATATTGCCGATATGAATAGGTCCTGAGGGGGTAATACCCGTTGCCAGCACTTGCTGACGCTCATCGCTTAATAGGTCCTCCGCTAACACCTCTGCCCAATGTACCATAGCCTAGCAGCCTCCAAAAGAAGAGAAGGAGTAATCGTTTGGTTAAATCACTCGAGCTCGTATCAATGCTCGCAGAGGCACGCCATCGACATCATTCTGTTTTTTCTTATTCAACATGGCGAGACAGAGAACAGGGGTCCCTTTTTCCTTCTTAATGGCATTGATCGCGCTGCGGAAGGTTTCACCGGTTCCCACAACATCATCGACAATGACCACAGACTTTTCCTTTACCGATGCATAATTCGAGGAAAAGGCACCGGTTCTCTCCGAATGAGGGCGAAATACCGAGAGTTCCAATCCCAGTTTCTCCGCTACCATTGTCGCAAAGGGAATGCCGTTAATAGCAATGCCCACAATCGTGTCCACTTCCAAACAGCCCTTTTCCATCTCCTCCAGCAGGACATCACAGAGAGTATCGGCAACAAAGCCCATACGTGAAGGATACACGCCAAGGGACTTCCAACCCACCTTCAGATCACCGACGGGTTTTGTTTTCTGCCCCTTATTCAGCAGCCACACTGCGGTTTCCTTGGATACATTAAGTTCATCAGCAATCTCATGATCCGCAAGTCCATTTTCCTTATATTTCAAGGCTTTCTCAACAAGATTCTCGATCTCTTTCATGCGATTACACCCTTGAAGCTAGGTATGGTAAATTTGTATATAGAATTTTGCACTTGACATATGGGGTCCACACCACAATCTCATAGAAAAGCTAAAATATCCTAAGTACATGTTCCTGATACATCGAGTAACAAGGTGACATCTATGGCAAAGGACAAAAAAGGTGAAGGGTTTCACTCCGCAGCGGGTCTCATACGGTATTTCGATGCGGAAGAAAAAACATCCTTGAAGATACCGCCGTGGCTGGTCGCAACTATGTGTATCGCCACTATTATTATCGTTACTGCGGTCCATCTTGCTGTGCCCCTCTAAAGATCGTTCTTGTGGGGCGATCGAAGAGAAGGTTTTTTCATTAGAGTTTAAAAACCCAGCAGGGGCCAGATTCTATCCGTTTTCCTCATCAGACATTTGGCCATTCAGTTTTATCGGAATTCACCTTACCCCTCTGGAATTGTAAAACTATTTTTTTAAAAAAGAAGATGTATTTTCTTAGGATGACTTACATCTGCTTTTGCAATGCTAAAATCGTTAATTCCTTGGCCTTTTGTAATGCCTCATCCACTCTCTTCTTATTGGGCCCCCCACACTGTGTCAACCGTGGTTTTCCACCGCCACTTCCACCAAGGATTTTACCAATTTCAGGAGCTATGTTACGGAGATCAACATCGATATTTTCTGAGGCCATTGATACAAGTTTTTTCCCATCATACAAATGAACAATGTAATTATCTTCTTTTGTTATCGCCCCTCCTGTTGACGTTCCTTCTGTGTTGGTTTTTGCAGTAATAATCTTAATCTTTGTATCTAAGATTTGTTCTGCTTTTTGTTTCAGTTCTTCAATTTCGTTAGATGAGACTTTTTTCCGATCTTTTTGCGTCTTCTTCCATTCATCTAACAGATGACTACTTACTTCAATAAGATCCTTTTTAGTTCTTTTTTTATAACTCCTATCAATTTCTTTTACCAACTGCTGGCTTAAAAGATTAAAATGTTTTGATTGATCAGCAAGTTGTTTAGCTGCTTCTTGTAATTGTTTTGATGGTTCTATTGCTTTTTGTAATTGTTTAAGTTGTTCGGCAGATTGTTTAGCTGCCCGGTTAGCTGCTTCTTGTAATTGTTTTGATGGTTCTATTGCTTTTTGTAATTGACTAAGTTGTTGTTCGGATAATTTAAATGCGTCTTGTAATTGTTGGGATGGTTGTATTGCTTTATTCAATTGTTTAAAATATATCTTAGATAAATTGAAAGAGTCAATTACGTTGGAATAACTCTTCATTAATCTATCTTCTTCAAACGTTTTTAAACGATCTAGGGTTTTTTTAAGTTGATTTGTTTGAACAGAAAGTAATTTACTAGCTTCTTTTAGTTGCTCTGAAACATTGTCTTTATTTATAATCTCATAAAGTGGTAAATTATTTTCAATTTCTGTATATTTTTGTTTCTCTCTTTGCTGATATTCATCTGCCATGGCACTTGCTGCAAACACAATTCTGTTTACACCATCTTGTATCCGTTCTGTTTTGATAATGCGAATTTTTTCAATTTCATTGATATTGTTAAGATGAGTGCCACCACAGGCTTCGACATCTATACCAGGTATATTCAACACACGGATGCAGTTTCCCGGTGGAACCCCTCCTTGATAGAGTCTGAATCCATGTGTTTTTTCTGCGCTGTTTCTATCCATAACTTTTTTTTCTACTTGTTGACCCTTTTGTATCATTTCGTTTGCAAGCTGTTCGATGTGTTTTCTTTCCTCTTCAGTAATAGTTTTGTAGTGAGCAAAATCAAAACGTGCATCGCTTAGTTCCAGCTGACTTCCTGCTTGCCAGATATGTTCACCGAGAAGTTTTCGTAATGCTCCATTCACTACATGGGTCCCGGTGTGATGTTTCATGAGTGTATACCGGTGGTCCCAGTCAATCGCCCCAGAGATACTATCTCCTACGTCGAGCTCTCCATCGATAATATGTACAATGGCCTTTCCCCGTTTTTCCACATGCATAACTGGGAAGGTAGATCCATTGTTGTGCAGGACCCCACGATCTGCAGGCTGTCCTCCTCCTTCAGGATAGAAAGCCGTTTGATCTAAAATGAGTTCCGTTCCCCGATTGGTTGTATTCTTCCAGAGAACCTGTGCGGTAAAGGTTTTGGTATAGTGATCATCATAATACAACGCTTTTGTCTCTGGTAGATCGTGTTGTATTTCCTTGCTTTCTTCAGCTTTTTTTTCATGGGAATGAAGCTCTGCGATCATTGAATCAAAATTGTCAGGTATCTCAAACCATACTCCCTCCGC
>JAFGDG010000079.1 GCA_016932245.1 Thermoplasmatota archaeon
CAGTATCAAAACCCCCGGCCCGGACCTCGACCTGGTGGAATTTCTGGTCAAGGAAACCGGCAAACCGGTCAACGCCGAAGGGCGCTATCACAGCCCTGAAGACGTGGCCGCCGCCTTCGCCCGCGGGGCTTTCATGGTCAGCATCGGCGCGGCCATCACCGAGCCGCAGTTTTTGACCAAGAAGTTTTTGGGGGCGATGCAGCGAGGGTAAATTCACCTGTTTTGTGCAGGAAGAGTACTGTTTTACATTGCATTGTTATAATCATTTTGTCTTGGTTGCAGAATCCGGGGCATACCATCCACTTGTTTGAAGTTAGAGAAAATTGGACAAAAAAGAAGTAGAAATAATGCCGGGAGTGATAAGTAATGGTAACGGGTTCGTATGATGGGATTATTGGGAACGTCGAGATGCTTGAAAACGGCACATCCGACGACAAGAAATATAAAGTCAATACTTCGAATGGCTCGAAGTATTTGATTTGCATGTACGATTCCATCAATATCGAGCGTGTAAAAAAAGTAGCAGCCCTTTTGAAAATACTTGATACAGAAGGCATTCCTGCGCAAAAACTTGTGGACTTAATTGCATCCGAAAGCATTAGAAAGGTTTACCTTGTTTTGGAATGGTGCGATGGCGCTGACGCGTTTGCTATCATACCTACATTGACAAAGGTGGAGCAGTATAACCTGGGTGTACAATCGGGAAGAATCCTCCAGAAAATCCATTCTTTGCAAATCCCGGGCCAGGATGAGGATGTTCACTGGGCTAATAAAATCACAAATCAGACAAGGGAGCGAATTCAACAATACAAAGAATCCGGTTATAGGTTTGATGGCGACGAAGCGGTTATTCAATACCTTGAAGAAAACATAATGCTGGTAAAGGGCCGTCCCCAAAGCTTGCGCCATGGTGACTATCATTTTGGCAATATAATCGTTTCAAAAGAAATGTCATTGACCATTATAGACTGGAACTCTTGTGGGTATGGCGACCCTTGGGAAGAGTTCCAGCAGATGGCCTGGTTTGCGGCAGCTAGCCCATTTTTTGCGATCGGCCAACTGCATGGGTATTTCAACGGAGACCCCCCCATTGAGTTTTTCCCGATCCTGGCTTTTTACATGGCAAGTTGTGCGATCTCGTCAATTGTATACGCAGGAAGGAAAGCGAAACAAATACTCGAATATATGATACTGCGGGGAAAAGACACCGTAATGTGGTTTGAGTGCTTCAGAAGCCTCTACCCAAATTGGTATATTACGCAAGAACGCATCAATAAAATTTTGCTTTCTACTGATACAAAGGAGGATACTGCAATGTCAATTGAAGATGATGTAAAGGCTTTACAGGAAGAACGCGAGAAGAAGAAAAGAGAGGCGGAGAAAACGGCTGCTGAGGCAAAAAGAAAAGCCATAGAGGAGAAAGCCAGAAGACAAGCCTTGGAAAAAGCCTGGAATGAATCAAAATTTACTAGCACAGATCCTGTTGCTGTACCCTGTCCTACAGAGTACAAAAACCTGATCGATGAAGTGTATGATTACTTACGATTTTCTGTTCCTATGATCTTTGGCCAGGCACCTGATGGCACAATGAGAGTTCGCATTGTGAAGGGAAAAGAAACGCCGAATTGTAGTGGATTTATTTTAGAATATACAGAAGAAAATTGGACGGGCGGTAAGGATTCACAAAGCTATGTTGTTACTTATACGATGTGGATACTAAATAATAAACATATTTATGTTTCGAATCAATATGAATTATTTGACCCGATTAACTTACGCAAATGGTTTGTTTCCTGGATTGCTGACGGTACGCCTAAAACTGAATGGGAAGAGAAAATGGAAAGGGAAAGGGAAGGAGAAAAGAAAGAAACAATTAAGAGGTGGAAAGAGCAAGGTTTATGCACCTATTGCGGAGGAGAACGCAGTTTCTGGAGTGGTAAATGCAAACAATGTGGTCGAGGTTGAAATGTTTTTTTATATCCAAAAGGTGTAACTCATGATCCCATTACAGCTAGAGATAGATAATCACGAGTTTAAAGTGAGATCAGAAACCGCAATTGTAATGTTTTCAGGTGGTCTTGATTCAACCGTTTCACTTTGGTGGGCCATGCACCGTTACAAGAAAGTCAAGGCGATTACAGTCAATTATAACCAACAGTGGCCGCAAGAGCTTGATTGCGCAAAGAGTATTATCGCGCTAACCGATACCGAGCATAGTATCGTTCATGTCGACATACCAGATCATTTTTGGGGGATAAAGAATCACAGAACAAGATGGCAGCCTGTCCTGCTGTGTTCTGTCGCAGCTCTGGATATCAGTGATGAGGGAGCGGATATTATTTTGGGAACATTGAAAACAGATCGGTTCCCTGATAGCAAACCCGAGTTTTTGCAGTTACTTTCAGATGCGATTTTTAAATATGCAGATGGTGGTGTTGAAATAGTTATCACAGCACCGCTGCGCGCCGTAAAGGACAAAACCGCCGCTGCGGTGTTAGGCTTCCAACTTGGTACACCAATGCACCTCAGTTGGTCATGTCGCTTTCCTGTTGGCGACAAGCCTTGTTATGAGTGTGTAACATGCAAGGAACGCTATCGAATTGGTGATGAAATTCAATCCTTGTATGGGATAGGTGAAGACGATCTGGATTCGTGGTCATCCGTGCTGGGCTCACCCTATCATGCATCGTTTCAAAATGTTACACCTGATTTGAAAGATTTTGCTGAAGCCTTTGCAGAGATCATAAAAATCAAGAATGGCGAGCAAGGTTGGCGGTACTATGCACCCGATGGTACGGAGAGAATCACTTCCCTTATAAAACACCCCCCCGCGCAATTGGTAGAAACAGCAGGTTCATCTTCAGAATCCCTGCATATCAGGGAATACGGATTCTTTGAAGATGAAACAATTTGGGAGGTATACATCTGTGCAGATGGGTCAGTCGCTACAACAGAACGCCTGCCAGACTACGACACAATCAAACGTAAATTGCTAAAACGCTTTGAGAAATAAATTTGCGCTTTCTTGATGAATGCTATAAGATTCTTCAAATTGCACTATTATTTGAGTCTATATATAACATTATTTTTGGGGGAACCAAGGCATAAATCGCACCGTCATTTGATCGATAATATAGCCTATGATAATTCCTGTAATTGCTATCATAACCAAGACCGCATAAAGTTCGTTCACGCGAAAAGTTTGCCAAGCAAACCATAACAAGACGCCTAATCCGTTCCTTGCAGAAATTATCTCTACGCTGATCGTAATAATAAAACCTGCATTTACAGCAAGGC
>JAFGDG010000002.1 GCA_016932245.1 Thermoplasmatota archaeon
GAAGACCTTGCTGATAGAATCCCTTTAAAAGACTTTGTCAAGACCCCTCTTATTCTTTTGTTGATTGGGATCATGCTCTTGTATTTTCCCCATGTTTATGGCGTGGGCTACGATACCATCACACCAGTGCTGGAAGGGAAGATGGTGTGGTATATGCTCTTGCTTCTCATTCCAATCAAAATGCTCGCCACATCGATTACTCTTGCAGCAGGGGGGTCCGGAGGAATATTTGCTCCATCGTTGTTTCTGGGTGCGGTGTTTGGCGGTTTGTTTGGCAGCCTGACGAATTCCCTTTTGCCTGATGTTGTCATTTCATCAGGCGCCTATGCTGTTGTTGGGATGAGCGCCATGGTGGCAGGCGCCACGCATGCTCCCATTACGGCATTTCTGGTCATCTTCGAGATGACCGGCAATTACAAACTGATTCTTCCTCTGATGTTATGTTCCATCCTGGCTTCGTTTGTTGCTTCTGTCATAAAAAAAGATTCGATATACACCATGAAGCTTACCCGGCGGGGTGTGGATCTTTCACAGGGTATGGAAGTATCCATTATGCAGACAACGAAAGTTAAGGATGTTATGAACCGTTATATGGTAGTACTTGATGAACGCATGGGTTTTAATGATCTGTTGCAAAAGGTGATTCATTCGAATGAAGCCTATTACTTTGTGACCGATGGAGAGGGGAAATACCAGGGTTCGTTCAACGTCCACGATGTAAAGGAAGTGTTGAGCGAGCAGTCGCTGGCGGGGCTGGTGGTGGCTAAGGATCTGGTACCCATTTCTGTAAGTCCTTGTATCGAGATGAACGCTAACCTTACTCAGTGCATGAGGAAATTCAGCCTTTATGAGATGGAAGAACTTCCTGTGGTGGATAATGAGAACAACAATAAGCTTGTCGGCAAGATTGGGAGACGGGATATTATCAATGTCTACAACCGTGAAATTCTGCGCCAGGGGTCGCTGGGGCTAAAATTCATAAAGGGCAAACCTTCGGAGATATCCCCTGCTCAAAACTTTGTTGATCTACCCGATGGATGGGAAATCAATGTGATTCCAGTAACAACCTCCATGCAGGGTCACACCTTGCAGGATCTCGATATTCGTCACAGCTATGGCGTGACGGTTGTTGCCATTAATCGAGTTGGAAAGCTGGGGGAAAGAGAAGTCATCATACCATCTCCTGATGAGGTTCTGAAAAAGGAAGACATGCTTGTCATGATGGGGGAAGGTGATGCTTTAAAGAACCTTAAAGACGTGTTTGGCAGAGGGGATGTTGTTGAGAAGTAACGATAGCAGAAACTTGACCTAACTTTGGCTGGATTGCTTGAGATATTGGAGTAAACGTTTGATCAATGTTGTTCGTATCGGGTTACGCGCTTCGTGTTGCGGGTTCAACAAAGTTCTTTTTTAGTCTCTCTTCATCATTTCATTAGCCGAGCAGGTTTAATTATCAGGGAAAACACTTAACTTTAGTAGTTTGTAGAAATCCCCTTACGTTATGGTGATTCTCAAGTAAGATCCCTTCACCCAGACCGCATTTTCTAAGACTATTTCTGATAATTCTCGAAAGGCTGTTTTTATCTTTGTGGTGGTAGAGATGGCTGATGCAACGGCAGTCGCTGCAGCCAAAGTGCGGGACGGGTTTCAGTTGCTGAGATAATTGAGAAGCAATGTTACACTCCATATCCCTTTCTGTTTCGCAGTACACAATTGTTTCTATGCCTGCTTTTTGTAAAAAATAATCAATATGCCAATGGAGTGTTTTCTCTTTTTTGAGATGCCGGGCAAGTCTCGATTCTAATCCATTGCGTGCTGATCCAATATAGGCATAGTAGCCAGCAGGGAAGGGGATTTTACCCAATTTTCCTATGCCAATAATCTGTTGTTTGTCCAGTTTGGTGAGGAGTGTGTAGATACCTTTTGGCATTTTAGACATTTGTTAGTAGCTAACTTTGGTATAAAAGCCTACCCCCTGATTGATTTATTAAAACACTGAAGATGCTGTATAATGATTTTCAAACACCCAATATTAACGGAGCTTCAGTATTATGAAACCAGAAGATGCAAAAAAACTTTCAGGAGGACTTTTCTTCGAGTTGGCCAGTGATGAATTTATGAAGGATACTGGAAATTAAGGTTTGATAAGGGAGTCCTTCTTGAAGAGCCTTTTTCTGAATATTAACAAGGTCTTTCTGTGACAGTCGAATGTTGACTCTTTTGTCTTTACGAAATGTGGCTTTGGCGTAATCTTGGTATCGCTTTGCTTCCTTCTTAAAGTTGGCAATAGTCTTCCATTCCCCGCGTTCTACAGAATCAAGTATATCTTTTTCCTCTTTGCTTTGTCTCATTTTTGTTCTCCTCCCAAGTACTTCTTAGTCATCTTTCGACTTGGGATTATGGTCTTTAAAAATATGGTTTTTTCCTCTTCTACAAATGGAACTAGGTAAGCATAATTGTTTATATTAACAATAAATATTTTTTGATTTGGGTAATCTTTTTTGTTTGGGTGTTCGACTATGTCCAGAAGTGCTCCATGCATGATACTTAATACAACATCCTCAAACACGACATCTCTTTCAGCCTTCAATTCCTCATTTTTCTCAATATTCCATTGATAATACGTCATATACCAAAAGTAACATAACGTGTGCTTTATGTCAACACAATTTCACATCTCTGAATATCTAAAACTTGTTGTATTAAAAGTAACTCCATTCAGAGTTGGGTGTTTAGAAGGAAGTATATACTTAATAGCTTAGTAGCCCTGCCCGCCACCAAGATTGATAGCGCTACCTGGAGTGAGATTGGCAATAAGTTTCACATATTGGCGTGATCGGATACGAAAACCTGATGTCGGTCTTATGGGAAGTTGTTTGGTGCTCATTGAACTATTTCAACTTTTTTATCAAACTCCTCATCACTTTCATGTTCCTTAAATCATCTTTGAAATCTTTACGCGGAGTCTCCATAATGCCCGGCAGGTGATTGAGTTGTGGATGGTTCACGATATTTCTAAAACCCTCTAACCCTATATGTCCCTTGCCTATGTGCCAGTGTCTATCCGAGTGGGATGCTAACGGCA
>JAFGDG010000080.1 GCA_016932245.1 Thermoplasmatota archaeon
TACTTCTTCTACAAAGGAGCACACTGCATAATCACAGCAGACGGACAAAGCAAGGAATTTGATACTCCGGAACCATTCTACTGGCTGATAAAAAACCGAGAAAAGCACAAGATAGAGAACCTATCAGATGAAGTACTAGAATTTCAAGCCATTTATGCCCCTGGATTTGTGATGGGTGAAGTGGAGTACGTGAGGTAATCTAAATCACGTATTAGTTTAATTAGTAAAATCAATCAGTGAATTGTTAGATTATCTTTCTGCATCTAATTTGATATATGAATGGTCATCATTTGGGGCGTATCGTAATACTTTTAATCCCTTGGGTAGACACATTAAACCTGAACTTGCACTTTTTCCATCTGCCCTAGTAACAATGATATTGTTATCACGACAAAAATCATGATTGTGTCCGATATATGTTGAAACTTTTTTTACCATTTCTTGGGTTCTTTCATCTATTTTGCCCAAGTATTCTGTTGCTTCCAAAAATGATTGTCCTGCATATATTGATGTTCTCGCTCTCATAAACGGATCATCATTTTCTCGAGAGGGATTCAACAGTATATCGATATCTTCAAGATGTTCTGGTTTAACATAGTTGACTTCTCCGCAAATTGAAACGCCAATGTTTGTATTTGGAATTCTGTGAACTGGAACATCCTCCCATTGTTTTGGAAATGCAAAAATTGAACCATCGCTTCCAAAATAGAAGCCAACAGAATTCGCTTCAAAATCATCTTTTGTATAATCAGACCCCCTAAACTCTCCTCTCACAAAACGGTACTGAATATTACCTTTTGAATCGGGCTCTTTAACTACTCTCTCTTCGTACGCCCTGTCTTCCCAAATATTTCTGATATGTTCATCCGAAACATCTTCATGAGTTATTCCTGCGAGACATAATTCTTCTCTTGTTGTCGCCCATTTTCTATTACCCTTAAACTCATAATGATTTCCATCATCTTTTCTATGATAGTGTGTTTTTAAGAATTCATCAAAAGAGAGGGAACTTGGTAGTTGCATTAAACATGAAGGTAATCCGGGCAAGTATTCAGCCTCGGGATTTGGAGAAAAATAAAAAAATCCATCTCGAGCAGACTTTTTTTGTTCTTCAAAATTCGCTCTTTGTTTTTCAGTATCGACTAATGCTTCTTCTTTATCGTTTGTCGCAAGAACAATATTACAACCATATTTTTGCGCAAATTGGGAAAATCTTTCTTTTGCTTGGATAACATCATGCGCATTAAAAGTAAACTCATCATAAATGGCAAAGTTAGGCCTATATTTCTCTAAATGCTGTTCTAATCTCTGTAAAGCATCTTCATTACATGTTTCTCCATTTCCATGGATTAAAAGCATATCTAACGACATAACCATAAGATATTTTCGTACTTTATAAACTTTTTGTTTAATTGTCTCTTATTAGTAGTAAATTTAATTCTCATTGATACGCCTGTCAGAACGCAGTATTACACTTTAAAAAAAGGGATGAAGAGAAAAAAGTTAAAAGAAAAATAAATTTATTTTTACTGGTTTCCGTAGAACTCCACAGTTGCTTCCAGCTGTCTTGCAGGGACGGTCACTGTCACATCGCTGTTGCCCTGATATTGGAAGAAGTGGTTGCCATAGCGGGTCATTCCTTCATGCTGTTCTGTGACTTCGTTCCTGTATAGACTTACGCCGTCAACGAGAGCTGTTTCTATGGTGTTTCCCGGTACTGGTCTTATTGCAAACCTTACAGTCTCATCGATGCCCGTGTCAATTTTGCTGCCAGGTATGGTGAAGTCAACGTACTTTGCGGAACCATCTTCATCAAAAGATATTACCAAGCCATGCTGGCCGTAAATCTTGACTGGTTCAAGGGTGTAAATGCCGTCTGCATTCAAATCAACCTTTAAATCGTACGGATGAGCATCGTCTACTGTCACTTTGAATTCTGATCCTGCAATCACCAATCTGCCTTCGTTTGTAGTTGGGTTGTACGATATTTCTCTCGTGCCTGTACCGAGATCGGTGAATGTCAACCGGCAGTTGCTTGTATCGATATTATCGTATCTCAACACATGCGTGAAATTAGTTGCAGGATCGTTCACAATAAAGTAATCCTGTCTTGATACGAATTCGCCGTCTCTGAAGCACAAGTCATCATTATGATCTCCCCATTTAAATTCAGGCGCTCTCACATCATTGCTGGCCAAGGGCGTGTCGAAGAATATTCCCTCGTTGTTGGTGAATTCTAAGTCAAATTCATCATTTCCTACGGAGTCAATGCGAAAGATCACGGTTGGTTCTTGTGAAAGTCCACCATATTGTACATCAAGACCGAATAAGCCTTCGGGCTCATCCAAATGTGCACTCAAGCGTTCGCCTTTCGGAACAAAAACATCGCCAAGAGTCCCATCTGCAAAAAGAACATAAAACAGACTGTCGAGCCTCAAAGTACCGCCAGCGGTACTTCCTACAAAAGTAACGCCCGCATCTTCAATTAACTCACCGTTAACGTAAACTTCGCTCCCAGTAGTTCCACCATCTAGCTTGCCTGACAGGTTTATTATTTTCGGTGCGTCAATTGCATCAAGCTGCAAGTCCAGAGTCTCATCCGGATGCAATACAGCAGATGTTATTCGGTAATCCTCACCCATAAGATTTAA
>JAFGDG010000001.1 GCA_016932245.1 Thermoplasmatota archaeon
ATCTCATCATCAGTCCAAGCCGATGGTTTAGCAGTATCTAGGTTAGCTGCCCGAATCGCGGCATGAATATACGGTTCATCAATTCCTAATCCCGTTAATTTTTCTGCAAGCATGGCTTCAATCTTTTTCCCTTCAAGTTCACACCGTCGGGCAATTGCCTCCCAACTTTTTTTCAAAATACCCATAAGCCAATAGGTAATTTCTTTTTCTAGGAAGGCAACGTCGTTTAACGGATCGTAGGTGCTAGGACTACAGGGATTGCCTTCTTCATCAGTGCTACCGGATGCATCAACAATGTGAATGAAGGCATGAGCCTGACGTAAATCATCAAGAAACCTATTGCCCAGTCCTTTTCCTTTATACGCATCTGGGACAAGACCTGCTACATCAATTGCTTCAATAGGAACAAAGCGCGTCCCCTCAATACATTTGGAGTTATGGGGTGTACACGTAAGTTTGAACTGTTTGCAAGGACAGGGTTTCCGAACATACATCACACCACGATTAGCATCAATAGTGGTAAACGGATAGTTTGCAATTTCGGCATGGGCATCAGTTGCTGCATTAAAAAAGGTGGATTTACCAACATTTGGTTTCCCAACAATGCCTATTTGCATAGCCATGGGTACCTACTCCAACATATCCTTTACTTCATCAACGACATCAACATTGCTTTCAAAGCGAGCAACCTTTTCCTCCGCCCCCTTTTTTGAGGGCGTCATAAATGAAATGCCGTTTTTGGCAACGAGTGTTCCATTGACTGTGGCAATTTTGGAAAGATAGATTTTTTGTGCGGAAACATTGCCGGCAATCGCTGCTTTATCTTCGATACGGACATCACCATGGGCCTCGATATTTCCTTGTACGGTAGTAGTTTTTCCGCAAAACACATCTGCTGTTGATTTTACAGTACCGTGTATCTGTGATTCTTCATCAATAAAGACATTTCCTTTGACATCATAATTGCCAAGAACACATGATTTTTTTCCGACATGAAGATTAAAATCGACTTTTGACTTCTGCAGACCAATAATCGAGTTATTGGGAACAAACAGAAAGGTTTCTGAAATGGGAATTACATCGCCTTCGTTTTCTTCCATCTCTTGAAGTAATCGGTCGATTTCCTCACTATGCCCCATCTTTAACAGCTGCATTAGATATATAAAGAGATATATAACAACAGGAATAGGGCTCCGGATATTAATCCAGCCTTTTGCTTCAAATCCTTTATCTATCTCGACACTGTCACCGACATCAAGATCTCCTTTCAGTGAAAGTTTTCCGTTGACTTTGACTTTTTCTCCAAGGTACACATTACCGCCACTTTTGACATTGCCGCCAATCGCTGAAAAAATATCAACACGGATGTCGTTGGTTGCCTCAAGATTACCATCGATAATCACATGTTCGCCAACAAAAATTCTTCCGTCTGTTTTGATGCCGAATTGCAATAAACAGCGATCACCAATGATGACGTCTCCTTTGGCAATAATGGTGTGCTCCTCAAATTTAGTCTTATCTGGTAGAATAACAGTTTTCCTATCAAATGCCATTGCTAGTGCCGTATTATCTATGATGTTATAAAAGCAACGGCACACAACAGAAACTCGGAACGAAAAAGAGGTGATTATTCAGAGAGCCATTTCTCATCAATTCGTGTATAACGGGTTAATTCTTCTGCAGTAAACCAGAGGTTTATTTCAAATGCTGCCGTATCTGAACCATCAGATCCATGAATAATATTTCTTCCAATGAATTGTCCAAAATCTCCTCGTATCGTCCCCATACGTGCATCTTGCGGGTTTGTTTTTCCCATCATGGTTCGTACCATGCCAATTACATTGTTACCTTCAAGCACCATTGCAACTACAGGAGAGGACATGATATATTTCACCGTTGGTGCAAAAAATGGCTTTCCTTTATGGATGCCGTAGTGTTTTTCAGCAAGTTCTTTACTTACCGAAACCATCTTCATAGCAATAATTTTAATACCTTTTCGCTCAAAACGAGTAATAATGTCTCCCACAAGGCCTCGTTGGACGCCATCAGGTTTTATCATGACAAAGGTTCGTTCTACACCCATAATATCACATCTAATGTTATAGGGGGATTGGTCTCCCCTTTATAGAATTAACGTCTAAGACACCAACGATTGTGCAAAGAGATAGAGAATAAAACTGGCAAAATTGAATACCATATGAGCAGTAATCGCAGAATATAAATTCTGTGTTTTCACTACAATATATCCCAATAAAAGTCCCATAACGACCGGCATCAGTGCAGGATACCAGTTTCCATATGACATATGAGCCATACCAAATAACACTGCAGTAATGCAAATGGCTAAGCTTGGTCCTATGAAAGACTCGAGTTTTTCCAGCAGAAAGCCTCTAAAAAAGATTTCTTCACTTATGGATTGCACCACAATAATAAGAAACATCGAGCCAAGCGAAAGATTTCCTGCGAGCACATCAATATTTGAAAGCCCTTCTTGTTCGACACCCAATACTATGAGAATATAGCCGATAATCATGATGATAAAAAACATTCCAATAGCAGCAAGAATCCCCCAAAGAAACGCGGTATCAATGCCTTCGCTTTTTAATTTCATGCTATGCAGCATTTGCTTGATGCCACTGCGATTAACAAATGCGTACCAAACAAGTGGCGTACCAATAAAAATCAACACGGTAAGTAAAGAACTCGCCAGAATAACGGCCTCAGAAAGTCTGCCAATGCCTTCCTCAACCGTCGAAAAATATCCGAGGAAGGACAAAAGAGGATAGATGATAACCATAAAAAATGCAAAAAGGAACACGAGCAAGGCCAAGATGTGAATCGGTTTTTTTATGCTAAAGTCCATGAAACTAAGATAACAAATAGACTTACAGGCTTCATCCCGAAATAGATAATTAAGGGATGAATTATTTTTCTTTTTTAAGGATGGGATGTGCAAAAAAGA
>JAFGDG010000081.1 GCA_016932245.1 Thermoplasmatota archaeon
CCTTCATTTTTAATTACAAACTTTTTTGTTGTTAGAAACGCAGTTCTCTTATTACCGCTTTCAAAAGCATGAATGCGTGTCAGTTCATAAAGCATTAATGCCGCCTTATCATAAAGATTACCCTGTTTATTTTGTACTTTTTCAATTGCTTTTTTGATATATGAGATATTAATTGTTTTTGCTTCATCATGTTTACTTTTTCTGAACATCTCAATCGCAATTGTATTATAATATTGAATCTCTTCTACTGTGGGGTAATTAAATAAATCCATTATTTTTAGAATTAAAAGATAGGCTTTAATCTTTTTGTTTAATTCTTATCTTAAAAAATGTATGCAGAGGAAGAGATTTGAATCCAGGGATGGAAATTATAATTTATTAACTAAATATCAAACAGAACTTGCGTATGATACGGTTTTTTGTTTTTCACTTCAAGCATATGATATGTAACAGCTTTTACTTCTGTACCAACCTTATGTTTAGAAATATTGTATTTTTCACCAAAAATCTGTGCCTTCAAAATTTTTTTCTTTTCATCAATTTCTACTTTAAAGAAACCGAAAACAAGGTTTTGCGAAGCGTTCAAAAACAATAGCTCAGACAGCCAATCAACTAGCAACTGTTCTAGCTCTGGCGCTTCTAATTTGATTTCATATTGACCTACTGATTCTATCTCTGACTCATCAGTAATGATGTCAAACATACCTTTTGCGGCGTGTTCAAATGCTTCTGCTAATGTTTTTCCATATGCTTTGATACCGATGTCGGCAGTGTGATCAATCAGGTCATATGGTTTCATAGTGTCGCCTTTGTCACATTCTCATGACATGAACAAGTCTTGTTTGCCGGAAGGGAGAGACAGGCATCTTTCATGATGGTCGAAAGTGTTGTTTTCTTTTGTGCATACATAGCGGCAATTTCCTCTGCGGTAAGTGCCTTTTGCAATCCTGCTGCCATGTTACAAATCAGGCACAATGAAGCAAAACAGATGCCTTTCTCTCGTGCCAATATTGCTTCAGGAGCCAGAGTCATCCCCACGATATCTGCAGAGTGTTTATAGAAAGAAATTTCTGCAGGAGTTTCCAAGCGAGGGCCTTCGGTCGTCAAATAGATTCCTTTCTTATGAACGACTGTCGTACCTTTCTGTTTGTGTATACTATGTAGTAGTGTCTTTCTTATAGAAGGGCAAAAAGGCTGAGACATATCAACATGAAAGCGTTCTTCATCAAAAAACGTCTTTTTACGTGACGTTGTACAATCGATAAAATCGTGAGGTACCACAACATCGCCTGGTTTCATTGACGTATTCATTGACCCGACCGTGCCAAACGAGAGTATATAGTCAACATGACTTACTGCAAACGCATAGATGTTCCCTCGATAATTGATATTGTGTGGTGGAATCGTTGCTTGTGTTCCGTGTCGATTAATAAAAAAGAGCACATTATCCTCCAGGGAAGAAACGTCGACATTAATGGTGCCAAAAGGGGTTTCAAGCGAAAGAGACTCTGCATTCTTGAAAAGACGAGGAAAGTGATGACCACTGATAATACCGATTTTCATACCTTATCTCCTGCCACAAGAAATACTAAGAGACAATAAATGTTTATGTGTTTAAAGAGATACCTGTGCTTATGAGGGTTGCTTCACTGTTTTCTGGTGGAAAAGATTCTGCGTATGCACTATATATTGCTCAACAAAGGGGGTGGGAGGTCACTCGGTTGGTATCACTTTTTGCCAAAAATCCAGATTCGTTCATGTATCATACAGTCAATATTCATCTAACGAAACATCTTGCACAAGCAATAGATATACCATTACATTTTGCAGAAACGGCTGGAGAAAAAGAGAAAGAGCTGAATGAATTGAAGCACATCCTCAAACCCCTTGATATTGACGGTGTGGTTAGTGGGGCAATAGCCTCTGAATATCAACGAACCCGTATTGAACAAGTATGCGATGAGTTGGGCATCAAATCATTTACTCCACTATGGCATAAACATCAAGAGTTGTTGTTACACGACCAAGTGAACGCAGGTTTTCATATCATTATTGTCGGTGTGTTTGCTCAAGGGTTTGATGAGACATGGCTTGGGAGAACAATTGATGAGCAGTGCATTATGGAGTTACGATATCTGCATGAAAAAGCAGGAATCAACAGTGCAGGTGAGGGAGGAGAATTTGAAACATTGGTGGTAGACGGGCCCCCGTTCAAACAGAAGCTGGTGATTGATGAGATGAGAAAATACTGGCACCGAGATAGGGGAACGCTTGTTGTAAAGAAGGCCCATCTCGAATAGCCTAATAATAAAGATAATTAAGTTGTCCCATCTGTTGAAGAAATAAAAACAAGCGTTGGTCAATATTTTGCTCCTTAGGAAACTCTTTTTTTAGAATGGCAAGGATCTCTTTCACCGTGCGGCGACCATCACAATGCTTCCATACTGCCGATCCGATTTTATCTAGATTGGCAGTAAATGTATCACCTTTTCGAATGAACTGACAAAAGGATTTTCCGAAGCTACTTTCAAACTTCGGGACAGTTATTCTTACTAAGCCTTCTTCAGTGAGCTCCCAGGGGAATTCCCCCCTCGCTGGCCTGAACTGAAGCATCTCTTCAAGAGTTGGCAAGCGAGGTTTTTGTTTATTTCTTTTTCTCAGCAAATATTTCCCTCAGTGGGATATATGCTAAGAGAAGCGCCAAGAACATGAACAATAGTATTGCGGGAAGAATTGGTGCCTCTGGGAAGATATTTAGGTTAATACCTGCAATAATCATAAAGGCGACAAGAACACCAGTAAGCGCTTCTCCTGCAATTAACCCTGCAGTAAGAAGGAGACCGGTTCTTATAACCTTTTCTTTTGGCTTGACATCAGTTTGTTTAACGGCAAGCTCCCAATCATCAATTTCTTCTTCTTCAGCACTGCCGTACTTCTTTTTAATGAATGTATTTGTAATGTATCGTATTATTCCCCCAAAGAAAATTGGAACGCTAAGTGTAAATGGCAGATAAATACCAATTGCAACAGGTAAAACAGGTAAATCAATAAGGATTAATACAAACGCAAGAACAGCGCCAGCAAGCACAAACGGCCAAACCATACCTCCGCCAAGAACTCCTTCAACAATACCGCTCATGAGAAAGGCTTGTGGCGCAGGCAGTTGAACACTGCCTATCTTGTATGCTTGATCTAATGCTTGAACAACAATGGCAAGAATTGGTGCTGCTGCAAGGACGCCGATGATCTTAGCAATCTGCAGATTTTTTGGTGTAGCTCCGATCATATGACCACAGGCAAACGCTTGAAGTGAATCTCCAGAAATTGCAGCGGCACAACAAATAATCGCGGCAATCAAAATTGCTATACCATATGCTCCAACAGTGCCTGAAAGGCCAAAACCAAGTAGAATAAGTGACGTAATAAGAAGAACTGCAACAGTCACACCACTAATAGGATTATTTGAACTGCCGAGTAACCCTGCCATATACCCTGCAATGGCACTGGCAATAAAAGCAAAGAGTATTGCAAAAACAGCCATTATACCAGATATTGCCCATTCGTTAGATATATATGCATAAAGAAGGAAAATGGGTATAGTTAGTGCACCTATTGCAAGAAATACGAATTTAAAGTTAAGATCTTGATTAATACGTTTTTTAACAGCCGTTTCTCCGCCCCTAAGACCAATAACTGCTTCCTTAATTCCCTCTGCGAGGTTTGAGCGTAATCTGAAAATAGTGTAAAGCCCGCCAACAACCATTGCACCGACACCGATGTAACGAATGTAGCTGCCCCAAATGCTAAAGAAACCCCATATCTTGGTGCCAAGGTCAAGGTTACCTGCACCAAGACTCAATACATCTTTATAAATCTCAGGATCGGCTAAATTAGGCACCGGTAAACCAGTTGCAAGAGCAATCAGTGGTGCAAGAATAACCCATCCAAGAAGGCCACCTACAAAAATAAAAGCCGCTATTTTTGGCCCTATTATCCATCCGACACTAAGAAGCGCAGGGGATGCTGCAACTCCACCATATAAAACAGCATCTTTCTCACCGCCACCAATATTGTATTTACCAATGCTTAGAAGCCCATGTATCTGTCCTGCTAAAGCATTTAAACCCACTTGTGCAAACTTAAAAAGTCCTGCAAAAACAACTCCAACAAGAAGCCAAATTCCGCCTACGCTTTTTGAAGATTTTGAAGTTTTTGTTTCTTCACCACCAACAGTAGTAGTAAGTACTGCTGAAACAGCAATACCTTCAGGGAAAGGTAAATCGGTTTTGAGAACAAGTGCACGACGAAGCGGCACCATCCAGAGTACACCAAGAATACCACCAAGAAGCGCTATAGCTGTTGTTTCAAACCATTGAATTTCTTGCCAAGTTCCAAGTATAACAAGAGCAGGTATGGTAAAAATAACGCCGGCTGCAAGCGCCTCACCGGCTGCCGCACCGGACATGCCCAGGTTTACCTCAAGGATGTTTCCTTTGAATGGCTTGAGAAGAGCAAATGCCATGACTGCCCCAGGGATAACCGCTGAAACAGTCATACCTGCATATAAGCCAAGGTATGCATTTGCAGCGCCCAGGATTACTGCCAAAAGTGCGCCTACTAAAATTGCTTTTAATGTTAATTCAGGTATTATTTTACTAGAAGGTATATATGACTTGAATTCATCTCGAGATACCATAATGTATTACCAAGATGAATAATATATTCTAATATTTATAAAACTATCGGTTCATCTCTATCCCAAACTTCCCCAATAAACCATATCTTTTAAAATACGGCACTTCAATGTTTATATTACTGTTTTTATATATCTATGGCGTATCGTAAGATACCTGCAATACCATTAAACGCAGAATAAAGAGCGTCCCCTTCTTCGCTCCCCATGGAAATAAGTTCAACATTACAACTGGTTTTTTCAGCAAGATCTGAGAGTTCATCAATGAGATCAATTTTGTCTTCGATTTCCATAGAGGTTGGTGTTTGGCATTTCGGGCAGTTGGGTAGAGGGAAGTCTTCTAATGCCGTTTCGTCAAACGTTTTTTGTTCTCTATGTTTGCAGGTAGGGCAGGACAGCATAACGCGGTACTTTCGTAGATTCTCGGAGAGAAGTAATGTGTCAACAACTCCCATACCGAGTGCCTTTCGGACGTGCAGTTCACCATACACAGCAAGACTGCCTTCTGTTTTTGTTACCTCCTTAAGAAAGCGTTTCATCACTTTTTTTTCTTTTGAAATTTTAAGATCGGACATGGCTTCAGACGCCACAGAGACAAGTTCTCGCAATCCGTATTCATCAGTATAACCCGTGTCAAATACCTCAAGAATTTTTTCCTGAATTTCATAATGTAAATAGCCTTCATCAACAAAATATTGTTTTGTGGGTCCTGGGCCGCCTACAAAGATACCTTTCATGTTTTCTTCGGCAAGAAAAATTTCGCTTGCTTTTTCACCACATTTCACAAACCACTCGTGGGCGGCAATCTCAGTCAATCGTTCAAAACGTCGTTGTGACTGCCCACCTCGTCCGTGTTTACCCGGAACCTGGGACGCCATGTATTTCAAGAGTTCTATCCGATTGCCACGCAGTATACCGACCGTGCATTCCCGTCGATCGATAAGAAAAAGACCGTAAATTTCCTGTTCGGTAAGCATGTCTGATAGTGGATCAAGATAAAATAATGAATCACATCGATACAGAAAGGTAGTAATAGGCATGGGCGGCTCAATAACAAAGGCTACCATTTCTGTTTGATCGGCACCTATGCTTTTATGACCGACGAAAAAGATAACACCGTTCTCTGGTGGCTGCTTGAACGTTTTCAATCTACTCATGATTGATTCGATGGCAGAAAGAACGTTTTTTTTGGTTGCTTTCGACTTAATGTTTTGAGATTGGGAAAACTCATTTTTCAAGTAAGACATTACGTCAGAAATCTGCTTTGATGGAGGTACATATAAAGATATAAGTTCGGTATGACGCCCCTTACATGCTTTAAGCTCCTCAAGTTTTCGCTTTAAATCATATCGTTGTCGCTGCGTCATTTCAGTCATAGGTCGTATTCACTCTGCCGGCTTCTTCATTACTTTTTGAAGCTATTACTCCTTTAGAGAATTTAAATGTTATCTGACTTTTCATACGGTGAAAACTTCTCCATTGCATGGCGTATGCACTTCTGCTATAGCTGAGAGCGGTTCAACAATGGCTTCTCTGTTATCTCCGTGAAATAAAACAATTTTTTCAGGATTACATGCTTTGGCAAAGGAAATGAGTTCACTATGACCTGCATGGGCTGAGAAATCAAAGTACTGTACCTCACAGGATACTTTTTCTTTTACTCCGTAAAAATCCAATTGTCCTTTTTCAACTAGCAATCGGCTGTTTGTACCTTCTACTTGATATCCTGTCAACAAAACAGCACTTTTTGGGTCGTCTTTTAGCTTATTCATATAGCTGAGTACTGGACCTCCGTCCATCATACCGCTAGAAGTAAGAATAACATCTGAGTTCAAGGCTAATTTTCTTCCATGGTCAGAGTGGATGAAGTTGATTTTATTCAATGCCTTTCTCAGATTTTCTACTGAACGCAAGTGCCGAGGATATTTTAAAAATATCTTTGATACTTTTCTCCCCATGCCATCAAACCACACATTATGGCCTGCCTTTCGTAAGACCAAAGCAAGTTCTTGAGATCGTGAAACAGCAAACGCAGGGATAACAGCCACACCCCCTCTTCCAACTACTTCTTCAATTTTATCAAGAAACGCCTTTTCCAACTCATTTCGTTTGGGGTGTTCTCGACCAGCATAGGTTGTCTCTAAAAAAAGAATGTCACAGGACACCGATTTTGCTCCATAAAGAAGTCGTGTGTCCGCTACATTGAAATCTCCGGTAAACAAAATCTTTTTAGAACCAATTAACTCAAACATGAGTGAACCAGGAATATGTCCCGCCGAGTGAAAGGCAACTTCGCAATCATCACCAATGGGGCGTTTTTGTCCTATGTCTACGGGCAACACACTGTGTTCTGCCTCTTTGATGTCTCTAGTACTGTAAGGAGGAGAATACCCTTCCATTTTTGCAATTTTGATAGAGTCTTTGTGCAAGAGATTGCTCAAGACGGCTGTCAATTTTGTTGTAATAATTGTTTGATCCGCATGTGAGCAAAGAAGAGGTATCATGCCTGAGTGGTCAAGATGTGCATGAGTGAGAAACGCGAGATCAAGAGGTGGAGGGGGAAGAGGGTATAATGGTGGTTTTCCTGGCAACATACCATATTCGAACAGCAATTTCATACCATCTAAGTCAAGGGTCATGGCAAGTTTTCCAACTTCTTCGCCGCCACCAAGAAACCGACATGTGATTCCGTTATTCATTAAAATCAAACCTTTAAAATTAACCCCTAAAAGAAGGAGGGTCTTGATTAATGTTTGGTCATTTCTCCATAGGTTTTACGAGCAGAGTGCTCTCATCTTTGTTTACAATAACGACTTTGGTATTTGGTTCAATGGTTACATCTGATGTTGCATGCCAATATTCTCCTTTGAAGCGCACATATCCTGGTTGCTGAGGAGTGATTTTGTCGATAGTTTTCGCAGTTTCTCCAACGAAAATTCCAATCGCCGCTTTCTTTTTTCTAATCTGAATGACTTTATAAAGTAAAAAGCCAAAAAAGATAGCAAGAAGAAGGCCCGCTACTGCTAAGAGTATAATGATATCATTTAAGGGGTCCATGGTTATCATCCATTTCTTTATGGAAAATATCGAATAGCTAGGGATGAAGAATATTGATCCCATCACTAAACATATCATTCCACCTATACCTATCACACCAAATCCTGGTGTGACGAAGATTTCTATAATAAGCAATAAACAACCAATGATTATAAAAATTATGCCTAAGGTCGACACCGCAAATCCTGAGCCGACAAAAGAAAGCAGGATGGCGACTACACCGAAGACTTCTGCTCCATATCCTGGTGAAGAAATGCCAAATATAAGGGAAAAAATACCAAGCATAAGAAGCAACGAAGTGAGAGTGGGGTTTGATATCACTTGGAGAATTTGAACTTTTAATGACGGTGAATGATAGATTTTTTCAGCATCCGCTGTCCGGATGGTTACATTCCCTACCGATGTGACAAGCGTCCTGCCATCAATCTGCTCAAGAAGTTGATCAATAGAAGAGGCGGTAATTTCAATGACGCCGGCAGTTAACGCTTCTGTTTCGTTCACATTAAGATTCTTGGTGATGAATTGAGCCGCAATGGTCTTATTTCTCCCATACATGTTTGCTCTTGTTTCCATCCATTTGACAAGCGCGTTGATCCGTTTTGAATCGTTCACCAATTTTGTTCCGTCAATACCTATCTCTACAGGTTGGCATGATCCAATAACTGTATGACCCCCCATCGACGCAACATGGGTGCTCATAAGAATGAATGTCCCGGCAGACCATGCGGCAGATCCACTAGGGAAAACATAGCCGACAATAGGAATTGCACTTTCATTAATCATATCAGCAATGTCGAATGTCTCTGTTAATCCGCCACCAGGAGTATCTAACAATAAAATAATCGCTGAAGACTCTTCAGCGTCGGCATGATGGATGCTCTCTGTAAACAACTCAACTGTTGATTGATCAATAGTGCCGGTAATCTCGACCACTAACACATTTGAGGCGTCTGCCTGTACGGAAAATGTGCTCGTCAAACAAATCGAAATGAAAATAAAAAAAAGAAAAAATGGTGTTAGTTTCATTCTACTTTTTTGTTGACTGCTTTAGCGATTCCTGCAACCTTTCCAATGTCTCCACCAGGAACAACAATAAGGTTTTTTTCTCTAGCTATCTCTGCAAGGGTTTGTAGTTCACGAAGACGAAGTGCCGTTGGTGTCTTTTCATATATCCGAGCAGCATCAGACATTTTTTGTGCTGCTTGAAATTCACCGTCAGCGATAATGATTCTTGACCGTTTTTCTCGTTCTGCCTCTGCCTGTTTTGCAAGAGCTCTCAACATTTCTTCAGGTAGCGAAACATCTCGAATGGTAACAGCAGATACTTTTATTCCCCAAGGGTCGGTACCCGAATCAATAATGCTTTGCAGGCTCTTATTTAGCTCATCCCGCTTTGATAATAATTCGTCTAGACTCTGTTGCCCTAACACATCACGTAATGTTGTTTGTGCGAGTAAACCTGTGGCAACATCATATCGTTGCACTTCAACCACTGCTTTCTGCGGGTCTACTATTCTAAAGTAGACAACAGCATCAACATCAACAGTGACATTATCCTCAGTGATGACTCGTTGCTTTGGAACGTCAATAACCCGCGTACGCAAATCAAGTTTTATTACACTATCAATAACAGGTATGACAAAGACAAGCCCCGGGCCCTTAATTCCCAATAATCTTCCCAACCGGAAGACAACAATTCGTTGGTACTCGGCCATGATTTTTATAGCCGATGCAAGCAACAGCACCAGGAATATCACTACGATGAACACAATATACATATACGGTATCACAATTTACCCCCAGAAACAGAGAACTAGCCTGCATTCTTAAGTGTTTCTACCATGGAAGACAAACAATTTATGAGAGGAATAGATATCATGGTGGTGGAGATAACCGATGTCTAAGATTATGAGCATACATGCCCGCGAATTACTTGATTCCAGAGGAAATCCTACAGTCGAAGTTGAGATTAAAACAGAACAGGGGATCTTTCGTGACATGACACCCAGTGGCGCGAGTGCAGGAAAACATGAAGCATTAGAATTACGAGATAACGACAAAACAAGATATCTTGGCAAAGGAACCTTAAAAGCAGTTGGACATGTGAATAATGACCTTGCCCCTAAACTGATTGATCTTGACTGTGGTGCTCAAGAAACCATTGATAATATTATGATTAAACTTGATGGTACTGAGAACAAAGAAACGTTTGGTGCAAACGCTATTCTCCCGGTATCAATGGCAGTAACAAAAGCAGGTGCCGCATCAAAGGGTCTTGCCTTGTACGAATACATTGGCGAATTATTTGGAGTGGTTCCACATAAGTTGCCTGTGCCCATGTGTAATGTCATTAACGGAGGGAAGCATGCGGGCCAGGAAAATTCTATCCAAGAGCACATGCTTATGCCTACCGGTGCAAAAAATTTTACCGAGGGAATCAGGATGGTTTCAGAAACGTACCGTCATCTCGCCACGTTGTTAAAAAAGCGGTTTGGTGCAGGCGGAGTGCTCATTGGTGACGAGGGGGGTTTTGCTCCTGCAAAGCTCACCAAAGTGCATGATCGGCTAGAATTGATGCTTAAAGCTGTTGAAATTGCTGGCTATACCGACATGATGAAAATAGCGCTTGACCCTGCATCCAGTGAATTTTTTTATGACGACACCTACAAAATAGGGAAAAAGACGTTTACCGGTGGAGAAATGGTTGATTTTTATGTTGACCTCTGTAAAACCTTCCCCATTATCAGTATCGAGGATGGTCTTGCCGAAGATGATTGGGATTCGTGGGTAGAGATAACAGAAAAACTAGGTACAGAAGTGCAAATCGTAGGTGATGATTTATTTGTCACTAACACCAAACGAATTGCAAAAGGCATTAAGCTTGGTGCTGCAAATTCTGTGCTTATTAAGTTGAATCAAATTGGAACCGTAACAGAGACATTAAACGCCATCAAGATGGCTCATGACGCAGGATGGACGGCTGTGGTCAGCCATCGAAGTGGAGAAACTGAAGATAACTTCATTGCAGATTTGGTGGTCGGGACAAGTGCAGGACAGATTAAAACAGGGGCACCTGCCAGAAGTGATCGTAATGCTAAATACAATCAACTGATCCGCATCGAGGAGGAATTAGAAGAACACGCAGAGTATCCAGGCATTGATTTTCGGATGGACCACCTAGCGTAAACATTTTTAGACCCTTTATGATATGGGCATTCGGGGCAGAATTATGAAAGTATTAATTACTGACAAAATGGCTGAAGAAGCTATCCAACTGTTAAAAGACGCAGGTCATGAGGTCATCTTTAATGAAATGGATGAACCTACACTTTTGAAGGAAATTCCCAAATATGATGCATTAATGGTTCGCGGAAGAACGAAGGCAGTGAAAGAGATTGTTGATGCAGGGGGACAAGGGCAGTTAAAAGTTATTGGCCGTGCTGGCATTGGGGTGGATAATGTTGATATCAAAACGGCAGCATTGCATGGCATACCTGTAGTAAACGCACCAACGGGATCCACCATTAGTGTCGCTGAATTGACTATCGGCCATATGCTCTCATTATCACGACATCTCTATAAGGCGGATGCTACTATGAAGAAAGGAGAGTGGGCAAAAAAGCAATTGAAAGGTATTGAGCTTCATGGGAAAACACTGGGACTCATTGGATGCGGAAATATCGGAAAAGAAACAGCAAAATTAGCCCGAGCCTTTGGAATGGATATTATCGGATATGATCCTTTTCTTTCAGAAGCAGAGCTGGAAGAAGAACATATCAAAAAAATTGAAGATCTCGGAGAACTGATGAGCAAGGCTGATTTTATATCACTTCATCTTCCCCATAACAAAAAAACACATCATATTGTTAATAAAGCAATGATTGAGAAAATGAAAGCGAGTGCCTGCTTGATTAACTGTGCTCGTGGAGGGACGGTTGATGAACAATCCTTGTATGATGCATTAAAAAATGGAAAAATTGCAGGTGCAGGACTTGATGTGTTTGAACAGGAGCCGCCCACCAATAATCCACTTCTCTCCTTAGATAACGTCATGCTCACGCCGCATCTTGGTGCAAATACCAAAGAAGGGCAAATACGAGCCGGTACTGTATGTGCTGAACAGATAATCAAAGTATTAAACGGAGAGAACGCAGATTATTGGGTCAATAAAAAATTCATGTAGAGGAAAGCATATAATAACAGAGTGTGTTTGTAGGATGCCATGAAAAATTTAGAACAGATTGTCGATAAAATTGGAAAGAGCATTGACGAAAAAGACAAAGCACGTGAGCACGCCCTCCGCGCATCCCGGGACATCATTATCAGTTGTCGAAAAGCAATCCAGTGTTTACACCAAGAAAAAATGAAAGATGCAAGCACCCACATTAAAAAAGGACATCGTGAGTTGACAAAGCTCTACGAGATAACAAAGGACTACAGCGATTTGTCACATGCTGGGTTTGTAGAAAATGCAGCACAGGAAGTTGTAGAGGCACAATGCCTACTTAACATCATGAAAGGGAAGGAGCTACCTGATCCTGATGAAATGAAAACAACCTATAGTTCATACTTACTTGGTCTTTGTGATGTGGTTGGTGAATTACGAAGACGTGCATTGGATTTTATCCGAAAAGGGAAAGAAGAAAAAGCAAATGAATGTCTTGACATGATGGAAGAAATCTACAACGCCATCATTCATTTTGATTATCCATCTACTCTTGTCCCCATCCGCAAAAAACAGGATATGGCACGCGGGCTTATCGAGCGGACACGGGGAGAGCTTGCCATCGCCAGTTGCGAGCGACGAATCGAATATCGCACGGATGAATTCAGAGGTATCCTTGACCGTATGAACGGAAATGATGGGGCAACCAAACCAAAGAAAGGAGAAAAAACCTCTGACTTAGATATCGACAAAGTATGGTAATTTTCATCCAACAACCATAATTTTGTAAACAAAATGTTTATATAAAGCCTTTATATACTCCAGGGAGGGAAGGCTGACCGTATTATGGCAGATGTTACCATTGAAAATATTGTCGCTTCTGCACAGCTTGCAGACAAGTTAGATATCCGGCAGATAGCAGATGCCATACCAGAATCAAAGTACAACCCCGACAACTTTCCTGGTCTCATTCTCCATTTTGAAGAGCCGAAATCGGCAATTTTGCTTTTTTCCAGTGGGAAATTCATCTGTACCGGTACCAAACGAATGGAAGATGTTTCCATTACCTTGCAGAAGCTTGTCAGTAAAATGCACGTGATTGGTATCAATGTTGAAAAACAACCGGAAATGAAAGTGCAAAATATTGTCATATCTGCAGATTTGGGAAAGGAGTTTCAGCTGACTGTCATTGCCAAAGGACTCTTGCAGCAAAATGTAGAATATGAACCCGAGCAATTTCCAGGATTAATCTATCGAATGGATGATGCTGGTACCGTTATACTGCTCTTTAGTTCAGGAAAACTAGTATGCACGGGAGCAAAAGCCATAGAAGAAGCGGCAGCCGCCGTTAACCTGATGAAGGAAAAGTTAGCATCATTGGGAGTTTTATAAAAGGAGGAAAAAATATGCCAGAAGTAATTGTAGAAAATATCGTGGCATCAACATCCTTTTCAGATAAATTGGATTTAGATGTCATAGCGCAATCGCTAGAAGAAGCAGAATACGAACCAGAACAATTTCCAGGACTTGTGTATCGACTCGACGAGCCGAAAACAGCAACTTTGCTTTTTAGAAGTGGAAAAGCAAACTGCACGGGTGCAAAGAATGTCCAGGATGTTAAGAAAACGGTGGACATCATTGCAGAAAAACTCAGAAAACTTGGTGTCGATGTCTATAAAGACCTCAAAATTGTCATTCAGAATATTGTTGCCATTTCTGATCTTGGTACTGAACTGAATCTCAACGAAGTGGCAATGGGGCTTGGATTGGAAAACGTTGAATATGAGCCTGAACAATTCCCTGGCCTAGTGTACAGAATTAAAGAGCCGAAGGTTGCTATGCTACTGTTTGGCTCTGGTAAAATCGTCTGCACTGGCGCGCGAAAAACTGAAGACGTGTCACTTGCCGTCGATAAGCTTTCAGCAGAGCTGAGTTCATTGGATCTCATCAGAAAGTAAGATCCGCTCTTTTTTTCTTTTTATCCAAAATAGATACAGTCACCGCTCGTTACTTTTTTTACTTCACCAGTTTTCGTTGTTACCAGTAAAAATCCCGACTCATCGACATCTGAGGCGATACCTTCGATGGTTTTAGCAGATGATTCGACACGGACTTTTTTTCCAAAGGTATCGGAATGCAGTTTCCATTCTTGTAATAACCATGCGTGATCACCCAAGGTAAAGTGCGCATAATATGAATGTAAGTTTGTTAATACCTCCTTGAGAAAACGATAATAATCGAGATTGATGCCCAATTCATACGAAAGAGAGGTTGCATGAAAACTCTTTGAAAGCACATCAATATCCATATTCAGGTTGATACCTATCCCCAATACTACATATTTCATGCCTGCACTGTCTGACTCTGACTCAAGCAACACCCCTGAAACTTTTTTATCTCTGATACGAACGTCGTTGGGCCATTTTATTGATGGAGCGAGGTCACAAAAATCATCAATTGTTTTCCACACTGCTAATGCTCCAACAAAGGTAAGAAGTGTGGCCTGTTCTGGTTTACACGTGGGCCGTAAAATAATTGAGAAATATATCCCTCCTTCTGGCGACGTCCACGTTCTATCAAATCGTCCTCTTCCTTGTTCTTGCGTCCGAGATAGTATGACGGTTCCCTCCTGTGCTCCTTGCTGCGCAAGTTCCTTTGCTTTTGCGTTTGTTGAAGAAAGGCTATCAAAAACGAGGGGTTTCTGTACCATAGGAACATCTAATTCTTGAAAAAAGGTTTTTGTTTGCTCTACAAAGGACGTTTCAGACATGATTTCATTTAGAGCGATTTGCAGCCATGAGCACGGCTTGCACAGCAGCCATTGCTGCCGCTGTTTTTGGTGCACTTGACTGTGCTTTTGTTTCTTTTACATGAGCAACCACTTGATCGAGGATTTTGTAGCGAGGGATAAAACTGGTGTCATAGGTTCCTTTTTGCCATTGCAGATTGTCCATGACTACTTGGTGGAAGGGAATGTTGTGTCGTACACCACCGATTTGAAATTCCCACAGTGCTCTCTTTGTTCGTTCAATAGCACGAGGTCTATCTTCAGCCCAGACGATCAGTTTAGCGATCATCGAATCATAAAAGGAGGGGATGGTAAATCCTTGGTATACGCCAGAATCAATACGAATACCTGGGCCAGAAGGTTCTGCATAACGAATGATTTTACTTGGTGCCGGCATAAAGTTATTTAATGGATCTTCTGCATTGATTCTGCATTCAATGGCATGGCCACGTTGATGAATGTCTTTCTGCTCGTATTCGAGTTCAAGACCAGATGCGACGCGAAGTTGCTCTCTTGCCAAATCAACCCCGGTGGTAGCTTCAGTAATGGGGTGTTCTACTTGTAACCGGGTATTCATTTCTAAAAAGTAATACTTACCCTCTTTGAACATGAATTCGCAGGTTCCAGCATTATAATACCCTGCAGTTTTTGCAGCGAGTTTTGCTTGCTTCCCGATTTCTTCACGAAGTTCAGGCGTTAATGCACAAGAAGGCGTTTCCTCAATGAGTTTCTGATGGCGCCTCTGAACGGAGCATTCACGTTCATAACAATGAATTAAATGTCCTTTCTTATCGCCAATTACCTGATACTCAATATGACGGGGATCTTCAATGAATTTTTCAATAAAAACGGCATCATCACCAAAGGAGTTTTTTGCCAGTTGACGAACAGAGGAAAGAGCTTTTTCCATCTGTTTTTCATCTTCAACCATTTGAATGCCTATGCCTCCACCACCAGCAGAGGCCTTGAGCATAACAGGATACCCTATTTCATGAGCGATGTCTTTGGCTCGCTCATGGTCTTTGATGGCTTCAGTGACCCCAGGAACCACATGGACACCTGCTTTCATCATGGATTTTTTCGAATCGATTTTTGATCCCATGAGTTTCATTGCCGAAACGGGTGGACCAATGAACTCAATACCATTTTTATGGCAGAGTTCTGCAAATCCTGCATTTTCCGCCATGAATCCATAGCCAGGATGGATTCCTTCAGCATGTGTTTGTAAGGCTACATCGATGATTTTTTGTTTTTGCAGATAGCTTTGACTTGCTGGCCCGGGACCAATATTGAATTTTTCATCAGCATATTTGACAAAAAGAGCTTTGGCATCCGCATCAGAGTAGACGGCGACTGTCGCTATGCCAAGTTCTCTGCATGCCCTCATAATACGAACAGCAATTTCGCCTCGGTTGGCAATGAGAACCTTGTTGAGCATGATAGACACCTTAAAGAATCTGCATAATAAGGTCGCCACAACTGATAGAATCGCCTTCTTTAATGAAGATACTTTTTACTTCCCCTTCAGTTTCCGATTTAACTTCTTGTTCCATCTTCATCGCTTCAATTGTTGCAATTACGTCACCTTTTTTGACTTTATCGCCTTTTTTAACCTTCAAAGAAAGTATTGTTCCCTGCATGTTTGATTTTACTCCGCCTTCAACGTCCTTTGGCTTTGCTTGAGATGACGCGGCCCCGGCACCTGCAACCAAAAATCCACCTGAAGGTATTACTTTAACTTCATATGGCTCTCCGTCTACTTCAACCTCGAATTCAGTGGGAATTTGTGCCGGCCCTGCACGATCCTCTGGCGGAACCGTCTCAAGCCATATTGCTTTATACTCAGGAAATGATTGCTTTACCATTCCTCGAGTGAGGGGGTGGTCAACAGGCAAGGGAAGTTGTTCTGACGTGAATTCTGCTTTTGCCTCCCCTTTCAGGAACTTGAGGCCGACTTGTGGAAAGAGGATATAAGTCATAATATCTTCTTCTTTTTTGATAAGTGAACCGCCGTCCATCTCCTGCAATTCCCTCTTCTTTGCATCCCACATTGGTTTTATCAAATCAGACGGCCTACAATCAATGACTTCGTCCTTCCATTTTGGACCCAATACTTTTTTCATGATTTCGGGTTTAATGGTGGCTGGTGGTTTGCCATACATCCCTTTACAGTAATCCTTAGTTTCTTTCGTGATAACTTTGTACCGACCGTGAAGCACATTCATGACTGCTTGCACGCCAACTACTTGACTTGATGGCGTAACAAGTGGAGGATATCCAAGCTCTTCACGGACACGTGCTGTTTCATCTAAAATTTCACGGTACTTCCCAGGTGCGCCTTGCTCTTCTAGTTGGAAAATAAGATTTGAAAGCATTCCGCCCGGGACCTGATGAACAGTGACACTGGGATCGACTTTTAAGGCATTGAAACGATGGAGATGCCGATATTTATCCCATATTTTGAGGAAATATTTTCGAATTTCAATAAGGAGTTCAAGATCATACTTAGTATCCCATGGGGTATTTTGAAACGCAGCGACAACACTTTCTGTTGCTGGTGCAGCTGTTCCCCCAGAAATAGGAGACATGGCAGTATCTAAAATATCGATCCCTGCTTCTGCGGCTCGTTGATACGCCATTCCTGTCATGCCACTTGTACAATGAGAATGTAAATTTATTGGTAGCTTTATTCCTGCCTCTTTTACCCCTTTTACAATGTCATAAACTCGCTGAGGGGAAATCATTCCAGCCATATCTTTAATACATAATGAATCAGCACCAATTTTTTCTAGTTCTTTGAATTTGTCAATGAAATATTCAACAGTATGAACTGGAGAGATTGTGTAACTAAGACAAGCTTGAACATGGCCACCATTTTCTCTCGCTGCTTTCATTGGTATTTCCATATTTCTAATATCATTTAACGCATCAAAAATCCTGAAATGATCAACACCATTCTTCTTTGCTAAATATATAAATTTTTTTACAACATCATCAGGAAAATTCCAATAGGCAACAATGTTCATAGCTCTTTCAAGCATCTGCAAGGGCGTGTTGGGCATCGCCTTTTTCAGCAAGCGAATGCGTTCCCAGGGATCCTGATTCAAATATCTGATAGAAACATCAAAAGTTGCCCCGCCCCACACTTCAAGGGAAAAAAATCCTACTGCATCAAGTTTATCGGCAATAGGCAGCATGTCTTCCGTACGCATTCTTGTAGCAAGCATTGATTGATGAGCGTCTCTCAAAATCATTTCATGTAATTGCACCATGGTGTTTTGCCTCCATATTTATATGCAATTCTTTTGGCTTGAACTTAACACCCTAATATACGAGCCTCGGATGGGGAATGGTATCTTCTCCCCCTACTTAAGGATATTGGAAATAGATATCATGGAGTATGGCTAAACGCTTGTGGTGGCAAATGGATTTGCATCACTCAAAAAATTTAATATGTAAAAGATATACTGATAATGAAATAAACTGGTATGACGTGATAGACAATGATTAAAGAAATCTCAGTTGGTTTGCTTTGCATGATACTTTGCTGTTCGCTTGTTGCCCCATGGTCGGTAGCAACTACCACTATGGGACACATTGACACTGGAGCAATAACACTTACTTATAGGAATGTAACAGTCTATGCTCCTGCGGTAGGAAAAACAGACACGGGCTATGTTGGCGTCATATCAACGATAACGGTGACCATCCAAGATAACGGCAGCGGGCGGGTATTTGTTGATACTTTACCCCTCACTCAAATCGACATGCAGGGTTCGGCACGTCTTGCCGTAAAAGTTGCAAGTACTCTTGTTGAGCGTGATAAAAACTGCAGCATTGACTCTTCTACCTATGACTATTTCTTTGTGGTCAGAACGTCTGCTCCCATTATTGGTGGGCCATCTGCAGGAGGAATTATGACCGCAGCTACCATTGCACTACTTGAAAATTGGCAGATGAACAACTGGACCATGATGACAGGCATGATCAACCCTGATGGAAGTATCGGACCAGTTGGAGGTATTTTACAGAAGATAGATGCGGCATACTCTGTGGGCGCCACACGCTTCTTAATCCCCAAAGGACAAGGGGTCTATATGGAAACAGTAACAGAACGTGTGGAACAAAATGGGTGGACCCAAATTATTACCAAACAGGAGCCACGATATGTTGCTGATTATGCAAAAGACAACTATGGGATAGAGGTTATCGAAGTTGAAGATATTGACGAAGTTGTCGGCTATTTTACTGGCTATACTTTTTCTCAAGAAGTGATAAATGGAAACATCACAACAGGAAACTACACTACTTCCATGAAACCTCTTGCAGAAACATTGCTTCAGGAGGCAACTGCAGTATATGTAAACGCCAGTGACGCATTTAATACTTCAGACATACCCGATTATTATCCGTTCCGCTATCAGAGTATTGTCGAAGAATTTCTTAGTGATGCACGGGATACACTAGATGAAGCCATATTATGGTATGAAAGAGAACTTTATTACTCAAGTACAACAAAGTCATTTTTATCACTTATCAGCTCACGTTTTGTCTTGTATGCCGCAGAATATTTTGAGGCAGATGATCGTGATGAATACATTGAATCGCTGCTTGAAGAAGCAATAACACTTTTTGAGGAAAACAGTGAGCTTGCAAAAACAACGTCTATCAATGGTATGATTTCCCTCCAGTGCGTGGGCGCTGCACAAAAGCGTGCTTTTGAAGCAGAAGAGTATGTTGATGATGCGAGTGAAAGTTATGAGAACGATGTCTTGGGCGCGCTCTACAGCATCGCACGGGCTATCGAACGAAGCAATAGTGTGAAGTGGTGGATTGGTATTGGTTCCTATTTTAATGATTCGGGGCAGGTCAACAATGAAACATTAGAGAATCTTGCCGTTGAATATATTGAAGATACGCAACAAGCAGCTGCCTATTCAAGCATTATTCTGCAAGAAATTGGACAAACCTCAACATATCTTTCTGAGTCGGAAGCACTGTTGGAATCGGCACGGGATGAACTAGAGAAAGGATATCCTGCTGCTTCGATTTTTGAAGCGTTAGAAGCACTAGTAAAGGCGAATCTCGCCCTCGAGTTGGCAACCAGTACCAGCAAGGAGAAGATTGCAAGAGGACAAGAGAGTGCCAGTAGCAGCATTAGTACAAGCAGATCGCTGGGAATTGAACCTGTACTTGCCGTAAGTTATTACGAGTTGGCAACAACCTATGCAAATGAATCAAATTTCGATGCGGCGTTGGTATATTATAAATACAGCGACATTATCGCTGGTGCATTAACTTTTACCAATTATTCTGCCCGTTCAACTTCATCACGTTATGTGGGAATCCCTGAAGTAAACGTACACATATCCGAAAGGGGGCAGTGGTCGACCTATCTTATTTATATGGCAATACTTGGTGGAATGGCTGGTCTGGGCATTGGACTGATTGCCGCGGGTCTTGCAGGTAAAAAGCAAGAAGAGAAGATAGTAAAAAAGTGGGTACCACGAAGTATTAATGATTATTATAAAAAACAGAAAAAAGCTCGCACCTTTGAGCACCATACCCCTCGAAGTATTGAAGATTACTACAAAAAAAACAAATAAGGCTTGCAGTGTACCTCTTCCAATGCAACTTTCTGGGGAATTGGCAGAAAACCATATTGTCGTACGTAGAGCAAAGGATATTGGAAGACTGTATAACAAAAGTCATTTTGGAAAAACACTTGCTGGAAACGTCTTACAGTTGAATCTGTTAGAAGGAGTCTATCTCCTAGGGGAGCAGAAGATCAAGATTGTGGACGAAAAAACAACACTTTCTTTTCAAGAATTAGTAATGCGTGCATCTCGATTGATTCCCTCATTTGAAATGAAGTATCTTCTTTTCAAAGATTTACGAAACAGAGGGCATGCAATACATCTTTGTAAAGATGAGAACCCGACGACGTTTCAGAAGGTGTTGTCTGCACAAGAGCAGGCCACCGATGATGTGTTTATTAAGGCGTTTTCTGAAAGAGATGTTTTTAGCATTGAACAAACGAAACAACTGGCAGCTTCAATGAAAAAACGAAAGGCACGTCTTTGGTATGGTATCGTTGATGAAGAAGGAGACATCACCTATTATGAAATCTCTGTGATAAATCCAAAAGGAAAGATAAAAACCCACATATCTGCAAAAGGAAAGGGGTCAATGCTTGAGAATCGTTTGGTCTTATTTGAAAAGGAATTGAGCGAAGATTTGTTAAAAAAAGAGTTCTATGGAAAACCGTTTGGTAGGGGATTGCAATTGTCCTTGGTCGAAGGCCTCTATCTTGCAAAGAAAGACATCATCACAATATATGACCTTAAGGGAAATAAGGTTTCTTTGAAAAAATTTGAGAGGAGTATAAATGAAACGCAACCAGATATCAATCAGCGATTGGCAGTATTTACTGATTTGAAGAAACGAGGGATGCTGGTCAAAACGGGATTTAAATTTGGTGCTCATTTTCGTGCATATACACAACAGCCTGAAAAAACACATGCCGAATATCTTATCCATGCCGTCGATCAATCCTTTAGCAGTATCTGGGCAGAAATGAGCAGAGCAGTACGACTAGCACATTCTGTCAATAAGGAAATCCTTTTTGCCCAGGTTACCGGAGAGGAAGTAACATATGTCAAGATAGGGCGTCTTCGTCCATAATTTTTTATAATCCTGTAGGCATTATTACGGCTTACCGGGGAGGAAAAATATGTTACAAATACGATGGCATGGTCATGCTTGTTGGGAAATTACCAATGATATAACGGTGGTCACTGACCCACACGATGGAAAGTCGATTGGCATACCTGCACCAAGTACCGCAGGCGATATTATACTGGTTTCTCATGATCATTATGATCACAATAGCACAAAATCTGTTGAAAAAGAAGGAAGTAAAGTCGTTACCGACAGTAGAAAGCGAAACATCGAAAATATAGAGATTAAAGGTATCGACTCATTTCACGATGAATGTGGTGGTGAGAAGAGGGGGAAAAATATCATCTATAAGTTTATCATTGGTGAAGTCTCATTTTGTCATCTCGGTGATCTTGGTCATGATCTTAACGAGGGGCAACTCCAACAAATTGGTGACGTTGATATTTTGTTTATTCCCGTCGGTGGAACCTTCACTATTGATGCTGTGCAGGCATGGAATATTATTGAGAAGATACAGCCGAAAATTATCGTTCCCATGCATTACAAAATAGGAGGATTATCACTCCCTATCGCAAGTATTGATCCGTTCTTAGAAAAAAATAAACATCGGCTTTTCAAAGTTGGCAATGAAATCGATATTGAAAAAGAAGACCTGCCTGCAGAGCCTGAAGTTTGGACTTTTACTCTTTAGACAAGCGATATTGTACAAGAGGAATACTTCCAAGATGTCTGTCGTACATCCATGGGATTTGGAAAAACCAGACGAGTGTTCCATTATTGTACTCGTATACAAACGGAAATTGTTTCCATATCGAGTAATGAATGGTTGGTATTCTTGCATACCGAAAAGACTCTTCTGCAGTTACCCATCCATCGTCGTTGACATCTGCAATACCAGTAAAACTCTGTCTAATAAAATACGAAAAAATGCCACTTTCTAATGCATCGTCTTCATCAACGCCGCAGAAAAGATATTTTCCACCAGCAGCTAAAATAACTCGCCCCTTTTCTCGCAATGAAAACATCCTACCAGAATAACAAGTATCAAGAATAACCACAATATGCTCTGATTCCAAGTTGTCAATCCATGAATCAAATTCCTTGTCAGTTATTTTATCATTCAATCTCTGCTCTGTAGTAACATTATAAGTAAATACCGTACTATGACCGTATCTCCTTTGATAAAAAGGAATTTTCCACCCATGATCTCCGTAAAAGATAAGGACGATGTCGTTTTCATTTTCGCGACTGCCAAGCCAGTTTACTATTGCATCATGTATGTTATTTTTTGTCGCGTTTGCATTTAACAGCATCTTTATATTTTCTTTCTCCCAATTATAACTTTCTAATAATGTATTATACACCGATATAATGCCATCATCTATTTTATCTTCTTCAGGGTATTCGATGCCGCTGAATTTTTCGACACCAACAATCAACGCATAATATTCGATGTCGCCTACTTCTTTTTGCTCTTCTGACGCAAATGAAATCGGTAATGAAATCGTTGAACAGAGCAATAAAAGAAATAGCCCAAGAGGAAACAATCGTTTCATGTGCATTACCGCCTTATTTTTATGTTAATTGTTATATTTAAATATTTTTATGTGATGTGGAAAACTGTTTTTGATATAATTAGTGTCTAAATACTTCAGGATTGACACAATTGCGAGGTTTTTTTCCTTCGAGTCCATCTATCATATTTTCTGCTGCCATGACGGCCATCTTCATTCTTGTCTCATTTGTTGCTGAAGCAGAATGGGGTTGCATCACTACATTGGATAACTGCAGAAGACTGGGTTCTATAGATGGTTCATGTTCGTACACGTCCAGTCCTGCTCCAAAAATCCATTGCTTTTTAAGAGCTTTGACCAATGCTTTCTCATGAACAACAGGGCCTCGAGAAGTGTTGATAAGAATGGCAGTATCTTTCATCATCTTCAGTTCACGTTCATCGATTAAATGATGAGTGGCTTTTATCAAAGGTACGTGGAAAGAGACAAAATCGGATTGCTTAAGTAGCTCGTGCAGTGGTACTTTCTTTGCACCTACCTCTTGTTCAAGAGAGGTATTCTTTTTCTTATCAGTATACAGCACAGACATGTTGAATCCTTTGCTCTTCAACGCAAATGCTGTGCCAATTCTCCCCGTACCAACAACACCGAGAGTTTTGTTACTTACGTCTTGTCCAAGCATAAGCATCGGAGCCCAGCCCGAAAAATTACCTGCCTTAGTAAATTGATCTCCTTCAACAATACGTCTTGCAACGGCAAATAACAGTGCCCATGCCATTTCTGCAGTCGTATCGGTCAATACATCAGGAGTGTTGCTTACAGGTATGCCTTGCCTTGTCGCAGCATGTATATCGATATTATTGTAGCCAACTGCATAATTGGCAATCATTTTGAGAGTTGGAGCAGATGAGATAACTTCTTCGTCAATAGGATCAGTCAGCAAACAAAGCAACCCCTCTTTTCCTTGGAGACCATCAATAATTTCCTGTTTTGAGAGGCTTCGATCGTGAGGATTAACCTCCATTTCAACATGTTTCTTGAGTGAATCGAGACCCGCCTGTGGAATTTTTCTTGTGACAAAAACCTCCATGTCTATCTTGAAGATAGAACACTTATAAAGATGTTACGAGTGAGCATTATGGTTGCTCTTTAATTGTTTCAAAACAGGCAAAGGTCACGGTTTTTCCTACTCCCTGAAGTTGCCGAAGTTTATCTACTACGAGTTTTCCAACATCTTCCAATGATTTCCCTCTTACTTTCAGTAAAAGATCATACTCGCCAGAAATAATATGGACCTCATAAACTCCTGGAAATTTTGCTATTCGTTTTGCAAGTTGGCGCTGGGAGACATCGGGGTTCGGTAAAAAAGAGACGAAAATAAAGACTTCTGAAGAAAAGCCGATTTTTTGATAATCAATGGTGACCTCAAATGACTTAATGACTCCTCGATCCATCATTTTTTGAATACGATCATGGACAGTCACTCGTGGAATGTTAATGTGTTTTGCTATGGATTTTGTTGATTGCCGTGCATTTTTTTTCAATTCTGAAAGTACCATTTCGTCTTTTTTATCTATCATATTCGTCATTATGTCGATATATATATTTATATTTTGTCATCTAACCATATTTTTGTCAATATATTAGACATAGTGTTTAAATAGTGATTTTTACAAATACGGTACTATGAAACCAAGAGCGAGCGAAAAAACCCAAGCTATTATGAAAATTCAAAGCGAGATACGACGTGTCCTTGCTACGGAATTGCGGAAGCGGGATTTTATCGAACTTTCCCCAGTGATATTGTCTCCAGTTACCGATCCGTTGAATCATCCCACAGCACCCATGTGCATTACTTGCTACGGTGACACATACAACATTACTCAGAGCATGATCTTCCACAAACAGCTTGCGTTACGAACATTGAATAAAATTTTCATTTTTTCACCAAACGTTCGCATTGAACCTCTCGATAAAAAAGACACGGGAAGACATTTATTTGAATTTTCTCAACTTGATTTGGAAGTAAAAGGAGCAACACGAGAAGAAATGATGTCTTTATGCGAAGAATTGTTGGTAACCATTATATTATCTATAAAAAAACAATGCAAAAAAGAATTGAACTGGGTGGGCCGAAAACTTCGGGTGCCAAAAATTCCTTTCAAAAGGATTTCCTATTGCGATGCGCATAGACAGTATGGAAAGAATTTTGAAGTCATGATTTCCCAAAAACATCCAGAACCAGTATGGATTATTGATATTCCTCTAAATAAAAGAGAATTCTATGATAGAGAAGATGAAAAGAATCCTGGTTACCTGAGAGATATGGACTTACTTTACCCTGAAGGATACGGAGAAGCATTATCGGGGGGAGAACGTGAATATAGCTATAATCGAATTAAAAAACGAATTCATCAAAAAGGACAAAAGGTATCGGCATTTGCCTCTTATCTTGAGCTGGCGAAAAACGATTTGCCCCCATCCGCAGGATTTGGTATCGGAATAGAACGGCTTACACAGTTCATTTGCGGATTATCGCATATACGGGAGGCATCCCTCTTTCCGAAAATACCTGGAAAAAGGTGCCTCTAAGTGGAGGGAACGCGTGACTTAACAAGGTAAAGGAGAAGTTCATTTAGCGTCGTTTCTACGTGATGCTTTTTTCCCACCTCAACTAACTTTCCATTGATAGCATCGATTTCCGTTCTCTTACCTTTCTGTATGCTCTGTAACATTGAGGACTGATTGTGTGCTGTTTCGCATATGACTTGTTTCGTTTTTTGTACCATGTTCTGGGAAGAAGGGGGAAAACCGTTGGTCTGTGCAATGGCGGTTGATTCCTCACATACTCTTTCAACAATACTCTCTAAGAGAGGGTTCTGTAGGAGAGAGCCGTTCTTGCACTGGAAAAAAGCAGTGAGTGGATTAATGCTTGAATTGATGATGCTTTTTTCCCATAATGCTGCGACAATATTTTTACTGATGGTTGTAGTAATTCCTACCTCATTAAAAGTGTCACAAATTTGTTGCACTCTGCCTGTCGTTTTGCCATGTATTTCTCCAATAGTAGTATCTCCAAAACCAGTGTGATAAATAGTGCCTGGCTTAGGAAAAATCGAACCATGTGTGGTAACTCCAGCAAGTATCTGTCTCTGAGGAATGAACCGGCTAATTTTCTCAACATTTCCCAATCCATTTTGCAGTGAAAGAATAGGGGTCTGCTCGTCAATATGTAAGGCAAGTTGTCTACTAGCGATGAGAGTGTCATATGATTTAACAGTAAACAATAGAAGGTCTATCAAGGGGTAAACCTCTTTAATGGATTTTGCGACAGACGGTCGTACAACCACTTCTGTCTTTCCATGAATACGCAAACCATCGGTTTTGATAGCATGCACATGATCATGACGCCCAATCAACGTAACCGTATGTTTTGTTGAGAGAAGGGCCCCGAATAAAGATCCGATGGCCCCCGAGCCCATAACAACAATATTCATAGTGATATTCCTACCTCTGTGCATTTTTTTCGGATGGTCTTTGTTTCCATAGAGATTAAGGGAGTTAACACCGGAACGGGTAACTGTGATTTTAAGAATGCAATCTCCTGTAAAGCTCTCGCTGGTTCTTCTTGAAGGGCATGTCCTGTCACTATCGCATAGCACTTGTGCTTTGTCAATATACTGCGAATCTCTTCCAAACCTTGACAATCTAGTGATCTACCTATAATAACGTGGGGCTCTTGAAACCAATAATTCAAAAAAGAGGTTACTTCTTCAAGAGTGGTTTCTTTGGCCGTAAAAATAAGAAGATTACAACCTCTATGCATGAGATACCACGCAGCCAAAAGTGAGTAAGCATCATCAATCACTGCCAAGACCGTTCCTTGGGTTCCAAGTGGCATGCCGCTAACTCCTTTTATCTTTTCAAAAAAAAGATATGCATTATCGTTTCTAATTTCAATGAAAATAGTGACATCTGGCACATTAAGATTAACTGTAGCATGTGTTTTTCGTTGTAGCACATCTCCGATGCGTATTGCTACATCTTGACTGGAGAATGGATGGTTTCCCGTCCTTGTTACTCGAAGGGCAAAGCTAGTATCTTTAGAAAGGTTGTTTGATGCAATGTTCTGTGCAACAACACCAATGCAATCGAGATTTGCTTCTGTCTCAAGCGCAGGACTGAACGAGGTTACTCCAAACGTCCGTGATAGTATGTTTAATGACTGTGAAATAGCGGCGGTACGAACGTACATCCGCCCTCGACCTCTATTGATAGTACTAGTGATACTATGAAAAGCAAGGGCATTTCTGATATTTGCCACCAGTTTTGATTCGAAGGAGTTTCGTACATAGGGGGCTTTTAATGAAAGTTCTCCATAACGCACTAGTATGACATCATACTTCATGTGAAATCAACATTCCCTATGTGGTACATTAGGGTTTTTACTATGAATGACACCTCACTTTTAAAAGGTGTTAATGAAAAATAGGAGAAAAGAATATCCTATACTAGAGGTGGCTAGAAAGGTAATGTTGGAAGCCATTCAGCAATACCTGTCAATGCAAATTGGACGGCAATAGCAACCGTGAGTAGGCCCATAACTCGGGTGAGGGCATCCATGCCCTTCTTTCCTAGAATTTTTATGATAATGATAGAGCTCATAAACACAGCAAAAGTAATAATCATGGTAAGAACAATAGCAGGAATGACAAACCAGAGCGCATTATCAATGGTTTGCATACTCACAATGGTGACTGTTATTGCTCCTGGCCCCGAGAGCGAGGGTAGCGCAAGAGGGACAAGGGCATAGTCTTCAGGCGATGGTTGTTTTTTATCTGGGAGAGCCTCCCCAAATTGCTCACCACGGCGCAACATGTCAAGTCCTACAAAGCCCAGTAGAATACCACCTGCAATACGTAATGCAGGAATAGAAATCCCAAGATACTGAAGAATAGAAGAGCCAGCAAATGCAAAAATGAATAAGAGAATTACTGCATAGATTACTGCCTTTTTTGCCACAGAAATGCGTTCCTTTCTCGTACATTTACTAGTAACAATAGAAAAAAGAGCGAGTGTTGACGACGGATTGACAATTATAAACAAAGGAATGAATGCAGAGAGAAATGTCTGTAGCATGTGGGGGGTGCAATTTACTCATCGTTATTAATCTTTTTGCGATGGAAATTCCTATTGAGAATTAGTGCAGGGGAAGGGATTTGAACAACCGTTCAGTCATAAAAAATACCGATTTTTTCCTGTTGAATCCAATACATAGATTTAATTAATTAAGTAATTATTTATGACTATGATCCGCGGGGGGTATAGGTATGGATAAACAAGTGGATGAATATCTAAAAAAACAAAAATCACCGCAAAAAGAAATTTTACAAAAAATGAGAAAAATCTTTCTAAAAACACTTCCAAATTGTGAAGAAAAAATGATATGGGGTGTCATAGGGTTTGTAGGGGGTAAATTTTATATCGCTGCAATGAAGAATCGTGTGCATGTTGGTTTTGCAATCACTGGATTGAACAAAGACGAGATAGGTTTGTTTGAGGGAAGTGGCAAAACAATGAGACATATAAAAATCCACTCATTGGAAGATATTGACGAGAAAAAACTTGTAAAACTGATAAAAATGGTGGACCAGAAAGCTATCTGCAAACCATGTTAAATTTTAATCTAAAGACCAGTTTTAAATTATGTTTTTCCATAAAATGCGTGTAAATTTTAATTTTATGAAACTTAACATAAAAGTATGCTGGAGGGGGATTTGAACCCTAATTTACCGGTAAAATCGTTAATAATTATTCCATATATTTTGAAAAGTTCGTAAATAAGAGGGTCAAACCAATTATAAATATCACGACCGTGTAAACTGGGACGTCCAATGATATCTAACCTTGTGTTTGTGCGTTGTTCATAGACGCATAGTTTATCCAGTATCTATTAAAAACATCGGTAAAGAAAGAAAAAATTGCCCAACTGCTTAATACTGCTCCGATAAATTTGATGCTCATTTCAAGCCCTAATTTGGTAGTTTTCATTGAATCCACCTCTTATTGATTTTGGCATCGTTGAATCTATTATAAATATTTCTTATCGTTTAAATCATTAGAACTTAGTGCAGGGGAAGGGATTTGAACCCCCGAACCTCTACAGGAACAGATCTTGAGTCTGTCGCCGTTGACCTGGCTTGGCTACCCCTGCAA
>JAFGDG010000082.1 GCA_016932245.1 Thermoplasmatota archaeon
TAAAAACGTCTACTTGAAAACTCCCTTTCGAAATTCCTTTCCACAGTGAGGGCATTTTGTAGAATCAAATGGGATCTCATGACTACAGTAAGGACAGGGGCAGAGTTCTACTTCTTCCTCATCTTTCTTAAAAAATCCTTTGTACTTCCACAAGTAGAGTACATAGGCAATTCCAATTCCAAGTATTGCCACAATAAATATGGAGATAAACAAAACCTGGTCTCCCCCCAAAACAAGTACTTGTTTTTCGGCGATAGTAACTTCAGTAGTGTCTTGAGACGTAGCTCCCCGATTGTCAGTGGTGGTGAGCGTGATGGTGTATGTACCCAACTCAGTATAGGTGTGATACACAATTACTCCTGTTGTGAATGACCCATCACCAAAATCCCATTCATAATCAACAATGGCGCCATCGCTGTCAGTACTGCCCAACGCATTAAATTTAACGGGTGTGCTGGGGTATCCGTTATATGGACCACCAGCGTCTGCCTGGGGTGGATTATTCTCAGAAATGTTGACGGAGGTAGTTGTTACGGTTTTTGTGCCTTCATTATCTGTAACCGTCAAAGTTACGGTATAGTTTCCTGTTGATGCATATTGGTGGGGAACAGACATACCTCGGCCGGTGTGCCCGTATATTTCTCCAAAATCCCATTCATAATCAACAATGGTGCCATCGACGTCGATGCTACCCGACGCGTCGAAAGTTATCCATGAGTTAATAATGCCATAATACGGACCACCTGCATCAGCGAAAGGGGGAATGTTAATCCAACTGTCTCGATGAATGAAGGGATATGCATCCAGGGAAGTATTGCCTGGTATGAGATAAGGAGTATCGCCAATACCATCCCTGTTCGCATCTTCACCGTCATAATCATCCCAAAAGTTTCCTCCAGCAGGATACCCTGCACCCCATACATTTTCTCCCCGATCGAATGCATGATTTACGTTGTCAATAAAATTATTATGGTATACGAGATTGTTTAAAGAACTGCTGAGATTGATTCCCGTGCCTAGGTTTGCATAGATGATACAACGAGTAATGGTGTTGTTTGAGGAACTAATCTTTATTCCCGCATCTTGTAGTTTGCTACCGCTGTTGGCGATCGTTACGTTGGTAACGGTAACTTCATCTGCAGAAATAAGAACGACATCTCCAATGCCACTGCCATCAATTGTGGTGTTTTCTGCGGATGCCCCGTTGAGCCTTATTGCTTTGTTTATGGTTATATGTTCATAGTAAGTGCCATCGTAGATGTAAATGCTGTCACCATCAGATGCGCTGTTGATAGCGCCTTGTATAGTGGTATGGTTTCCACTACCACTCCCACCGACATAATGCATTTGCTCGTCTGCCCCTTTACACGGTACAGGTAATAGCAGTCCTATGCATGAACCAACCATCAGGAGACAGATCAAGAAAGCAGTACCTCTTCCTCTCATTCGCAAACTCCACCACTATCATCATCGAATCATCAACGAGAACTTATATTTTTCTTACATGTAGAATGCAGGGCGAGAGCATTTATAAACGAAGATGTATTATGACATTACTATATTGAGGGAGGAATATGGTAAAACAAGGAGATATAATGTTAAAAGTAGGAAGCTGGTCGTTTTTAGTTGGTATACTCATTGCGCTATTTGTTGGTCTTTATCAAGCATGGACTCTTGAAGGGGGAGAAGACTTTTTTGCCACAAGCAATGGCGGATTGGTTGCATGGTTCTTAGCAGCTATTGGCGTTATTGTTGGTATCTTAGCGTTTATGGGTAAAGGAACCATTACGCAAAAAGAAGTACCTGGATTTTTAATGGCAGGCATTGCCCTCGTAGTCATGTATGGGGTGTTCAAGGACATTGTTATGAATCCTTGGATCGGTTCACTGCTACATGGTATTTCAATGAGCCTTGCTATTTTTGTTGCTCCGGCCGTAGGTATTCTTGCAATCAAAGCAATCTGGGATATCGGAAAAGACGTTTAAAGCCGTCTCTTCTTTTTTTCTTTTTTTTCTAAATATTCATTAAAAAAACGGATGAGTTGTGTTACTGTGTTTTTCCATGTGTACGGTGCAGCCCGTTTAGCAGCGTTTTTCTGGATCATTCTCCGAAGTTCTTCATCTTCTATTGCTCGTTGTAAACATTCTCGTAGTTCATCATCAGAAGCAAAGAAAAAGCCAGTTGCTTCATGGTCAAGATAATCCTCAATACATCCAACGTTTGTGGTAATACAACAGACACCGGATTTCATTGCCTCTAACGTGGAAATGGAACTTGTCTCGGTAACACTGGGCAATACAAAAATGTCCATCGCGCGAATATATTCTGCCACTTCTTGTTGATTGACAAATCCCGTGATGGTGATATTTTCGTGGTGCTCGATTTTGTGTCTATCTGGCCCATCTCCTATAAGAAGTAACCGAAGATTGTCGTATGGGGTACTCAGAGAACGAAATGCTCGGAACAATGTATCCAATCCTTTTTCAAAACTTATTCTTCCGGAATAGCCAATCGTAATCGTTTTTGGATTTGCATGCCTGCTTTTTCCTGGTTTAAAGTCAGCAATTGTTCCCACAGGGATGATAGCAAATTCACTTCGTACCTTGTTATGTTGTAAGATAGTTTTAATCTTTGGAAAGGGAACTAACGTCACATCACCGTAGGATAAAAATATCCTTCCATATGTCCTTAGGATTTTGTGTATACTGCGCGCGATTAGTGGCGGATAGTTGATTCCTTTTGAAAATAACTCCCAATCAAGCGCATGGATATACGTAAAAAACGGTTTGTGATATTTTCGAGCATACAGTAGGGCATAAAACGATGCTGAGAACGGTATAATGGACTCATTATTGAACACAAAATCACACGTTTTCACTTCTTGTTTTATTTTTTTTCTGTTAATTTTTGGAAGACCATAATCGCCGGTTTTTACTGCAATGACTGGATACCGTACCAGCCTAACTCCTTTGTACTCTATTGTTCCATAGTCTGGTGCAATAACGGTAATATCATAGCTTGAGCGTAACAGCGGAAGAACATTATCGACGAAAACGGAAACTCCATCAGTCATCGGTTTGAGGGTGTCAGTGAGTAGTAGCATTTTCCGTTTCATTTTTATTCACTTTTCAATATGATATGTGATTCATATATTTTTCCTCTCTATTTCTCCTAAAGAAATTCATATGGAATAAAAATTATAAAAGACGTTTATATACACTGCATTCACATCTGCGTTTTACAGAAGTGAATCGCCAGTGAAGTGGAAAACAGCTAGTCTTGTATTCATCCTCATTTTTTTATCTCAGTCGCGCTTGTTGTAGTTTACTTCAGTAGTACATGAACCAGATGATTTTTTCTGAAAGAGCAAGGGATAGATAATATCACTTGTACAGCAGGGAAGCCATACGGCAAGAAAGAGGAAGATAAAGATGCCAATGAGTTGTATGGTACTCACGGTTGTTCCTATCGCCATAATGATATGAAAGAGTGAGGCCCACGTACTGATTAGCACATGACCGGCATGGGGAATTTTTGTGTACCCTTTGAAATATCCTATGGCAATTCCTATAAATGCAGGAATATTGGTAATAATCGGTTCTTCAATAAACCCAATATGGGGGCCAGAATTGGGTAGGTCCAGCATCAGTTCCCCCAAGTATGGTATAATGGAATCACTAATCGTTGCAATGCCAATAGATCCCGTATAGCCAATGAGCAGCACAAGCCAGATGTTTTTCTTTCCGTAACGAACATATAGCGTTGTGGTAACCAGTGCACTCAGAAACACATGCGTAGGATGTAAAATGTAAAATACTGTTTCTGAAACAGATGATACTTCTGGAAGCCATGATCCATAGAGAATGACTATCGTCATGACAATGCCACTGAGCGCTCCGACAATAGTAAATGGAATGTGGTGCTCGAGTTCATGTGTTACTCGTTTGAGGATGACTCCCATGGAGTAATCAGATGTTATTAAGATTTAAATACTTTATTAATAATTTTTATGGCAATGTTTATAAAGATGTTATTAATTCTTCTAGTAATGGTCGTGGTTAGCATCTCCTTAAATGATGAAATTCTACAAGAAATTGATCGTATTCAACATGAATTTGGCTTTTCAGGAAGATCTGAAGTGATTCGTGCTGGCGCTCGTTCACTCATCCTTGAGAGTAGAGAGAACCAACAGCTCACTGGTTCCATTAATGCGGTCTTATTGATTGTCCATGCTCATGATGCAGAGTCCATTGTTTCTGATATCAAACATCTGTTTGAAGATATTATGAAAACACAGATTCATAGTCATCTGCGGGAAAATACCTGTTTGGATATCTTTGTCTTGGATGGTGATGCCGCACATATCAAATCCATGGTCAGAAAATTTCAAACCAATCGTAAAATTGACTATGTTAAACTTATTGTTGCCTAAATGTGCTCTTTAGATGAGTTTTTAAGAGGTTTTTATTGTTTTCGAATGTAATTTGTATCTGAGAGTGATTGAGATATGAATGTTCCTGTTATTTATTTTTTTTTTGTCCTTTTCCCCCCTTTCTCTCATGTCCCTACACAGTACATTTCAATTTCTTCATCGATCATGTTTTACAGTTCGGATCGCATGCGGTAATTGCCTCATCTATAGCCTTGTTTTGTTATCATAGTAAAAAAACAACAAAGTTCAGAAGAGATACCGTTATAGCTAGAATAATTCCAATTAAGCCGTATTTATCTTTATTTTTTCCTAGAACGGCAATTAATCCCAAAAAAATTGAGAGGGTACCTAATGCTATTAAAGTATTGTATATAGTTGAGCCCGCCACATTGTTTTTAAAAATATCTGGAATTATTTGTCTAAAAATTATTATTACAATAGCTGTAATTGGGAGAACAACACTAGCCACGCCAGCTTTAGTATGGTTTTTTATTGGAAAGAATGGTATACTTAAGTCAGATTTTCTAATTAATTCGTCAGCACCAAGACCTAGTAATCCTATCCAAAGAGGCATAATTAATATCCAAGCTAAAAGACCAATAATATCACTTAACATACCTATTTGATATAAAAAAATACCCGAAATAGCAAATGCTGTGAAGGGGATAATTAAGTACCATATAATTTTTTCTTTTTTGCTCTTAGGTAATCTCATTTTATCACCTTTCTTCTATTTTTCAAGAAAATTGACATGCTCTACAATGTTATATCTTTTCCCACCATGGAAAATCGAACATATCTCTTTTTAAAGATAGTATTCCATGCTTGCCCGATGGAACCCGTACTGTTTGCAGCAGTACCATTGCATCAACCCTTATATAATGCCCCGTTCGTCATTCTCAAAAATTCTTAAGCCGCTGGGGGGAATTGAACCCCCGACCTATTCCTTACCAAGGAATCGCTATACCTCTAAGCCACAGCGGCATCTGAGTAACAGCCAGAATAGAAACAGGTTTATTTTACTTTTTGGCAAAACTGGGTTGAAAGCGAACCTTTTTTAAAACCTTCCTTATTGTGACTCGGGGGCAGGCTTTCATGAATCCCTTAGATTTACCTGATGTCCAATCCGGTCCATCACTATCGAATTTTAAACTAACCCGTGTCGGTGTCACTGGCGTAAAAAAATTAGTATACATTCAACGACCAGAAAAATCGTCAGCCATTCCCCTAGTAGTCACCATGGATTTGTTTGTTGATTTGCCTGCCTCGCAAAAAGGCAGTCACATGTCTCGCAATCTTGAACTGGTGTCAGAAATTATTGATGCTAATCTTAAAAGCCCCGTGACTGACTTGGAATCTTTTTGTGCCAATACTGCCAAACTATTGCTGAAAAAACACGAGTATGCAACGTTTTCGGAAATTAAAGCAGAAGCTGATTATTTTCTTGAGCGAATCTATCCCTCTGGTAAAAAGGAACTCGAGCCCTATAAACTAGTTGCAGAAGCAAGGGCAAAGAAAACGGGCGAGGTCACTAAGCTCATTGGTGTCAAAGTCATCGGCATGACGGTGTGCCCGTGTGCCATGGAAAACGTGCGACAGTTGGGTAACTATAAAGACAATGTTGTCCCACCAACCCACAATCAACGAAACATCACCACCTTGATGATTGAAGTGCCTGGCGATGATACTACTGTCGATGCCAATGATCTTATTGGAATCGTTGAGCATGCGTTTAGCACACCAACTTACAGCATTTTGAAGCGAAAGGAAGAGGCAGAGATGGTCTTACGCGCTCATCAGAACCCTAAATTTGTTGAAGACGTGGTTCGTGATATTCTCAGTGCGCTCTTAAAAAAATATACATATCTTCCTAACGATGTGATGGTCGTTGTTCGCAGCGAAAGTGAAGAATCCATTCACAAACATAATGCCTTTGCAGAGCGGGTGACTACGTTTGGTGAACTGAGGAAATAGACAGTATGGTCCTTGCTGATGACGTCAAAACGGTTGTAAAGGACACTGGTTCCACGTTTATCTTTTTATTAAAAATTATGATTCCCGTTAGTATTGTTGTTAAAATACTCAGTGAATATGGCCTTATTGATGTGCTTGGAACTCATCTGACACCAGCCATGGGACTGGTGGGTCTTCCCGGAGAATTTGGACTGGTACTTGCCACGGCGATGTTGGTGAATATCTATGGCGCTCTTATCGTCTTTTTTCAACTGTCTCTCACCTATACCTATTCTGTTGCCCAAGTTACCATCCTTGCTTGTATGATCTTGATTGCCCATACCCTTCCTATCGAATCAAGAATAACTCAGAAGGCGGGAGTGCGTTTGTGGTATACTCTTACCTTACGTATTGGAGGTGCGTTCGTGTTTGGTGCGATTCTTCATCTCCTGTTTTCTTCTTTTCATCTTCTTCAGCAGGAGAACGTCTTACTTTGGAAACCAGAAACTGTTGATCCCAGTCTTACTCAGTGGGTGTTGAGCCAAGTACAGTACTATCTCATTATTTTCCTGGTTATCTTGGCACTCATGGCCCTCATGCATTTCTTGAAACGAACAGGAATCTTAGAAAAAATAAATACCGCCTTAAAACCCGGTCTCGAACTCTTAGGGATGAGTAAGCACGCTGCGCTGTTGCCTCTCATTGGGATGACCCTTGGCCTTTCCTATGGGGGCGGAGTTATTGTCAATGAAGCAAAGGCACAGCATATTACGAAAAAAGATGTCTTTTTTTCTCTTTCCTTTATGAATCTTTCTCATAGTCTTATTGAGGATACCCTATTGATGCTATTGATTGGGGCTTCACTGATGAGTGTCTTTGTCGGACGAATTCTTTTTACTGTATCAATGATGCTGATCATTGTCACTATTGTCTCTCGGCTTCCTAAAGGAACCTTTACCAAATATTTCATGAACAAGTGGTCTCAAAACCTTTAAAATAAACCGTTTGATTACAGCACTTCATGGCAAAATATAAAATTGCATGGTTGCCGGGAGATGGTGTTGGCAACGATGTTATGGAGTGCGCGAAAATTGTTCTTGACACCATTGGTTTAGATGCTGAGTACATCCATGGCGATGTTGGTTGGGAATTTTGGAAAAAAGAAGGAAACCCCTTGCCAGACCGAACCATTCAGATTCTACGAGAAACCGATTGCTGTCTTTTTGGTGCGATTACCTCAAAACCAAAAGAAGAAGCCGAGAAAGAACTTGATCCTGCGTTGAAAGGAAAAGGACATGTGTATTCTAGTCCCATTGTTGGTCTGAGACAACTGTTGAACCTTCATACCAACATGCGTCCGTGCAAAGCCTTTGCAGGAAATCCCCTCAACTATCGCGATGATATTGATCTTGTAGTCTTCAGAGAAAATACGGAAGGATTGTACGCAGGGGTTGAATTCCATCCTGTTCCTGAAGAGGTGTTCAAGTCCCTGCTGAAGCATCACAAAAAAATGAAGAAATTTGAAGATGTTCCGCTTAACGATCTTGCTATTTCTACACGTATTTTCACCAGAAATGCGTGCCAAAACATTATTCGTCAGGCATTTGAGTATGCCAAAAAATTTAACAGAAAAAGTGTGACCATTGTGGAAAAACCTAATGTTATCAGAGAAACCAGCGGCATGATGGTTCGAGAGGCACGAAAAATTGCCCAGGAGTATCCAGGCATTGAGTTGTGGGAAACCAATGTGGATGCGATGTGTATGTGGCTGGTAAAAAATCCTCAAGATTACGACGTGCTTGTTTCCTCAAACATGTTTGGCGATATCATTTCTGATCTTTCTGCCCAACTTGTTGGTGGTCTGGGATTTGCAGCCAGTGCAAATATCGGTGACCATTATGCCGTGTTTGAACCAACACATGGATCTGCACCAAAATATGCTGGCCAATACAAAGTTAATCCCACCGCGATGATCATGACGGTGAAACTTATGCTTGACTGGCTTGGTGAACAAGAAGTAGCAGATCGACTCTTACAAGCTATTGCCGCGGTCATTAAAGAAGGCAAGGTCAAGACCTACGATGTTGGTGGCAGTAACTCGTCTCTTGAGGTTGCCAAAGAAATTGTACAGAGATATGCACAGGAGTAAGATGTGCTGAGAAACATTGAAATATACTTATCTGTTACCAGTGAGCGCATAGGGGTTTTTAGGTTATGTCTGGTATAAAAAACGTACTCATCATGGGTGCAGCAGGCCGAGATTTTCATAATTTTAACACGTATTTTCGAAACAACGAAGACTACAACGTGGTTGCATTTACCGCCGCGCAAATTCCCGACATCTATGGTCGAAAATATCCAAAAGAACTTGCCGGAACGCTATATCCTAAAGGGATTCCCATTTATCCTGAAGAAGATTTAGCCAAACTTATCAAAGATCATGACATTGATCGAGTCGTGTTTTCCTATTCTGACATTCCTCATTCCTACGTCATGAACAAATCAGCGATTGTCAATGCCGCCGGTGCTGATTTTATGCTGTTGGGAACCAAAAACACCCAGCTGGTCTCCAAAAAGCCGGTCATTGCGGTGTGCGCGGTCCGCACGGGTTGTGGGAAATCGCAAGTATCACGTAAGATTTTCGAAATCCTCAAGAAGAAAGGATACAAGGTTGCATCCATTCGTCATCCCATGCCGTATGATAAGGATTTAAACATGCAGACCTGCCAGCGCTTTGCCTCCTACGATGATTTGGATCGTTACAATACGACGATTGAAGAGCGAGAAGAATACGAGCCCTACATTGACATGGGTGGCGTGATTTTTGCCGGTGTTGATTATGAGAAGATTCTGCGAGAAGCAGAGAAAGAAGCAGATGTCATTATTTGGGATGGCGGCAATAACGACTTTTCCTTTTATAAGACTGATTTACTGATCACCCTTGCCGACCCGCATCGTGCTGGTCACGAGCTCTTGTATTATCCTGGAGAACTAAACTTTCGCAGTGCAGATGTCATCATTATCAACAAAGTCAACACGGCAGATAGAAAGGATGTAGATACGGTTCGAAATAATGCCATGGCTGTCAATCCCACCGCAAAGATTGTGATGGGCATTTCTACAGTTACTGCTGAAGATGCTCAACTGATTGCTGATAAACGCGTGCTTGTGTTAGAAGATGGACCTACCGTCACTCATGGGAGTATGCCGTATGGCGCAGGGACTGTTGCTGCAGAAGATGCAGGGGCAAAGGAGTTGATTGATCCACGACCGTTTGCTGTCGGCTCTATTAAAAAAACGTTTGAAAAATATACCCATTTGATGAATGTCTTGCCTGCAATGGGTTATGGGAAAAAACAAATGCAAGAGCTTGAAAAAACCATCAACAATACTGATGCAGAAGTAGTGGTGAGCGGCACACCGATAGACATTACCCGCGTCATACAACCCACAAAACCAGTGGTTCGCGTGCGGTATGGTGTTGGTGATGAAACTGCGCAAACACTTGGCACCATCCTTGACGAGTTTATTGCCAAACATTTATCGTAATGTTTTTCCTTCAAGGGCAAACTGGGCAAGCAATGCTTCCAGTTGAATATGGGCGTTGCTTCCTTCCACGAGTCGAAATTCTGCCTCCCCTGTCTTTTCAATAAGCCTGATTTTACTTTCGTCAGGAATGGTGAGATTAAAAATAGCCTGATGAATTTGTTTGATTACATCTTCCCCGCTGAGTCCATATTTAATAAGCATATCGTACAGTTGGTTGCGTGCAGCCATAAAATTACCGGTCAACGCCGTGCTGATTAATGCCTTTACATCCTCTGGCTTTGCGGTTGCACTCATCTCATATAACAAATCTGCCGTAATCTTCTTGTTGACTGAAGCGCCGACTTGGAGAACATTAATCGCTTTCCGTAAATCTCCTCGTGAGATGAAAATAAGCGTATCTAATCCATCTGGAGTGACTTCGAGTTTTTCTTTCGAGGCGATTTTTCGTATAGCTTTTTTGATATCATCTTCCCTTATTGGACGAAACCGAAAGACGGTACAGCGAGATTGAATTGGCTCAATGATTTTTGATGAATAATTGGCTGAGAGAACAAACCGACAGATATGACTGTACTTTTCAATGGTCCGCCGCAGTGCTGCTTGTGCGTCATTGGTTAAGTTGTCTGCCTCGTCCAGAAAGATGATTTTAAACTTGTTTTTTCCAATAGGTGCTGTTCGTGCAAAGTCCTTGATTTTCCCTCGAATAATGTTGATGCCTCGCTCGTCGCTGGCGTTTAATTCATTGAAGTTTTGTTTCCAGGTTTCCCCAAAGAGTTCCTTTGAAAGTGCTAAGGCACAGGTCGTTTTCCCTATTCCTGCAGGTCCTGCGAAAATAAGATGCGGTACATTTTTGGTTTTGGCGTAGGCAGTTAACCGCTCGACAATTTCGTCTTGCCCCACGACATCGGCAAGGGTTTTTGGGCGGTATTTTTCAATCCAGAGATCGTTCATACTAACAACTTGGTAAAGGAGTTCCCTTGATTAAGGTTTTTGCCTCTCCAGATACGCACGAATCATGGGCGGTAGCCGGTCAAGTTGGTTGGTAAAGCTGTGATCGTCCTGTAAGAATTTAACGGTAGCTTCTTGTGCCATGGCAAATTCCAATACCCAATGGCTGGGTACCACCTCATCTTCGGTACCAATAAGAATCAAGATATCCGCATCAATCTTTTCTTCGAACAGACGATAGTCTTTCATTTCTCGTAAGATGGTTTTTGGCATCCCTTGAATCGCGGTGATATCAACAGAAGGAGGGATAATGGCAGGGTTCAACAGGATAAGATGACGTACGTGAGGGTTTTCATGTGCGGTTTTTGCCGCAAGAAAGCCGCCTAAAGACGAGCCAATCAACGTAATATCAGTATCGTTCCCCAGTGCTTTTTTTATGCCATCTAAACACTCAGCAATGATGATGTCTTCTGGTTTACACTCGCGGTATTGAATGGCTTTGGCCTGCAGCGTTTTCTCAAAGAGCGTTCCTTTGGTGCTTTGAGGACTTGATTCATACCCATGGATGTAATACAACATCGTTCACACCTCTTGATGAGAGACGGTTTCAACTAAAACTTTTCTCGTTCGTGGTCCGTCTCCTTCATAGAAGAAGATATGCTGCCAGGTTCCTAATACCAATTTTTGGTTTTTTACGAGAACCGTTAGTGATGATCCCAGCAAGCTTGCTTTGATGTGGGCGTCACTGTTACCTTCAAGATGATGGTAGTCACCGTGAGCAGGTACCAAACCTTTGAGTGCTTGGATAATATCTCGTTGCACGTGCGGGTCTGCCCCTTCATTAATGGTAAGGCCAGCCGTGGTGTGGGGCACATAGATAATCACGAGTCCTTGTTGAAGGTCTTCTTCATCAACGACTCGTTGGATGTTGCTGGTAATATCAATCATTTCATTATGAGATGTTGATTCCACTCGTACCTCCCTCATCAGAACCACAAGATGAATATGCCATAGTGTTTATAAAAGCTATCTGTAAGGCACGGTAATCTTTTATAGTGGAGGCTGCTACACAGCCGCTAAGTTGAATCTCATGAAGCTCAAGCCAACCGCATTGCTGTTTGACATGGATGGCGTACTAGTTGATTCACTCGATTCATGGTGGCAGGCATTGAATCATGCACTACGCACCTTCAAGCGTCCAGAAATTAGTCGAGATGAATTTATTGAGAACTACTGGGGCCATGATTTATACGACAATTTAGAACGGATGAAGCTTGATGAAGAAATTGGCCTGTTTTGCAATGCCACCTATGGCGATCATCTTGATGATATCAAGATTTACCCTGATACCAAACCAACGCTACAGCACTTAAGCCCATATGCAAAAGGCGTTATCACCAATACTCCAAACGACTGCGCCTGGCAGGTTTTAGAACGCTTCTCGATTAAACAGTATTTTACGACCGTTGTCACCAGTGATGAAGTAGCCAAGGCAAAACCCAGTCCTGAGATTGTCTATAAAGCATGTGACATTCTTAAAGTTAAGCCACACGACGTCGTGATGATCGGTGATACGATGAATGATGTCAGAGCGGGACGTGAGGCAGGATGCACGGTTATCGGTGTGGGCATTGATGCCGACTACCGTATTGAGCGACTGGCAGCACTCAAAGACTTTATCAAGGTTTAAATAATCTTTAAGTAACGGTTGTGTATTTCCAGATGGGGATTTATCTATGGAAGATCTTGAAATTATTGAATATCAAACTCTTGATTTATCAAACTCGATGCTGGTTGTTGCCTTTCCGACCGTAGGATTGGTAAGTTCCATTGCAGGTCATTTTATTGTGGATTCATTAAAACTTGAAGAAATCGGAGCAATTATTTCCAGACACTTCATGCCAGCAACCGTCATTCATAGAGGAAAGCCCTCTCCCCCGGTTCGTATTTATGCAGGACAGAAGGCATGTGGTCCCGATGGCACCTGTGAACAATTGGTGGTGGTTATTTCTGAGTTTATGCCTCCCATGGAAATTATCAAACCTTTGGTTGACCACATTATTGAGTGGGCTCAACAGAAAGGGTGCGAAACCATTGTAACCTTGGAGGGAACCCATGCTTTTGGTGACAAGAAAGAAAAAGACATGAAAGTGTATGGCGTCGGCAGTACACCGCTCATGAAAGATATTTTGAAAAAACACAAGGTTGGTGAAACCCAGGAAGGGATGATTACTGGAGTGACTGGCGTTCTGTTGTATGAGGGAGTCTTGAGACAGCGTGATGTATTGTGTCTCTTGGCAGAAGCGCATGCCAACATTCCAGATAGTCGTGCCGCTGGTAATCTCTTACAAAAACTGGATATTATGTTGCCCGCCATCAAAATTGATCCAGAGCCATTGTACAAAGAAGCAGAAGAAATCGAAAAAAATATTCGCAAATTTATGCAACAATCGAAACCTACTGCACCGTCATTGCCACCCCTTCCCACACAGATGTATGGCTAGGTAAATATCTATGGACAACCGAAAACAGTTGCTTGAAGAAGCCTATCGACGAGCCTATCGATATGAAGCAGAGATTGGCAGTTGTCCGCAATGTGTGCTTGCTGCACTCTATGAAACGCTTGGTGTGGGAGATCCTGCATGTATCCAAGCTATTGATGGGTTAGCAGGTGGCACTGCCCTTTCCACGGAAGGAACCTGTGGCGCGTTAGTGGGTGGTCTGGTTGCCATTAGCAGTATTGTGGGACGGACCTATGAAGACTTTTCTACAGGAGAGGGAAATCGACGGGTGTTTCGGTACGCCAAAAAGTTATATGATCGGTTTGTTGCTGAGTACGGCTCACCGGTATGTAAAGAGGTTCATGTGAGGCTCTTTGGTCGGTCCTACAACCTTTTAGACCCAAAAGAATACGAAGCATTTGAAGACGCAGGCGCACATGTCGATAAATGTCCATCAGTCTCTGGCAATGTTGCACGATGGGCTGCGGAAATCATTCTTGACTTAAAGTAAAGATACACTGCATCTTTCTGCTGGTAAGTATCTAATATCAATAAAATGCATCGATAGGTATATAAATCATTGTAACAATTATGTAAATACATGGTAAATATTAATACGAATTATATTATGAATCTCCTCTTTGATAATGATATCTTCTACTTTCAACCTACACAGCTTTCAGCTCTGCTAGATATCGATAGAGGGCGGGCATACGACCTTATTCAACGATTAAAAAACAGAAAGGTTATTGTCGAGGTGGAAAACGGCAAATATCTAGTGACTGGCTATGATACAAAAAGGATACTCTCGAATCCCTTTTACATTGCAACCAATATCGTCGTACCCTCGTATGTTAGTTACTGGTCTGTTCTTAATTATTATGGATTTACCGAACAAGTTCCTAGACTTATATTTGCAGCAACAACTAAACAAAAAAAACAGATACGTTTTAAAAATTATGTCTTTAAGTATGTACACATTAAAAAAGATAAATTATATGGATATAAAAAAGAACTTGTCGGCGAGTTTCCTACCTTTATAGCAGAACCTGAAAAAGCAATCATCGATAGTATTGACTTGCCGCACTACGCCGGAGGAATTAATGAAGTATCAAACTGTATCGGCAATTCACTTGACACCATTGATACAAGAAAATTAGTTGACTATGCGCGTAGGTTTCCCAACAAAAGTACGGTATCGAGACTGGGGTATTTGTTTGATATCAAAGGCGTTGAATTAAAAGGCTTGCAACAAGCAAAATCGACATCTTTTGTGTTACTGAATGCTCACAAAAAGAAAAGTAAGGAATGGAATAAAAAATGGAAGGTCAATGTAAATGAGGACGTATAGATGTTAACGAGAAGACAACTTGAGAGTCTTTCTATAAAGCAAGGAGTTGGGCTCTACGTAGTTGAACGAGATTATGTACAAACATTGTTTCTCTACGAGCTATATAAACATGTGAGTGGATTTTTATTCAAAGGTGGAACCTGTTTACGCATGGGCTATAATCTCAACAGATACTCGGAGGATCTTGACTTCAATTTTAATGATGACCCTGATCGCGTCATGCATGAGCTTATTGAAACAGCAGCTCGTTTGGCTGACTTCGGCATAGAAAGTGAACTTCACCAAGAGAAATCGCTCTCAGGATTTGCCTCGCGGTTGCGATATAACGGACCGTTGTATACTGGTAAAGATATCTCTAAGGGTACCATACGCATCGATGTTAGTTGTCGAAACGAACATGTGGAAACAACAACAAAAGTGCTCAATCCCATCTACGGTGATTGCCCTTCCTTTCTATTCACCAGTTTAACACTCGATCATATCATGGCAGAAAAGGTACGGGCGTTGCTGGTGAGAGGTAAACCGCGTGATCTTTATGATGTTTGGTTTCTAAATGAACTGGTTGATATCGATCGTAAGCTGATAGATGAGAAGCTGAAGCTCTATTCACTCGCCCTTGATGATGTAGATGTCAATGAGGTACTTTCTACTATTGAAAACAAGTGGAAGCAAGATATTTTGCCCTTGCTTGGATTTCTACCTGATTTCGATCAGCTGAAGAAAACGGTGGGGACGAAACTGCAACACCTACAAAAAAGATAGTCTGTTTCATAGCATATTCACTCCTGATGGGAAATAGGTTGTTTCATTGTTCGCTAGTGTCAGGTTGTATTACTAGAGATCGTTGAGCATCTTTATTGTAGAAAACGATTAAGCTAGGGCAAATGATGTATGCTCGTGATGTGCCTATCTCCAGAACATAATATTTATATATGAACCTCATTATAATATTATCCTAAGATAAAAGACGGGCATCGTACCGACATACTGAAAAAAATGAAACGAGTAGAACACCATGGACATCGACTGGTTACTGGCGTTAGGTTCAAATATGTACTTCTTTTTGTTAGTGTATCCTGTACTGGGTGCAGGGTTAAAGTATATTGATGACGCCTTTGATGAACAAACCTTTGATAAGACCAAAGCACTGATTCTTGCGCCAGTTATTGGCATTCTTGGTGCGCTTTCTATGCTTATTAATCCTATTTCAGCAACGATTCTATTGGCCGTGGTTATTGGGGTGTTTTTGAAAGGAAAGGTTGATAATCGTGCGCACTTGTTTGCGTTTTTTACGTTTTTCATTATCTTTGTACTATCTGGAATTGTGCAGGTCATCTACTTGCCATTGATATTTTTGTCTGCTGCTGCCATTTTAGATGAAGTGGGTAACGACGTGATCGATTACAATATGACCTATCATAGACGGAAAAAGTTTCGATATAAATTTTCCTTGTATTTCTTTGGTCGACGGTATTTGATGAAGGTTGCGTTGCTGTTTGTGGTGCTAATGGGCGTATTTCCGTTGTATTTTTTGATTGCCTTTATCTTATTTGATGAGGCATATATTGTTGTCAGTTTGTATAGTGAGTCAATCAAAGAAACGGCTAAAAACAAATCAGAGAAGGCTTAGATACTTTTTTAAATTGGAGTTGTATGAGTTTATACGGATGGCGATTGACTGTGATGTTTTAGTTGTTGGTGGTGGTCCTGCTGGAAGTTCAGCTGCTCGAGCAGCAGCTAAAGCAGGAGCAAAGACCATTTTGATTGAAGAGCATGAGGCTATAGGATCCCCTGTCCAGTGTGCAGAGGGAATAGGTAAATATCTCATTCCATTCTTACCATTCAAGATACCAAGGGAACAATTGATATGGGATATACAAGGCATGAAATTTTGGGCTGATGACATCCTAATAGAGCGAAATGGTGGAATTTGGGCAGGTCACACTATTAACAGAAAAAAGTGGGATCAATGGTTGGCATCTCTAGCAATGGATGAAGGCGCTCGGTTAATGACTAGTTCCAAGCTGATTGACCTACATTTCGATGATTCGTATGTAGTAAAAAAAGCTATCGTGCAGAAGAAGAATAAGAAGGTAGAGATACACCCAAAGGTGCTAATTGCTGCTGACGGAGTGCATTCATCGGTTGTAGACCTTTTAAGAGTTAAAAAGAAAGTGGAGGATTCTACTGGAGAAGTAAAAAGTTTTGAAATGAAAGAGGTGAAATTGAATTATCTACATCATGATCAACTATTCATGGGATCCTTTTCTCCTGGGGCATATGCATATATTTTTCCAATAGCTAAAGACAGAGTCAATGTTGGTGTCGGAAAAATTGAGAGTTCAAAACATAAAATTGAAGACCTTTATGGGGAATTTTTAAGTTTGTCTCCTGTTAAAAAACAGGTTGGGGGTGGTAAAATTGTCACTGAAAAAAGTGGACTTGCTCCTGTTAGATATACAACTGAAAAATGGATTTATGGAAATACTCTGTTGTTAGGAGATGCGGCAAATCAAAATTTCAAACCCTTCATAGAGGGCATTTTACCTGCATGTATATGTGGAAACATTGCCGGGAAATTTTCTTTCAAACATAGGGATAACATTCAAGATTTAGATGATTATAAAAGGATAGTTTATAGAGAAATTGGGCCTCTTTTTAAAAACTCGGACATAATGACTGAGAGATTATTAGAAATTAAAGACATTAAAAATCAAGGTTTGCTTTATCTTATATTACTTTCAAACATATGTAACTTGGAGACTTTTGAGAGGCTAACACACAGAAAGCAAGCAGAGATTATAAAAGACATATATTCTTGGAAAGATAACAAATTAAAACAGTATAAAATAAAACTAATCGAAGAGTTTTATCTATTGTTTTTATCGCTATGGAAACTGTTGAGGGGGGCATAAAATATCCAAAAATGTGATGTTCTTGTAGTGGGGGCAGGCATATCTGGATGTTTGGTTGCTTTAGGGGTTGGGCGAGCAGGGTATAGAACTCTTCTATTGGAAAAACAAAATAAAATTGGCAATCCTTTTGAAAAAATTGATATCACTGAGGATTTTAAAATTCAAGAAATCATAAAAGAGTATAATATAAAATCAGAAATTATTTCAAATATTTCATATTGGCATGCCGGTGATGAGTGTTTCAAATTTCAGTCAAAAATTAAAGATTTATTTTTTTTACGAGGAAGTTGTCAGAAATCGTTAGAAAATCAATTATTCAATCAA
>JAFGDG010000083.1 GCA_016932245.1 Thermoplasmatota archaeon
CTTAGGAAAATGATTCTACAACATTAACCCAAATAATAGCAATTTCTTTTGGGGTGTTTTTCTTGGCAGGTTTTTCAGATGTTTTTGTCATCTGCTCATCTCTTAGAGAACTCTCTGTTTTTTCTCCTATATAAATATTGGGTGGTAATTTATCACATCGAGGGTATTTTCACTCTAGCATAATTGAAAGAGAGACAACATCCACAGTAGTTGCAAGACGCGTTAAATGACCTGTACTACCTGGTCATCAACGACCAGAAATTCTACCAGTTCTGCAGAGTCCTTTAGTGACTTAAGAAGATCGTAGTCGATGATATGCTCGTACTTTGACAACACCCTGCTACCGCTGGGTGACCAACTGCCAATTTCTACCTGATTCATATCAAAATCCTTTACACTGCCGAGAATGGTAAACGATTCTGCCCGTATCTTAAAAGAACACGATGTACATTCGATGATCGTATCATAGGGGACGTAGGCATTTTCAGCGTCGTTGATGGGTTCTACTTGCACCAATACTAATTTTCCTTTGCACTTAGGGCATTTCATGGAATTGCTCGCATCTCTCTGCCAGATGTCAGCTAAAATTTCCATGGATCTTTTATTGTACCCCATGTTGCCAAAATCACCTTCTTTATATATACGGCACTTCTGACATAAATACTTTTGTAAGAAAAGGCATAAAACATCCCTCTTTTTCAATACATTAAATAATTACTGCACCATGCTATGTCAGAGGTATCATAATGAAGATTATGACGTTTCTTACTGACTTTGGCACAAAAAATACATATGTTGCACAAATGAAAGCTGTTGCCCTTTCCCTTTCCAATACACGAATCATCGATATTACACATGAGGTAACTCCTCATAATATTAGGGAAGGGGCCTTCCTGCTTCAAATGGCGGCACCACATTTTCCTGTGGGGACGGTTCATGTTGCAGTGGTTGATCCTGGTGTTGGTACATCACGAAAGGGTATTATGATTGCCACAAATAGTCAAGTCTTAGTTGGTCCAGACAATGGATTGTTGCTCCCCGCTGCTCGTGCGCTAGGATCCTTTACGGTCTATGAACTTACTAATCCGAGGTACATGATCTCCCCCATTTCCTCAACATTTCATGCACGAGACATCTTTACTCCCATTGCTGCACATATTGTTGAAGGAGTTTCTTTTGAGGATATTGGATCCCAAATTGACGATTTTGTTGACTTGGATTTTGGACAGGCAGTATGTAATGATACGGGAATTGCAGGGACAGTTCTATACATTGATTCCTTTGGGAACATCATTACCACTATCAAAGAGTCACAGATCAAACGCCTCAAGCATGGCAGTATGGTAACTGTTTCTATCGGAAGTAAAAAACACAAGATTCCTTTGGTAAAGGCATACGGATTTGTTAAGCCTCAGAATCTGCTACTAACCGTTGGAAGTAGTCATCTTGTTGAACTTAGTATGAATCAGGGAAATGCAGCACAAAAATTGAAGGTAAAAGCTGGAGATATGATACAAATCCACTGGGACACTACTTAGAACTTTATCATTGCGTCAAGTAATCCATGTGCATAATTAATACACCCAAACGCAGTAAAATAATCTTTTTTGCCGAGGTAGTATTTCGCATCTTCATAGTATTGACTTGCAAGTTCAACAATACTTTCATTCGTTGTTGAGATTGTTGCTTTCTTGATATTGTCCTCAAACATCGTAATATCTTTTGTAATTCTTGTTTGCTCGTCCATAGGTAACACTCAATGGGACAAGAAGAATTAGGGCACATAAACTTTTTCATACTATAGTATGAGATGTAAGTTTTTGGGCAGCTCACAAAGTGTTTTTCATCAGGTGTTCCAATTGTCTGTTTAGATGGATGTCTGATTATTTGTGTCCTTCACTACGATGAGATAAAAACAAAGAAAAAAGAAAAAGGAGAAAAAAACAGATTATCGTCGGATTAAAGGTCGTATCAAAATAATGCGACCAAAGGCAAACCCGTTCATGGTTTTATTAAACGTTTCCCCGTCAACCTCGGCAGTGAGTGTAACATGCACCCGTCCAAACTTCCTAACAATGGATCGTGCTGGCGTTGATAATGAAATGACGATGCCACTTGGTATGTCAACAGTACCTTCATCATAAATGTTGATTCGTTTAAGTAATCCGCCAGTAACCGTTAATGTCCATGCAACATCGGCAAGATCGTCTGCTCCATTATTGGCAATATAGGCGTTTATTTTTCCCATGTTGAGTCGTTTAACACCAAGGCACAGGTCGATAGGAACCTTTTCAAAGGTTTTTACCATTGCCTCGTCTGAACCACTATATTCATCCTGCGTTTCTGATTCTACTCCAACAAATTCAGCAATGTTTACTCCACACTCTTCACAATCGCCAGTAAGGCCAACAACTTCTGCGTCAAAAGTTATTTTTAGCCCTTCGTTGTCGTTCAATGAAGTTGGTATGGTGAATGTGACAACAGTTTGATCTTCAGAAACGTCACCTTCAAAAGGCTCATATGTAACAACCCATGCTGCCGTTTCATTGTATCGGTAGACAATCAATGCTGCTTCATTTGCGTATTCTAGGATATTCTTTGGTAAATAATCAGTAATGATAATGTCGGTGAGATTGTAACTGCCGTAATAGGTAAGTTCCACTTTAAACGTGACGATATCTCCAATGCGAGCAGTTGTTTCATCGACCCAGAATATTTTCCCTCCTTCTTTATACGCGACAGTTTTCTCAAAGACGGGGTCGTGTGGTTGACAGGAAACGGTTGCAGTATCCTGGCCTTCATATCTTGATTCACACTCACAATCTGCACAATTGCATCCAAATACTCCAGCATAGTTAGTAACAATATCATATCCTTCGCCGCAATAACAATAATCAATTACATCGGCGTCAAATTGGATGATAATGCTTTCATGATCCTTTAGGTTAAACAGTTTCCCCAGATCAGATCTCCAGATAAATTCAACTACTTTTAAATTACTATGAATGTTGATTGCAGGGTCATCGAACAGTTCATCGTTTGGATAGAAAAACTCTTCGTTTCCTTTGTATTCTAAGCAATCACATTCCCCTTGAAATGTATCATAGACCTCCATACATGTAAGAATGCCAGGACCATAGTAGGTAATCTCGATTTGGAAGCGAACATCCTTTGCTTTGATGACCGAGTCAAGATGGTCCACCCATTGTTCTTGGTCGGGGTCCCATACCGTTTTCTCAACGTCAATGCCCGGCTCTACATTTACTGTTGCCTGGCCATAGTCGTAAAGCTCGCCACCCTGACAGAAGTCATTTGAAGTAGCCTCTACATAATTAACAAACTCATCATATTCCATGGCGACGACTTCAAAGACAATCGAGAAGCTCTCTCCATCTTTGAGAGTAATTTCTTCATCAGAAAAGTTCCAATAGATGTTTTCTCCCTGTATCTCATCAGGATTTCTCGGTGTTTCTGTTTGCACATAGGTTAACCCCTCTGGAAGAACATCATGCACAGAAAAATTATATGCATAGTTGTTTGGACAACATGGATTGTAATTGTGATACGTTATCGTAATGTTAAATAAAATTAAATCACCAACAACAGCACCATCGAGTTCTGGTACCCATGTTTCGGTCTGTTCATTCCATACTTTTTTTGTCACTTCTATTGAGTCACATTCCTCAGCATTTACAGGAGCAACTGTAAATGTGGTAATAACCATTAATAAAGCTAGCACGATACTTATAGTCGTCTTTCTTTTCATTTCTTTTTGCCCCCCGATGTATATTATTATCTTTTTTTATAGATTAGGCGAGAATAATATATATCGAGCATTATATTTTAATCTATCGGTAAATTTTAAATAAAATTATACGTAGGAATATTATAAAAATATATTACGCGTTACTACGCGTCAATAAGGAACTGTCCCTCCCAGCAACAGTGACGTCCCGATACACAAAAAAGCAGTAATGCCACCTACAGCTAACATCTGAATGCCATATTTAATCATGCTTTCATCGCTGACTCTAGCTAAATAAATTCCTAGTACTGTGAGTACAGTAAGAGTAAGTGCGATACAGGCAAAAAACCCCACCTCAGAGGATATTAAACGGTAATGAACAAAAAAGAATGGAGATACTACAATCATGGCAGCAAGAGCAGGTGACGCACCGTCAACAATAGCTGCCCATATTGTTGCAAAGCGGTACGATTTATCATGTAGCCCGTCTTTGAGGTCAGTAAGCATTGCTTTCTCAAGTTGTTTTAATTTTTTTCGCCGTTCTGCTTTTTCGGCCATGTATGCTCCACTCGTACCAGAAGTCCCCATGGCAATGGATCCTGCAACGGCGGCACTAATAATAAGCATCGGTTCAGGGATACCAGCGACGTATGCACCGATTACGACACCAAGCATCGTGAGTGCACCATCAAATGCATTCATCACAAAATAGCGACGTGTTATGGAAGCAACATCAGACACACGGTGATACCTCTTCCATCTTTTTATCGTCTTTTTTATTTTCTTTTTTATCATCGATCCATTCACTTTACTAGAAAACTATATGTCACCACTGAATTAAATGTTTTTGAGCAAAGGATGTTGGTTTAATTTTATCGTCTGCAATCCGATAAAATGTTTTGTCGGTTCTGAAACGACAAAATAGAAAACTATTTAAGTGTGCAAAAGAACAATTATTATTAAATACTAAAAATAAAAATGGTGCAATGTAATGGGCAGGACAGGTATTCGTATCGATAAACCTACCGAAAAGGCAGTGTGCGAGATATTAAAATCAAGAGCACGCTCTCGCATTTATCTGTACCTGCTGAGAAAAAATGGTGCCAAAACAGAACAAATCATCAAAGGAACACACCTTCATCCAAGCACGGTCCGAGAAACGCTTTCTCAGATGCATGACCAACATCTTATTTGCCGGAAAAAATTGAAAAATGATAACATTGGTAAAAATCCGTACATCTACCGTGCCATTCCTCCCATTAAATTATTGAAAGGATATGCACGCGAAATTGAAGACCGATTGAACAAACTTGCCAGTCTTGCTTTTTCGTCTGAAGATGCAGAAAAGTACCGGCCAGTGAGGATTAGAATCTGCGAGCGAGGTGAAGAGGAATGAATATGAAACCACTGGCACAATTGGTAGTCAGACGACCAAAAACGGTGTTGTTCATCTTCACGATTATCACCCTTCTGATTGGAATGCAAGCCTCCAATATCTACATAGAATCTAATCTCACTGAGTATCTCCCTCAGAATGATGACACCATTCAGCTTTGGGAACAAATTGATGAGGAGTTCAAGATTGGATCAACTATTATTATTTATATTGACCAAACCGATCGAGTCTATGACATTAGAGACCCAAAAGTTCTCCTAGAGATGGATGAAGTCGTTTGCTCGATAGATAAAGATCCTCTTGACAACGGAGAAGATGGTGTTTTTTCGGTCCGAAGTCTCTCCTCACTTATTAAAACAGAAAATGCTCAACCTCCAATCATTGGAGGACTTGGTGGCACAGGACAGAACAAAATCCCTATGGATGAAAATCTTATTGCCCGGTATCTTGCCCGTCCTACCGTTCAACAAATGAAAGGAATATTATATACGAACACCTACAAAATTGGTGTTATTCTGTTACAATTATCAGAGAATGTTGACTATACTGAAATCCTTACAAGAACACAAAATGCGTTAGATAATCGGGGGACTTCCTATGCAGATATGACGATTACCGGAACTCTTGCTGTGCAACAGGCCATTCAAAAATACAGCATGCAAAATCTCATGGTTATCTTTGTCATCGCTCTGGTAATGATATCAATTGTACTCTTTATTTTCCATCGAACCATAAAAGGTATTATTATTGCGTTTCTCCCACCAGCATATGCACTTGCATTGACCTTTGGGACATTGGGCGTAATTCAGCCTCAACTTACGATTATTGCGGTTTCTATTGTCGCGCTCTTGATGGGTCTCGGTGTCGATTACTCTATTCATTTAATGAATCGTTTTGCCGAAGAGCATACTGTTGAAGATAAAGTTAAGAGAATGGAAAAAACATTGCAATCGACGGGTAAAGCCATCCTCCTGTCAACCATCACCACCATGATCGGTTTCGGCTCCTTAATGATTTCCAGTATGTCTCCGATGGTTGCTTTTGGTTTTGGCTGTGCCATTGGTATTCTTTTCTGTTTTATCTCTGCAATCATTCTTGTTCCTTGTCTTGCACTTATCTTACGATTTGAAAAGAACGGCCACATGAAATCATGGAAGAAATTCGCATCGTTTGCCATCAATAATAAAAGACGAGTTATCGTCATTGCTTGTTTCTTTGCGGTTATGTCCCTCTTGATGTTGCCATATGTTAAAACTGATGTTAACTACATGGATATGGCACCAGAGGGCATTCCCGAAGTTGAAAAGCTCCAGCAATATTCTGCGAACTTTGGTAGTGGTGCCAATTTCAACGCGCTACTCGTTGAAACAGATCCTAATGGCTTGACTGATCCAGAAGTGATCGAAGCTATGTTTGCACTCGAAGAAAAAATACGAGCAGAAGGCGTTTTTGCATCCTCTATTGCTGATGAATTGAAGGAAGTTAATGAAATTTTGGAAAGTAAAACGATCATAAACCAATTAAAGGAGTTGCTAGGTGCAGATCAAATTATCTTTGACAGGATTGCGGAAGAAGGCGTCATTGATTCAACCTATTCTAAAACATTGATTGTGGTTTCTATACCTGTTGGTAAAGGCATGGCAGAAATTGAAACCATTGTCAATAATATCAACGATATCGCCTCATCAACAGTCCTTCCCTGCAATGGACGGGTATCTCAGCTTACTGGCCAGGATGCCGTGAATGTTGCCATTAACAAACGATTAGGCGATGAACAAACTCGGTCCATGATTATTGCATTGTTACTTGTCCTTGCCGCGCTCATTTTTATTTTTAACTCCTCGTTATATGGGTTCCTCACTATGATACCTGTTGGCTTTGTGCTGTTGTGGGAACCAGGATTTTTAGTCGCCTTCGGCATTCCTCTATCTGTTGTAACTATCTCTATCGGCTCGATTATGATTGGTATCGGTATCGATTATGGGGTGCATATTACTCATCGAGTACGTGAAGGGTTGGCTGAAGGGCTTTCGAAAAATGAAGCTGTCGAGATGGCTATTGAAAAAACAGGTCTTTCTCTTGTAGAGGCAGCCCTGACGACGGTCGCAGGATTGTCTGCTATTTACTTTGTCAATATTCCTGCGCTGCAACAGTTCGGCCTTGTAGTTATCCTTATGACGGCACTGTCATGCATTGGAGCTGCACTTATTTTACCCATGTTTTATGATTTTAAGTTCGTCAAATAATGCTACTCCGTCACCCTTCGTTTTTTTACTAAAAATCGAAGAAAGGGAATGTCAAACAGCATATTTCCTATAAAAATAATGATGCCAAGCATTAACTCCCCATCAAATGCGGCATTTCCTTGCATAAATCCACGGACGTACCAATCATTGATTAAAAATATCGAGACGATACTAGGCACAAGGATAAGCACGGGGGTAAACAATAGTTCAGTTCTGAGGAGTTTTTTGCTCTCCAGATTGCTTTTTATATATTCCATTTTTGTTGTATTCATGATTATCACCATGGCAAAAGACTAGGATAAATAACGGGTTCGGGAAGGGCCGTTACTCCCATTGCCTCAACTCCAATCAAGAACATAAGCAAGAGTAGGGCGGGAGTAAGTTGTATCATAAAATCGTCGTCAAGCCACCATGCGTTGACTGATTCCCCTAATACGGCACCAATGGATCCGATGAAGGCCGCTACCATCATCACCCAGAGATCCGCTTTATACCAGGTGACAACAAAGAACAAGAGACAGACGAGAAATCCTATTGCATACGCCTCTTTTTTTCCAAAACGATATCGCGCTTCCCCCATTATAGGATCCGCAAGGCAGGCACACAAAATGCAGGGCACAGCAATCTGTTGAGGAAAGAAATACAAGAGAATGACAATTCCCGAAGCAAAGAAGAGATAACTTCCTACCCGTTTTTGTTCATACATTCGTAAGCCAAAAAAATGACTGCCACTAATTACTCCTTGAACACGTGCAATCTCTAAGAAAAATGCAAGTGTTAGCACACTAATTGGTACCCACATTTTCAAGAATGCAATCCACTCGATAGTATCGGGCAGCATATAATAGACAACAAATGAGGAACCAAAGGCGTGAAACACACGTCGATACCAATGTGCATCAAAATCCAATGATTGTAATTTTTTCTTTGTGCTTGAAATTGGTGCCATCACTCTTTTCATGCTGAGATAGACTCCTGCAATATGATAGCAAAATAACTATTAAATATATTCCGGATAATAAAAATGATTATCACTCAAGTGTTTTTACTCCCTGTTTACTCCCCACAATAACTTCATCAACAAGACCAATAAATAATCCATTTTCTACGACGCCAGGAATGTGGTTAAGATCACTTTCTAACTGTTCTGCATCATCAATATGCTCAAAATCACAATCCAAAATATAATTGCCATTATCGGTGATAAAAGGATCATTCATAATTGTACGTAAGGACACTTTGCATCCAAATTCTTCTAGTGATTTTTGTGTTGCCGTCCACCCAAATTTAACTACTTCTACGGGAAGAGGAAAGTCAATACCTAACGCTTTTACCACCTTGGAATCATCAACGACAATAATCTCCCGCTTCGAATGATACGCAATAATTTTTTCACGTGTAAGTGCCCCCCCTCCACCTTTAATAAGATTTAAATTAGAATCCACCTCATCAGCGCCATCTATAGTTATGTCAATTTCTGTGCACTCTTCTAAATTTGTTAGGGGGATGTTGAGTGCTTTAGCCATACGACGTGTGTGCAGTGATGTGGGTATTCCTTTGATGGATAGTCCTTTTGCTACAAGCCGACCTAACTCTTTCAATGCATATTCAGTCGTTGACCCTGTCCCCAGTCCAACGATCATCCCATTTTCCACATGTTTGACGGCTTTTTCCGCGGCTAACTTTTTCATTTCTTCTGTTTCCACTCAGTCACCAGATGATGTAATTACGAATGAGTACAAAAATTTATACTACATATTTGAATTAAGGGCATGAGAGTATGTTATCAAAATGTGATGAACACGGCTACTATCGAGGTGAATCTTGCCCCGTCTGTAGTGAAAAAGGTAAGTTTCTGATGAATGATCGGGAATTAAGTTCGTTGAGTCGCATTCTGGCTGGTGCATTGCGTCACTTTCCAGATAAATTGGGATTAATGATGGATGGTAGAGGCTGGGTCGATATTTCTTCGTTAATTGAGGCACTTGGGACAAGTCGATCAGGATTTACGTGGCTTCGCCCCTATCACATTGAGGCACTAGTCGATACCGATCAGCGGGGCCGTTATCAGATCGATGGAGGCATGGTACGAGCGACGTATGGACATACGATTGAGGTTACTCTTGATGATCTTCCCGAGGCAGACCTTGATGAATATTTTTATCCAGTAACTGAAGAAGAAGCAGAGATTATCCTGGAAGGGGGGCTTCACCCGACCGATAGAAAGAAAGTTCACCTGAGCGGCAGTATCGAAAAGGCAATAGAGGCTGGGAGAGTACGTACTGAAGAACCGCTTATTTTAAAAATTGACGGCAAAAAAACAAAAAAAGATGACGTGACCATTTATCATGCTGGAAAAGATGTTTATGTAACTGATGGAATTGAGGCAAAATACCTCTCTCAAGTTAAGGAAGCCGAGGTTAAGAAAATATTGAAAGGAAAACATCAATAGCACATATTTTACTGCCCTTCTCTTATTTTGGGCTTGTAGCTCAGCTAGGTAGAACAAGCTAATTCAATCTGCTCTTCTGTAAAATTTTATTAAATGTTTCGTTATACAATATAACGAAAAATTTTAAATACGTGTTTTCGTTATATAATATTACGAATGTGATAACGTGGGCAGTAAAGAAAACCATTTCAAACTATATAAAAAATTCAAAAATGATGCTGAAAACACTAATAATTTTGAAGGAACTAGGGTAGAAGCATATTTTCTATCATCTTATCATCTAATAGAATCTTGTGCAGCTCAGGAAAGAGTTCATATCAATAAACATCAACATTTGCGATCGATGCTAACAAAGAACGAGTTTATTTTTAAAGATAGTACTGATGAAATCTGGAGAAATTTTCAAAAAATTGAAAATCAACTTAGGCCAAAATTTGCATATGGTTTTC
>JAFGDG010000084.1 GCA_016932245.1 Thermoplasmatota archaeon
AGAGTAGGAACAAAGGCTTCCATGTCTTTCTGAATATTGGCATGATTTTGATTTGTCGGAATAACGCAATTTGCTTTCACACATCGTCCTTGATCATTTATACTGTAGTCATGAATAAGCAACCCTCTTGGTACCTCAACGAGACCAATACCACGACCCTCCTTCATAGCAATTTCTGGTGGTTTTTCATCCTTGAGCCCTTTTTCAAGTAAGTTCTCAATTAACTGAAGGGAATCTTCTATGTTATGAGCAAATTCAACGAGTTGCGCAATGTTATTCATAAAGGGATTATAATTGATCGATTTCAAAGAAAACAACTCTGCGACTTGTTTGCCAGCAGGGGAGAGATAGTCGCTATTAATATTAAATCGGGCGAGAGCACCCACCATATAGGATTCGCGATTATGCTTACAGTATAATGCGGTTGATTGGGGTACAAAATACTCATTAACATAACTTTTATAGTTTTTCTCATCAGCATGTATTCCCGTATCGGTTGAAGCGAGGTTACCCTCATACAGTGCATATTCCTCTTTTGCTGTAAGGGCGATATATTCGGTTTCTCTCGAAAAATCAGGTATATTATCAGCAACATTATGAATAAGCTCAGCTACTCCTAGCGTTGTCTTTAAACCACCCTCTAAACGCCTCTTCAGATCCTCCAAATGAGTTTTTGATGGTATTTTTGAGAATCCACCTACCTGTAGAGTTATTGGATGAGTTGTTCTGCCGCATATGAGATCGGACATCTCATTGGAAAGTCTATGCAATTTGACGACTTTGAGTAAGGCATCATGATGTGTTGAACCGACAAGGGACAAGGCACCCCCAACACCTAATAAATCGGGTAAGACCAGATAACCTAAATGTAAAATATGGCTTTGCATATTCTCGCCGTTAATGGCAAGTCTTCTGAGCATGCCTGTTTGTTCAGAAATTGAAACATCCAGCGCATTTTCCGTTGCCTTAAGCGAAGCAAGAGAATGCCCTATGGAGCATATACCGCAGATTCTTGAGGTAATTGATCTGAGTTCATCATAACGTCGACCTCTTAACATAGCTTCAAAAAACCTTGGTGCTTCAGAAATCTGCCATTGCACTTTTTCAATTTTGCCATTTTTTACATCGAGAACGATATTTCCATGACCCTCGACCCTTGTTACATGTTCGACGTTGATTGAAATATCTCTCTTCATTTTCTCCCTCTCTTGACCAAAGTCATGCCATCTTTTGGATTGAAAATTCCTGTATTGTACATAGTGCATCGATTTTTCATTTCCTCATACGTTAAATCATATCGTTGTAACAGGTCCATTACGCATTCAACATCTGGTTTCGCTAGAATCCCTCGACATCCATCACAAGGACTACCGTGTGTTGGGCAAATCGCACCACAACCTGCTCTCGTAATGGGACCAATACAAAATTTTCCCAGTTCAAATAAACACACATTCTCTTTTTTCTTACATTCAACACATACCGGATAATTTGGTATTACCGGTTTTTTTCCCATGGCAAGGGAGCTAATGACATACTTGAATTCATCACGATTAATGGGACAACCATGTATATAATAATCAACGGGTACAACCTCATTGACTGCTTTTGTTTTTTTAACATTGAAAAACTCGTTATCTTTAATGTTAGCATCTTTGTAAACTTCTTTTATAACCTCTCTTGTAGGCCATCGGTTTCTAATCTTATTGACGCCGCCAATGGTTGCACAAGCTCCAAGGGCGATTAATGTTTGACAATGATTCCGTATTTTTCGGAGACGATGTTCATCCATAGGTCTCATAATGGAACCTTCAATAACTGCGATATCATAGTCATCGGAATGATCTTTCATTATTTCCCTGAAACTGACGATGTCTACGATATCAACGAGTTTTAGAATATCCTCCTCTAGATCAGCAATTTGAAGTTGACAACCTTCGCAACTTGAAAAATCAAAAAAAGCAATCCGTGGTTTCATTCAAACGCCTCCGGAAGATGCTTAATTGTCTCATAGTTAAACACGGGCCCCTCTTTGCATGCATAGATACCGTTGATTTGACAATGACCACATTTACCAACACCACATTTCATCCTTCGCTCGAGTGAAACATAAATATTTTTATCAGGGATCCCCAATGTTTCCAAACATTTGATAATATATTGATAAACCACTGGTGGTCCAATAATGATGGCAATCGTATTCTCTGAATCATATTTATCTAGCTTAATTTTCGGATAGAGGGTAGTAATCAAACCAGTACACCCTGTCCAACATTCCCCCTCTACACATTCATCAACGGTAAGTTCACAAACAACATCGTCCATGTCACACCATTCATCAGTTTCATGTTTGAATAATATTAAACTTGGATTTTTTGCCCCATAGAGAATGGTTATATCCTTGAATCGTTTCCTATTATCTCTATCTAAAACATATTGAATAACGGATCGCATGGGAGCAATACCTAGGCCTCCAGCAGATAGCAATAAATGTTTCTTTTCAAAGGATTTCATATCGAAGCCATTGCCAAGAGGACCACGGATGCCAATGTTGTCACCAGGCTTCATTCGAAACAGATGATTGGTAACATTACCGACCTTTCTCACTACAATTTCAAAAGAATATTTATTACTTGGTCCTGATGAAATAGAAATAGGTGCTTCACCCACCCCAAATATAGATACTTCAACGAATTGTCCTGGTTTATGATTAAGAGGTTGTTTATCATCAAGTTCAATTTCAAATAGCTTCTCATTTTCAGTTAATTGCTCCGTATGTTTGATTGTTGCTTTTCTCGGAATATGAATTGTTTCCTTTATGTCTACCTTATTTTGTTGTTTAATTATGTATCTATCTGTATCATCAGCTCTTTCAAAATGAGAAAGGTCGTTAATGATCGCACAAGGATCAGCGATATCCGGAAGGCAAGCAATACCACATCTACCACATCCTACACAAGCAACAAAACCGTATCTCTCTGGTAGATAATTCCCCTTTCGATAAAATCTATGACGATAACGTTTCGATATATCATCCCTGAAAATTTCACCACTACCAATCAGAGTAAAATCACGTATCAGACAGCTATCCCACGTCCGCACTCGAGTACCTTCTTTAAGATCAAGAGATACATCATCCTTTACATCGTAACAAAAACATGTTGGACATACCAACGTACAGCTACTGCACTCCATGCATTTCTGAGATCTTTTTTCCCAAATTGGATGATGGTAATTAGCAACCAAGATAGTTGACCATTCTTCTTTAGGTACCTTAACCTTTTTGGAAAATTGATGAAATATTTGTTGACGCACTGTATCAATTTTTTTTATTTCAGAGTTAGTTGCGGGCTCTGTTTCAGCATATGTATTCAGAATATGTGCACCCTTTTCCGTTCCAATGGTTACCACATACTTACTCTCAATGTAGGTTAGTAACAAATCATAACCGGACTCAGTGAAATAGGTATTCATACTTCCAGCAAAAGAACGATCTGACACCTGTTGCATGTCAACGCCGATAATCACAGAGCTATCTCTTCTTTGCTTGTAAAAATCATCCTTTTGATCATCAAGATAGAGCCGATCAGTTTGTTCAAGGGCAATTATATCATATGGATGAATACCAACAATAACCTTCGGTTTACCAACATCGGCTTTTTTAACATTAAAAGTTTCTTCAAGATGAAAATCCATAAGAGGTTCATATTGCGGGAGGAAGAATTTCTTAGGAGGGAGGATGGTGACATCGTAATCTAGTCTGAGCTCCTTTGCATTTTCTAATAGATCAAACACGAAGCGGATGCCTTTCTCTTTTACACCAATCACATCATAATCCTTGTTTTGGATCAGAGTGTCTATAAAACGATTTAACTCTTTTTTTGAGATAGTTCTATATGTTTTATCCTTATTGGTATGTGCTCTCATTAGTCATCACCCAGAAGTGATCCCCTTAATCAAAAGCCGGTCCATTTCACGGACCTGTATCTATTTTATGTATAAGAGTCTTACCAGTAAAATGAAAATTTTTTTGCATGAATGAGAGAGAATGATAATTTAAATTTTTTATTCAAATATTTATGCATGTGCTGCTATTATTGTTCATCCGTACAGATTTTATCGATTATTTCAACTGTCTATTTTTCACCTAGTGATTTAATCATTTTCAAGAGTTGACTATCGGTAAATCCACTGTGCTGAATAGAGCCTGAATAACAAGCCCCCGAACATGCCCCACAGCCCTTACACAAAGCTTCGTTCACTTGGGCGACTCTTTTTTCTTTTCCTTCAACCTTTTTTATTACTAGTTCAATGGCATTATAATTACAAACCTCAACACAGAGCCCACATCCAACACAGAGATTCTCTAGAACCCTTGCTACCTTTCCAGGAAGTTCTAGCTGTTTCTTTGTAAGAATCGTACAAGCACGAGAAACAGCAGCACATGCCTGAGAAATACTTTCATCAATAAACTTTGGCGAGTGAGCCATACCTGCTAGAAACACTCCGTCAGTAGCAAAATCAACTGGTCGGAGTTTCATATGAGCTTCTAAAAAGAATCCATCCTCATTCAATGGTACTTTTAATAATTGCGACATCCTATGGTTTCCTTCATATGGGACAATGCCAACACTTAGAGTTAAAATATCTGTATCGATGACAAGGTTTTCATTTAATAACTTATCAAAAATTTTCACACTTAGGCTGTTATCATTTTGTTTAACCTCTGGTTTTCTATCTGGGGTATACCGTATGAAAATTATTCCTTTTTCACGTGCTTTCTGGTAGTAATCTTCTTTGAAACCGTAGGTTCTTATATCCCTGTAGAGAACGTACACATTTATTTTAGCATTGATTTCTTTGATCTTTAGAGCATTTTTTACTGCCTCAGTGCAACATACTCGGCTGCAATACGGATGTTCATCATCTCGTGAGCCGACACATTGAATCATGACAACATTTTTGTTATCACCCGTTAATAAATTGTCATTTGCTATTTTATGCTCTAGCTCACGTTGATTCATCACTCTTTCGTCTTTACCGTATAGGTATTCCCAAGGAATGTATTCTTGAGCACCAGTAGCGACAATAACTATACCATGATTTAGCTCAAGGGTTTTTTGTTTATTTTTTACAGTGGTTTTAAAATTACCGATACACCCTATACTGTTTTCAATTTCTGTTTCGGTAAATACATGTATTTTTTTGCTATTTTGAACCTGTTTTATTAGATTCTGTAGGTATTCTTGTACATCTTCACCATATACAGTGTAATATATGTTTCTCAGGTTTCCACCTAGTTCTTTTTCTTTTTCAACCAGATAAACTTCGAAACCTTCATTTGCTAGCTTCAAAGCAGATGTCATACCTGTCAGCCCACCGCCTATGATCAACCCCCTTTGATTAACCTCTAATTTGACTATCGGTAACGGTCTGAGTAATGCTGCTTTTGATACGGCCATTTGTACGAGGTTTTTGGCTTTCTCTGTTGCTTTCTCTGGTTCTTTCATATGAACCCAGCTACATTGATCACGGATATTAGCCATCTCAAAAAGATATGGGTTTAAACCTGCTTCCTTGATTGTATCTTGGAAAAGTGGTTCATGTGTCCGTGGGGTACATGATGCTATTACTACTCGGTTGATACCGTGTTCTTTGATGATTTCTTTGATACGTGTCTGGGTATCTTGGGAGCATGTAAAAAGATTATCTTCTGCATAAACTACATGTGGTAATGTTTTTGCATATTCTGCCAGAGAGGGTACGTCTAAAAACCCACCAATATTGCTACCGCAATGACAGATGAATACTCCTATCCGTGGTGTTTTGTATCTTACATCGATTTCTGGTGGATATTTTTTAACAGTCACATGTTCATCGCGTGATTCTGTAAGAAGACATGATGCCATAGCAGCAACACCACTTGCCTGTGCGACTGTCTCAGGTATATCCTTAGGTTCTGTGAAAGCACCAGCGACATATATCCCTGGTTTTGATGTGTTAAAAGGTTCAAAAGTATTTGTTAGGGCAAAGTTATATTTGTTTAGACTGATATCAAATTTTTCTGCAAGATACATAGCATCCCCTGGTGGGCTTAGTCCAACGGATAAAACCACCAGGTGGAATTCTTCCTCTTTTAGTTTTCCCGCTTCAGTTTCATATTTGATGAAAAGATTCTTCGTCTTCGGATCTTCATTGATATTTGAGATGCGTGAGCGAATAAGTCTTACATCATATTCATTTTCAGCTCGATCTATGTATTTATCAAAATCTTTACCAAAAGATCGCATATCAATATAGAAAATCGTAGGCTCAACATCTGACGAATGTTCTTTTGCAATTACTGCCTCTTTCACAGCATACATACAACA
>JAFGDG010000085.1 GCA_016932245.1 Thermoplasmatota archaeon
TAAGATTAACCTACGGGAACAAAGATTAGCAGATGTTTGGAAATCAAAACACATACAGAAAATATATTCTCAATACAACAAGTGTAAAACATGTAATCTTGGTTGCGTCGCTGAATCTGCTTGGTCAACGAGTGATATTAATTATATCATCAATGAAGGTTTTCGTGGCATTATTATACCAACCATAAAAAGAATTAGAGTACGAAATGAGTAATCTCTTAAAAAATTCAGTGTTTCTCCTATAATATTAAATAAAGATATCTGTATTGATGTTTTAGATCCGATTTTTACTTTTTTTTCTTGCGGGCTTTGAAGTCTTACCCCGTAGTTCCTCCGGCGGCTTACCTTTATTTAACCCACTAAAACATTTTTCTTTTTGACGTTTTTAACACTCTGTTGGCAATGAACACATATGCTCAGCTCAGAGCTCCAGTAATTACTTCCGTGAATCCCACAACGCCGCTTGCAGTATTTACATATCATAGTCTTCTCCCCAAAGCTCTAAAGAATACTTTGCGATTCTCATTATAAAGGGCTTGTTGTACAACTGTTGTCAAAAATCATTTTGAACGCTAGAGAACGTCTCTTCTTTGAGAAACTTTAGTGTTTGTTTAATACCCGCTCAACACGAGTTTTGAGGTCCATAATATCAAAAGGTTTGGTAATATAATCCTCTGCAGCCATGCTTCCCATACCTACACTCACCGCATCCCCCTTTGCGGTGACAAACACAATAGGAATATTGCTCCATTGCGGATTCTCTTTAATTTTTGCAGCAACATCCCATCCATTCATGCCCGGCATCATAATGTCAAGCAATACAAGATCAGGCGTTGTGTCCCCTAATTTTTTCAAACAATCGGGGCCGTCCACTGCTTTAATTACTTCGTATCCACTCATCTCAAGCATCTGTCCAACAGTAAACAGAATGTCTGGCTCATCATCTACGATCATGATCTTTTTAGTCATAATGCACCCTACTCTTTCAGCATGTTGTCTACCCGACTAAGCAATCCGTCCTTGTCAAATGGTTTCATGATATAATCTGCCAATCCTTCATCAAGCAGTACTTGTTTCCGTTTTTCCGAGATTTCAAGTACGCTCATAAAAGCTACTTTTACCTCAGAGGCTTTCTTTTTAATCCGATTAAAGACATCCCAGCCACTCATGCCAGGCATCATAATGTCAAGCAACACTAAATCTACTTTTTCTTTCTCTAATTTCCGCAAACACTCTTCACCACTATAGGCAGGTATAACCGTATAGCCTCCCAACTCAAGTACCGTTCGAGTCAAATCAACAATATCAGGTTCATTATCGACTACCATTATCTTTTTCATGAGCTATCTCACCACACTCTGTTCACTATCGGTAATGTTAATAATTGTATATCAATAACATGTTTTTAAATTAATGCATGTATTGTGCATGGTAATTCTGGTTGAGAGTATATGAATGAATGTTCATGGGTGAAACGACCATTTTCCTTTCTCGGTTCATGGCGACCATTTCCAGTTTATGAACTGATAAGCTACATTGTTATGTATGCCAGTGTCCCCATGCTTGCCTATGGGATACAGATCTATAATTCAGAGATTATGCGGCTCATTGTCTTTACGATTTTAGCATTGTATTCTGGATTTTTCGCTGCACTTATCTGGAACGATCTCACTGATATAGACATTGATAAAGTTGTCCATCCCGCGAGACCAACCGCTGCAGGAAGAATTAGTTTTAGAAAATTTTTTGGTATCGCACTTGTTTTTTCCGCCTCAACATTCATTTTTGCCCTTTTGGTGAGTGTGTGGTGTCTTATTCTTGTTGGTGTTGCGGCTTTATTTGTTACGTTTCATAATAAATATCTCAAAAAAGTCATTAAACTTCCGGCATACTCTGAAATCTTTACTCCCATACAATGGGTAGTGGTTGCCATTTTTGGGTTTCTTGCCATTTGGACCGCACTCCCACAAAATTCGTCGATAGAGTTTTCTCTCCCCTTGTTTGGCAGTATTTCAACAAATGCAGTAGCTCTTCAACATATGATTCTTTTGGTGTTGTTTACCTATTTTGCTGACAATGCACACGACCTTCCAGAAGGCATCCATGATGTTGAAGGAGATCGAACGTTAGGAGTGCGAACGTATGCGACCTCCTTTGGAGAAAGGACTGCGGCAAAAATCTCGTTTGCTATGTTTTTTATTTCAGGAATCCTTGGTATCCTACTATTTACGCAAACTATCCTTTCTTTTGTGTTTCTCATCCCGTTCTTAGTGCTTTGGGTCTACATTTTGTCTTGGTCTTACAAACTTGTACGAGCACCACCTCACCAGATGAAAGCGCTGGGAACAACGGTGGGGAAAAAAGGCTACGATTATTTCCTCATGTCATATAATCTCATTTTCTTAGACATTCTTGTACAATTATTACGTTATCATTTTTGGTGAAACATCTGGTCTAAGTACCTTGATCAGTAAAGCCATCTGTGCCCACATACGGTTTTCCGCTTCGTCAATAATGACCGATTGTGGTCCATGAGCAACTTCTTTGACCACTTCTTCTCCGTAGTAGATGGGCATACAGTGCATGAAAATGGCATCCTTTTTTGCTTTGCTCATCACGTCTTTGGTTACCGTGTATCCTTTCAAATCTGCCATTATTTGAGCTCGCTGCTTTTCATACCATAATGAAATCCATGTATCAGTTGCAACCACATCCGCTCCTTGCACTGCAGCAAGATCATCGGTTATGGTTATCGTGACCTTTTGTTTTTTCGCAATCTCGTTTGCTTTCTTGACAAAACGTTCTGAAGGCCAATGGTTCTTATGAGAAATCACGGTGACATTCATACCTACCATAGTACATCCAAGCATGTAGGAATGGGTGAGATTATCATTTCCATCCCCAACAAAGACAAACTCCAATCCTTGGAGTGTTTCCTTATGTTCTTTTATAGTCATTAGGTCGGCAAGAATTTGACACGGGTGTTCGTCAACATCTAAGCCGTTGATAACCGGTACCGTAGCATGACGTGCCAGCTCGTGTAAATCTTCTTTTTTCAATGCTCTGTACATAATCACATCAACATAACGAGAAAGCACCAAAGCAATATCTTCAACTGATTCTCGTTCTCCAATTTTGATGTCCTCTTTATTCAAGAAGAGGGCATGACCGCCCAATAGGGTCATTCCTACTTCAAATGACACTCGCGTTCGAGTTGATGCTCGTTCAAAAAGCATGGCCAGCGTCTTGTGAGGAAGATAGTTCAGCATTTTACCCCTTCTGATTGCCTGTTTTAAGGAAATACCAAGATCGATAATGTTTTCTGTTTCATTCTCTGTGTCCATAATAGAAAGAATATTTGTTTTCATAGGAGACAACAAGAGTCTTATCCTATTAAAATCTTTACTGTCTCTGCTTTTTAGAAAAGATAATGATGTAGGTTTCTTATATTGAACCAACGCTATGTTCAAAACATTCCTTGATCGTCTCTATTACTCCTATGAAATGCTGGCATATCATATTCCGTTCTTTGCAGCAGCCTATATCAGATTTCATGCCCCTTCCGTAAACAAGGAACTTTCTCTATTGCATATTAAATCGACTGATCGCGTGCTTCATATCGGCTGTGGCGCGATACCGTACACCTCTTTCTTTATTGCACAGGAAACTGGTGCACACGTTACCGGCATCGATCATAAACCACCTGTTGTGAAAAATGCGGTTCATGTTCTCCACCGTTACTCTCAGTCCAATAATATTTCTATTACTCGGGGAGAAGGGACAACTTATGATGTGTCCTCATTTGATATTATTATTGTCTCCTATGGAATTGCTGGCCAAGAGCGCATTGTCCGTCATGTGCTTTCCTCAAGCAAGCCAGGAACACGTGTTTTAGTACGAACATCAACGGCAAAACAAAACGCATCGCTTATGGGTTTGATTCGACCGCTGATTGTGAATCGCGCGCGCCTGCTTTTGACACAAGAATCTCTTTTGTTTGTCGTTCCTAAAACTACCTGAGTGCTACGGTTTACGCATTGAGGTTGAAAAATCCTTTTTACACAATGGTGTTATTTTGAATTGAAATCGAGGGCGTGGTACCAGATGA
>JAFGDG010000010.1 GCA_016932245.1 Thermoplasmatota archaeon
AAACGCATACCTCGTGAGAAACTTGTTATTATCGGTATTCCCTGCACCGGGATAATTGATCCTAAAAACCTTGAAGAGGAATTTCCTGAAATGACCGAAGATACAATTGTTACTGAAAAAAACGATGATTTTGTTTTTATAAGAGATACGAAGTCATTCACCATCTCTAAAGACAAGCTTCTCCTTAAGAAATGTCTTTCTTGTGAATACCCAAATCCGCTTATCTATGACGTTCTCATTGGTAACAAAATTGAAACAAAACGAAAAGAAGATTACCATCAGGTAAAAGAATTTGAACAGAAATCTCTTGAGGAAAAATGGAGGTTTTGGGAGGAGCAATTTGAACGATGTATTCGCTGTTATGCGTGTAGAAATATTTGTCCTTTATGTTATTGTGAGGAATGCAGAGGAGAACAATTAGATCCTCAATGGTTGAGACGTTCCGTAACTCTTTCAGAGAACACTGTGTGGAATATGATGAGAGCATTTCATCTCGCGGGTCGTTGTACCGGATGTGGAGAATGCGAGCGAGCATGTCCTATGAAACTCCCTCTGATGTTACTAAACAAAAAACTCGAAAAAGACATCAACGAATTATTCAACTACACTACAGGTATCAAAGTGGATGATAAACCAATACTTGCAACATATAAACCAGATGATCCTGAAGAATGTGTCATATAGGATTAGCTATGAAAAAGGTACTCATAAAGAAAAAAGATTTACCGAGTTTTTTTTCACAACTAATAGTTCGGTATCGTATCTTTGCCCCCGTTGAAAAAAATGGGTTGTTTTGGTTCCGCCCCATTGAAAACTTTACTGAAATAGCTTTAGATTTTAGCAATTCAACAATGCCTCCAAAAGCTTTGTTCTTTCAACAAACAGAAACATTGCTTACATTTAAAAAACAATCATCTTCATCAATAAAAATAGAAATACCTGCAGAAAAAAACAAAATGGCAATACTATTTGGGATACGCCCCTGTGATGCGAAATCAATAGAATTATTAGATACTATTTTTTTAAAAGATGATGAAGATCCGTACTATCGTTCAAAACGAAAAAATACTCTCCTTGTTGGATTAAGCTGTATCCGCCCTTCATTAAGTTGTTTCTGCACCTCGCTAGGCGGCGGCCCCGCAAATACCGATGGTCTTGATATCTTATTCACAGATATCGATGAATCTTTTTTCGTAGAAGGAATCAACGAGAAAGGAATAACATTCATAAAAGAATTCATTGAATTTTTTACTCCTGCAACGGAAGAAGATAATAAAAAAAGAGAATCAGTAGCCATGCACGCGCAAAAAATGATTACCCGTCGCATGACCGCCGAAAACACAGAAAAAACATTGGATAAAATATTTGAGAGTAGCTATTGGGAAAAGAATGCACAGAGATGTATCGGTTGTGGAATCTGTACCTTTCTCTGTCCCACTTGTCATTGTTTTGATATCCATGACGAAACCAATGCCGCATCAGACCATGGTGCACGGATTCGTGTCTGGGATTCTTGTATGTACCCCGAATACACAAAACAAGCGTCAGGGTATAACCCTCGTCCAACCCGGATGAACCGATTACGAAACAGAGTCTATCATAAATTTAACTATATTCCAAAAAACCATCAGGTCTTCGGTTGCGTTGGATGCGGACGATGCATCGATAATTGTCCCATGGCCATTGACATCATTGATATAGTCAACAATGCGCAGGAGGTTCAATCGTGAACAATCCATACCAACCCTGGCTTGCTACCATTGATAAAATAACTGAGGAGGTGAAAGGCGCACGTGCGATTAAGACATTTCAACTTAAATTTTTAGATCGTGAGGTGCAACAACACTTTTCCTTTCAACCAGGTCAATGCGTCATGGTCGGGCTTTTTGGCGTCGGAGAATGTATGGTAGCGATTTCTTCATCTCCAACAAAAAAAGAATCTCTTGAAGTAAGTATCATGAAACAAGGTAAGGTGACCAGTGCGTTCCATGAATATCAACAAGGTGATATCGTTGGTGTACGCGGGCCCTATGGTAATGGCTTCAATGTTGACTCATGGCTTGGGAAAAACATCGTGTTTATTGGGGGAGGAATCGGACAAGCTCCGTTACGTTCAGTAATAAATTATATAATCGATAATCGAAGACGATATAGGAATCTCGATATCATATATGGTGCTCGTTCGTCCTCTGAGTTATGTTTTAAAAATGAATTATTTGAACTGGAAAAACGTGATGACGTACACGTCCATCTGTCCATCGATCATGAGGAAGAAGCATGGAATCGATATGTCGGTTTTGTCCCCGATAATCTACTTAAGATAGCACCGCCGTCTCATAATACTATTGCAGTTACTTGTGGTCCTCCGGTGATGATTCAGTTTGTTATCAAGAATCTGTTACACCTCGGGTTCACTGACGAACAGATTTATACGACCCTAGAGATGCGGATGAAATGTGGTATTGGGAAATGTGGACGCTGCAACATCGGCAACGTGTATGTGTGTAAAGAGGGACCGGTTTTCTCATATAAAAAACTCAAATCCATTACAGGGGAACGATGAAGAAACCGACAGTGAAAAATAATGAAAAGAAATCAGACGTGATATCACCAAAGCTTATTTCGAAAATCCTTGTCGTCGGGGGAGGTATCGCAGGAATACAATCTGCTCTTGATTTAGCTAACTCAGGGTTTAAAGTGTTTTTACTGGATAAAAAACCGAGCATTGGAGGAACAATGGCGCAGCTGGATAAGACATTCCCAACGAACGACTGTTCCATGTGTATCCTCTCGCCGAAACTTGTTGAAGTCGGTCGTCACCCTAATATCGAATTATTAACGTTCGC
>JAFGDG010000086.1 GCA_016932245.1 Thermoplasmatota archaeon
AATCTTTAATAATCCATTGATGACTTTTAAAACTGAAAGTTTTATTATTTTGTTTAATATTGCTTGGACATATTTACTTCATGCATATTATAGAAGTAAATATATTGATTATAAATATTATGAAATTCCAAATGTTAGAAAAAAATATATTAGAAATTCAGATGGAACAATAAGATATTGGGATTTGATGAAATGTTTGAAGTGTGAGGAATGCCCACTTGATGAAAATACAAAAAACAACCTTAAATTTTTAATCGGATTAAGAAATTATATTGTACATCAAAAAGTCCCTGACTTGGATTCTTATCTTTCTGCAAGGTACCAGGCATGTGCATTGAATTATGATCACTATCTAGTAAAACTTCATGGAAAAAATTATTCATTAGGTAGCAATCTAGCTTTGAGTTTACAATTTGCTGAATTAGATTATGAACAACATAAGATAATGAAAGATAAACTAAACAAAATTCCAAAAGAAATTAAAGCATATATTGCAGATTTTGATAAGCAACTAACGGATGAACAACGACAAAATGAAAGATATTCATATAAACTTCTTTTTATTAAAACAAATGCAAAAAGTAACGGACAAGCAGATAGAGTGATTGAATTTTTAGACCCAAACTCAGACTTATCAAAAAATATTTCTAAGGAATATTGGGTAAAAGTAGATAGAGAAAAACCTAAATATCTGCCCTCCCAGGTAGTTGAAAAGGTAAAGGTAGCAGGTTTTCCTGATTTTAAGATACACCATCATACAGATATTTGGAAAGAGAATGATGGAAAAAACCCGAATAAAGGATATGGTGTAAATGTGGCGGGGACTTGGTACTGGTATGAAAATTGGATAGATTTTGTAATTAATAAAAAAAGAAAATAGTAAGTTATACCATCATTTCTAATGTTTTTATGACAAACAAAAAACAAATATCTTTCCGTTTGTCAAAAGAACTAGATGACTGGGTCAAAGAAGAAATCCAGAAAGGAACTTTCAAATCCATGTCAGATGCTGTTGAACAAGCAGTAGTTGAATTACGGAAAGAAATAGACGGTGAAATATAATAAAAAGCATTCTTTCTCAAAATGTTAAAACAATTTTGTTTAAAATTTAAAAGTGGTAGATGCCAGTTTTCTCCTATAGAACTTGGTTTCTTTCTCATTTTTTTACCTTAGCATCTACTGTCCTTGGGGCACCCGACGAAGATACTGCACTTACCGTTCTTCCAGCACATTCTCTGTTGCTTGAAGGAAAAGGGTATGAAGCGGTGGCCCTCTCCGCACTTGGAAGCTATGGAGCAATTGTCTTTTGTTTTCTTCTAGTAATTCCCCTCCGTCTACTTGTTGGAGCCCCCGTACAACTATATGCAGTATTGCGTGAAATTATGCTCTGGGTTCTCATTGCTATTTCTATTCTTATGATAGCAACCGAAAAAGGAAAAATACACGCATTTCGTGCAAAACCACCCTGCCCTTCGTTTTTAGGTATGATGTTTGCCTTTTTTCTCTTTTTGCTGTCTGGTATATTTGGATTAATTATTTTTCAACTTTCCGTCGATTCTCCCATAGGGCTTTCTTCTCCTGTGTTATTCCCCGCTCTTGCCGGTCTTTTTGGTACGCCAACGCTTCTCACCTCGCTTTTAACTAAACCAACAATCCCTAAACAAGATCTTACGATGCCCGTTCTTGATACCAAAACAAAAAAATCCTCAATCCTGTCTGTTATTACTGGAAGCTTTGGGGGCATTCTTGTTTCTATTATCCCGGGTATTACATCGGCGACAGGAACCATTCTTGCTATGACTGCTCGGGGGGAATCGGACAAACGACAAACCATCATTACCCTTTCAGCGGTAAACACAGCATGTGCCTTTTTTGTTGTCGTTGTGCTCTTCATTATCCTTCGGTCAAGAAGCGGTGCAACACTTGCAGTAAAACAACTTATTGCTGTGGAAGAATGGAATGCCCTACTTATGCCCGCCACTTTAACCTATTTTTTAATTGCACTGCTGTTGGGCGGAACCCTTTCCTATTTTTTTACCCTTTCTGTTGGAAAACTCTTCGCTAAATATTTTGCCAACATACCTTACACAAAACTCGTTCTATTCACCATCGCGGTCATAACAATATTAGTCATTCTTTTTACAGGGCTTTTAGGGTTGTTAATCCTCATTGTTGCAACAGGTATCGGTCTGCTGCCGGTCAACTGGGGAGTGCGCCGAAGTCACTGCATGGGGATCCTCCTTCTCCCTATCATTCTTTATTTTGTTTGAAGATGCCTTGGCCCACTGCATCAAAAAACTCAGTAAGGGGAACCCCTAATTCTTTACCTAAAAGCAACGCAGCAACTTCTGAAGAAATGCCCTTCTTCTCAACGATTTTTTGCACTCTCCTTGTTATATCCCCCTCTCCGATCGCACTTTCTTTAGCAATTTTGTGCACCATCGATTGCAATGTAACTTCGCCTTCTTTTTTATGGACCTCCACCTCTTTCTCTTCAATTTGTAAACTGGGCATAGATGGTCGAAAACCAACAGGAACTGTTATAGAATCAATCTCAAAAGCAGGGGATAAAATACCCTCCCGTGCTACCAGCAATTTTTTTGTTATTGCTCGTTCCACAAAATCTTTTGCTTGTTTTGGAGAAAACCAATTAAGGGTCATAGACAAGGAAAGGAAAAAATCAGAGGTGGAAATCTCTGTTTTACCCTCACGTTTAAAGAGAAATGCAATGATAATTTCTTCTTCAGAGACCATTCTTTTTCACCCTTCTCCAGTAAGGTAACTCAATAATCAAACCCGTTATTTGTTTATCCTCCCAATATTTTGCGCGTTCATTATTAGGGCCGCAGACATACAGCTTGTAGCCTTTTTTTCCAGCCTTTTGCAGGTAAGAAATCGTCCGAATATCTGCAAGAGTAGCAGCATTAAACAATACTGTTCCTGTTTCTTGCCCGAGCGTTCCGGTAACTGGTTTTACTGTTTGCTGACTGGTGCGGATGTCAGCACAGAGGTACACTTCGTTTTCTGTCAGCTCTTTAATAGCAGAAACATCTACATTTCTCCAAATCTCTTGTCTTACTGTGAGTGCTGCTGCCCCTGCCATAAGTATGTCGACAACGTCGCCAAGAGTTCTGGGGCCCCCATCAACCCAAAGGGTATGGCGTTGCGATAATTTTTGGTATAGATAAAGATTTGGCTTGTCTTTTTCTAAACCATCACGATCATAGACATACACTTTTTCATCAGGGGGAAGGACATCAAAAAGAGCATTAAGCGGAACAGCCTCTCCCTCCATCTTGTCATATATCTCTCTCTTATGTAGGTAGATGATAGGAAGGACTTCCATAGACATGCAAACCTCTTTACATACTAAAAATTTTTGAAGAAACCTAGAAAAAGAAACCAGATGGAAAGCTTATCTGTTAAATCGTTTTTCTGCATCAGCAATGGTCAATCTCGTTTTTACTACTGTATCTGGGTTGAGTGAGATGCTGTCAATACCACATTCCACTAGAAATTCAGCAAACTCTGGGAAATCTGAAGGTGCTTGGCCACAGATGCCGACTTTTCTTCTTGGTGTATGTGCATGTGCTGTTTCTATTACTTGTTTTACAAGTCTTTTTACTGCATCGTTCCTCTCATCAAAAATATGGGCGACTAAATCAGAATCACGGTCAAGACCAAGGGTAAGTTGTGTAAGGTCGTTTGAACCAATGCTAAATCCATCAAAAATCTCTGCAAACTGATCAGCAACGACAACATTACTTGGGATTTCACACATAACATATATTTCAAGACCATTTTCTCCTTGGGTAAGGCCAAACTCTTTCATTGTTTGTATTACTTTTTTTCCCTCCTCCGGCGTTCGACAGAAAGGTATCATTGGTTTAATATTTGTAAGACCCATTTCATCACGTGCTTTTTTGAGGGCTATGCATTCAAGACCAAATGCTGGTTTGTATTTGGGATCATAATATCTAGAGGCACCACGCCATCCAATCATAGGGTTACTTTCTTTAGGCTCGTATAAGAAACCACCTACTAAGTTTGCGTACTCATTAGTTTTAAAATCACTCATACGAACTATTACATCATTTGGATAAAAAGCGGCCGCAATCTTTGCAATACCACGCGCAAGAGTATCTACGAAAAACCCTACTTTATTTTCATAGCCTTTGCTTTTTTCATCAATTGTTTTTATTACTTCTGCAATCTTTGGGTTTTCATTTGTCATCTGTTTAAGTTTATTGTATTCAATTAAAGCCAGCGGATGTATACCTATATGAGAGTTAATGATGAATTCTTCACGAGCAAGACCCACTCCGTCGTTTGGGATTTGGCCTTGTTGAAATGCTTTCTCAGGTATTGCTGCATTCATCATAATTTGTGTTTTAGGCCTTGGTAAATTATCAAGTTTAAGCTCGTCAACACGGAATTTTAACAAACCATCATAAATTCGACCAACACTTTCGCTACAGTCAACAGTAATGTTTGCGCCATTTCGAATTGTTTGTGTGCCTGTGCCGGTACCAATAACACAAGGGATGCCTAGCTCACGAGAAATAATTGCAGCATGACACGTTCTACCCCCGCGGTTTGTAACAATAGCACCTGCAATTTTCATAATGGGTTCCCAATCAGGATCCGTCATGTCTGTTACCAAGACTTGTCCTTTCTTAAAATTACCAATATCTTTTGCATCTTCGATAACATTTACATCTCCCTGCCCGATCATACTGCCGACTGCTTCACCCTCGGCTAAAACATTTCCTTTTTCTTCTAAAACATATGTTTTCATGACTGCGGCATCTTTTTGTGAATGAACTGTTTCAGGGCGAGCTTGAACGATAAATAGTTCACCCGTGTTCCCATCTTTTGCCCATTCAATATCCATTGGTTTTTTATAATGATCTTCAATAATTGATGCCCATTTTGCAAGTTTTATTATCTCATCATCACTGATTACAAACTTGTTTCTTTCTTCTTGGTTTACTTCAATGTTTTTCGTTCCTTTTTTTTCATCATAAACCATACGTTTTTGTTTTGCGCCAACTTTTTTTTCAAGAATTGGTTTAAAACCATTTTTAAGAGTTGGTTTGAAAACATAGAATTGATCAGGGTTTACTGCACCTTGAACAACGTTTTCACCAAGACCATATGCACCTGTCAGGTATACTGCATCTTTAAAGCCACTTTCGGTATCAATTGAAAACATTACCCCTGCGCTTGCAAGGTCACTTCTGACCATTTTTTGAACTCCAACAGATAAATACACGCTGAAATGATCAAAGCCCTTATCAACACGATAAGAAATCGCACGGTTAGTAAATAATGATGCAAAACACTCACGAACTTTTTCAAGTAATTCTTCTTCCCCACGTACATTCAAATACGTTTCTTGCTGTCCTGCAAAAGAAGCATCTGGCAGGTCCTCTGCTGTGGCACTGCTTCTAACTGCTACATCACAGTTTTTACCGTAGCGTTTTTCCATGCCTCTGTAGTGTTTACGTATGTCTTCTTCAAGATCCGGAGGTAGCGGCGTATTTTTTATAAGCTCTCTAATTTTTTCACCGCGTTCAGCAAGATTATGAATATTATGTGTGTCAAGATCTGAAAGGATTTCTTTTATTTTTTTATCAATTCCTGCTTTCTCAATAGTGTATTTGTAAGCATATGCGGTGACCGCAAAACCAGACGGGACATTTATTCCTTTTTCGCCAAGATTGCGAATCATTTCGCCAAGAGAAGCGTTTTTCCCTCCCACTGAAGGCACATCGTTTATTGACAACTCTTCAAACCATCTGTTAAATTCTTCAATCATAGACCTCTCTCCTAAGGAACATATGTGTTAATATGCGCCCATTTATAAACCCTCTTTTAAAAGTTATACAACTGATATAAAAAGCAATCTAAATGATTGCTTATTCCCTCTTTACTCTTCTAAAAATACAGCCGCAGCAAGGACCGTTGTCCAAAGACCGTTTTTGTCCCCTTGTGCAGTTTGTACAATGCTTTGCGTCCGCACAAATCTCCCACTCATTTTATATTCCTGTTTCCGTTCATCCCACGCTTTATCAACATCAAACTCTAGTCCGAGTGTAGTTGCTAGCATGCTTGCTGCAAGATCTTCAGCATAATCCCCTGCTGTTTTTGCGACTTGACCAAACCCATGGTGCTCTGAAATATATCCATAGGTCTCTTCTTCTTTTGGGGTAGCAACACCTATAGCTGCTCCAATTAATCGGTTTGGTTCATTCGTTTTATTTCTTGACATTACACTGTAGGTAATCTGACCTGGTTTGAGCAATTCAATACCTTTTTCCTTTGAGATAATTTTACATCTTGGAGGGACAATGCTAGAAACATTTACTATGTTGCATTTTTCTATGCCGGCATTACGAAGAGCTGATTCAAAAGACTGCAGTTCATGTTTATGTTTTCCTACGCCTTTGGTAAAAAACACTCGCTTTGGTACCATGGCCCCAAGAATGATTTTCATCTTATAAACATATCTATAAGACGATTACAATTCTTCCTCTTCTTCTATGTCTTCTCCACTTCCTTCGTCTTTCGTATCCCTCTGTTTTTTGAGAAGATCTCTCATCTGTTTCTGGATATCGACTTGTTCCTTTTGAAAAGACACTTGTTCTTGCTGATATTGTGTGATAACGCCCCCTTGCACCAGTTTTTCTACTAGCTTTTTTATCTCTTTATAGGGATAGGCGCCATGTAGTTCGTAATAACTCCTTGCTCGAGGGGTCTGCACGTCCTTTCCCCCACCAAAAAATCCCAGAATTCCTCCTCCCTTCTTTCCTCCAAGCCCTACACCACCACCGGCAAATGATTTGTCGCTACCCAAACCAAACCCCGATTGGCTGATAGGGATAATGGTGCCAAAACTAAAAATTTGGCCAAGGATGCCTTGTTTGGCATTAATATCAGCAATTTTATCATATCGCAGGGTTCTTTCTTGTTTTGTAATAATTCCTCCTTTGAAAATAATACGAAGATTTGAAATGATGTATTTGTGAGAACGCCGGTATAATTCAACAAGGAGAAAACCGATAACTGACATGGCGATAGAAAAGAACGGGACAAAGATTGCCGCTTCAGATGTCCAATCTTGCCAGACCATCACTCCCACTCCTGCAAGAAACATGCCAAGAAAGAGCAAGAAAATTCTCCACCTAATCGTAATGAGTGATGCAAAAATGCCAACAACAATCAGCACAGAGCCCCAGACAAGGATGGGCAACCATTCATTTGAAGAAAAGAGATCCTTAAATTCAGAGAAATTTACTAACCATCCAATGAGGACGCCCCACACAATCAAAAATATGCACAGGGATTGTAACCGCATAAAAGATAATGGATGAGGAGAAAGAACTCTCTCCACCTTTTCGTTATCTAATAGCTCCTCCTGGTTCATCAGTCTCGTCCTCGATACTTGGTAATGCCTTCATATCAATTTTAGCTTTAAAGGTATTGGTCTTCTTCTTTTTCTTTTTTCTCACCAACAAAAAAAGCACTATGATCGTACATCCTATCATGGTGATCAACGAGATGCTTTTGTCCCATTCGGTCGGTATAAAGAGAAATAGCGTTCTCATAAGAATGTATGCTAAAGGGAGTGTTATGTAGGGAAGGAGTTTTTTGTGTCCTTGAATTTTGTCTGTGGTTTTGATCATCAATAAAAGGAGGTGAGTTACTACCAGAGAAACAATAGCAATAATGGAGAGCCACCCAAAAATAGCAAATAAGCCCACATACCATTGTTGATTAAGCGCAAGAGAAATGTAAAACAACACATACGCAAGTAAAAACAACAGAATCACATACAGGGGCCGATGAATAATATGCGACCAGATGTTTTTTAAATCATACAGCATGTCAATTTTCTCCTGCCTTTTCTCGCCGATGTAGCTTGGTCGTATCCCAAGACCAAGAAAGAGAAGCAATAATAGAAATCCAAGATGCCCTGGGTGTAAAAGATCAATTGTTGCTAAGAAGCCGAAAAAATGTTGAGTAAAGATATGTAGACTTCTTCCAAATGTAACGATCTGTTCAGTAAAAGTATATTGGAGTGCTGTCAACTCTGGAGGAGTGGCAACCTCAAATCCTCCAGACGTGAAGAGATAGAGACAAATGAGAAGAAGAAATGCAGGAATGAAAAAGGGGCCCAGGAAAAGAAAGGAATTAGATATCCATTCAAACACTCCTTCCCTCTCTTTTTTTGGGGATACTTTCCCGTAATCTACACTCACATAAAACTTAGCAATGCCGCTTCTTGTTACGGTATACCCAAGGGCATGACAGATAGTTTGAAATAAAATCCCTAGAAAATTAGTAAATCGGCACAACGGTTCATGCTTTGGTCGTATTTTTGCTAATAAAAGCTTTTGACTTTCAATAAACAACAATTGTATAAACCACAGCAGCAAGACGCCAAGTATTGGTGCAAGTGGCGCAAATATCAGAATATCAACGAGTGAGCCTGCCATCTCTCTTCGCTATATGATAGTGAGTGTTTTGTATAAAATCTTATCTTTTAGATGACGCTCATTTCTATTGCACTTCCATTATAGTCATATGCCCTCCAAGAAGTCTTAGTGTAGGGGGTTGCAACGATAATATGTACGCGTCCATGTTTTCGGAATAACTCAAGATCTGCTTCTGACGGGAGAGGCATTCCTGAGGGATGGCTATGCACCGTCCCTACAACACTAAAATCGATAGGCATCATATGTAGCTGAAAGATGGCGTGGGAGTTACCAGAAATTGTTCCCGGAAGCAGCACTACCTCTATTATCGTCTTTTTAGTTGTCTCATCCACTCGCAACAACCCTCCAAATTCCTTTGGATGTGTTGACTTAGCAGATTCCAAAATAAGACGTAAACACCTTTTTGTGATTTGCCACTTCCTCTTGGAAATCGACCCATTCTCTTCTTTGTTTTTCTTAAAAAAAGGCATTGACCCTAACGCACCAGCTTTAATCTTACCATTTGATAAAATGTTTCGCCAAATCTGACAAATTGTGCCTTTTTTTCAGAGCCTGTAATTAAAATTTCACTATCTGCTGTTACCGGTTGGGCAGATCCCCCATCGATGACAATCTTCGACTCGCCGCTTTTTGGCGATAACGTGACACCAACCTTCTTTTCCAAAGGAACTATCCATGGGCGGGCTGAGAGTTTGAAAGGTGCAAGCGGTGCAATAATCATTGCTTTAACTGCAGGATCCATAATGGGCCCACCTGCACTTAATGCATAGCTTGTTGATCCTGTTGGTGTTGCAACAATAATTCCATCTGCCCCCAATGTTTCGATCAATTCTTCTTCAACAAACAGTTGTAAATAAATGATTTTTGCAATACGTGCTGTTTGCACAGTCACTTCATTAGAAGCATCAGGTAATCGCTTGCCATCAACCGTTATTTTTAACTTGGCCCGTTCTTCAACATTATACTTACCAGCAATAACTTTCTTTAACCCCCCGATTGCATATTTTGATTCCACTTCAGCAAGAAAGCCCATACCGCCCGAATTGATGGCAAAGATGGGTTTTTCTATTGCTTCAAGTGCACGGAGTATGGTTCCATCGCCACCAACAGTAACTACGATATCGGCGTTCCTGTTCATCTCTCTTAACGAATACGATTTACTGCCAACCTGTTTTGCAATGCTTTCTTCAGCAAAAACATCGTGTGATTCTTGGAGGAACTGATAAACATCAATAGCAGCAGACAATGCCTTTTTTACATATGAATTGCACACAAGTCCCCATTTCATAGACGGCCTCTTTCACTCAGATATTTTCATTAATGGTCGCAATTTCATCAATAGTGTTGGATGTTTTAACACCAACGCCTTAATAAGGCTAAGGGTACTCAGCTCTTCAAACTTATAATCTTTCAGTGAATCGGCAAGCATATTGAATGTTTTATCATCCATATCTAACAAAGTTTCTTTTACCCTATAGTTGCGTTTCATTTTCTTACCAATAACCTCTTTCCATCTCATCTCATATTCCATTAAAAAGTCCTGGCTAAAATCTTGTGTTTGTACCGCTTTTCCTACCACCTCGCCAGCAATTTTACCAATTTCAAGGCAATGCGTAAGCCCTCCGCCAGTAATCGGGTCGACATGCCGTGCGGCATCACCGACTAATATAAGGTTATCTCGCACGGTTTCAATGGGATTTGCGACAGGAACCGCACCTGCAAGAAAACGTACAGGTTCCGCATGAGCAAATCGAGAATCCTTTGCAATAAACTCATCAAGCAGCTTTTTTGCCATTCCTGCTTCACTGAGACTTGCCAGAATGCCGATACCAACATTTGCCACGTCTTTTCCTTTAGGAAACACCCAAATATACCCCCCTGGAGCAATCTTTTTTCCTAAATAAAAGTCACAATATGCGTCCTTACAATCCACATTTGTTAAGGTATACTGGGCACAAGTTTCCAAATCTTTTGGTTTAAGAGTGGTATCGATATCTGCCCATTTACCTACTTTTGACTCAACTCCATCTGCACCTATGATAACATCAGCCTCAATGTCCCTTTCTTCATCGAAATGGTTTATCTTAACGCCCTTAATTTTCCCCTCATCTTTAAGAAGTCCAATTGCTTGGGCGTTCATCATAATTTTGACGCCTGCTTTTGCTGCCCTTCTTGCTAACTCCTGATCAAAAATATCACGATAGATCACATAACCAGTTTCATTCCCTGCCATATCGGCAGAAAGTTTTACCATGGTCCCATCGGGCGAGTAGATACGCGCACCTTCCATTCTCCCTGCGATCCACCGCGTACCTTCAAGCATGTCCCAATCATCTATCTTGCGGCTGATGCCTTCACCACAAAGAACAGGGGTTCCAATTTCCTGCCTTCTCTCTACAATTAAGACTTTTGCGCCTGCTTCTGCAGCAAATCGGGCAGTAACACTTCCTGCAGGTCCGCTTCCCACTACAATAACATCATATTTCATTGCTACAACGCTCCGTCTCCGCTAATGGCTCCGACAGGACAAGTTCTAATACAAATCGCACAACTTATGCACCCTTTTTCGTCAACCAATGCCTTGTTAGCATACCAGGATATTGCATCTTGAGGACATACTGAGATGCATCCACCACATGCTAAACATTCCTTCGTATCTACTTTTGCCTTAGGCTTTCCCATATGATTCTCCTCTTGTTATTCCAGATGCAATTAAATGAGCCACTCGAATTGGCTCAGGTACGACGCCCCTTATTGTTGAAAGCGTTATTATTTCTTTTGCCTCCTCTAGAGAACACCCTGCATGTTTGATAAAAACAGGGTTGTGAGATGTTTTAATTCTATGCAACTTGCCCTGCTGCATGAGCCGCAATCGTTCTTCCCAATCAGTAAAATGCTGTTTCAATGCTTTTTTTATACTGCTAAAATCAGGGGCATCTCGAGTAATGGTTATTATTGGTAGATTTGTGGCATGATGGGCCTCTTCAATGTCTACAATGTTGAATCCACCAAGAGCAATACCATCCAGCAGTATTGCTCTCAACTGCTGCCGATGTTTCGTGTTATTTATTAATTCTACGCAAACATCTGTTGCATCAGTACCGTCAATAGCAACCTGACTTCGTAAAACACATTCGAGATACTCCCCCCCGCGCATTATTGCCCCAATAACTGGTGTGGAAGTATCATTGAAAGTGAAAGGAGCATCATCAAGCCCCATGAGCCGTATTTCTCGTTTCATCTACAAAACAAATAGAGCTATAATACTAAATCTTTTACTACTTACATTTTCCGACATATTTATAACAATAGAAACAATGTTTACGCAAAAAATAAGGGAGAGAAAAACATGAAACTATGGAAACTAGGTATATTGGTTGTTAGTATAATGTCATTAGCAGCAATGGCTGCGCTTCCCGTTTCAGCAGAGAGCGATCCTACTGGAGATGTATATCACAGGACTATAACCGGGGCATCGTATTCTTGGGAGCTTTATGGAGAAAGAGAGAATGTTGACATCACTGATATTTCCTATGACGTTGTAGGCTCTGATGTAACATTATCATTGACCGTTAAAGGGAGAATTACCGACAGTCAAAACATTCTTTATTATATTCACCTCAAAAAGGACGACAGCGCATTCTATCAAATTTTTTATACAAATGGTTCAGGAATGGTATCTGGGGGAGGTGTATTTCAAGGATTTTATGACTATGCGCCAGAGTTCACTCTATCAACAGATGGAAAAACCATTTCCTATACCTTCACTGATTTGAATACGACCATCGATTACGAGCCATGGGGTTGGGCACAGGAATACCTTGAGTACACTGTCCAAGGCGGAGAGGCCTGGTTTGACTATGCGCCAAATGCCTATGCACCGTGGTACACAGCGGGCGATGAGACGGATCCTGATGACGAGCCTGATAACGGAGGAAGTAACACGCTGCCCAACGGAGATGGAACGACACCAACAGGTACGCCAGGATTTGAACTGATAGCACTGCTTATCGCTGCAACAATACTGCTGATTGTATATAAGAGAAGAAGGTAGTCTTCTCTTCCTTTTTATTTTTCATAGAAGAGAAAGGCTTCCGGTTACCTGATCAATAATATTGGTAGGGGCAGGGCCAATTCCTAAGACTGTTTTAGTACCTGCTGGAATCTCAGTATGCCCCGCATCCTCGATCAATGAGGTTGAGATATCCAATTTCTCAGCTTTTTCTTTGAGTGGGAAAAATTCCTCAAGCCGCTCAACTTTTACCACTGCTTTTTTTGCCCCTTCAGCTTGCCACTTTGTAAACCATCTTGTATTATATTGTTTAGTTGATAATGCACAATTGACTGCAGCATGGGCAACTTGAGCTGCTAGTTTTCCAGGAGATAGTTTTAAATCACTTCTTGTGACGATGACCATCTTATATTCAAAATCCATTGGTCTTTTTCCCTCTGTTGTCCATGATGCAAAAGGATTCCGCCCGCCATTTTTCTCCGAGCTGCTGAGCCTTGTCACGGTCGACAAGCCCTTTCACCAACAGCGTTTTTTCCTCCTCCTCGATATGTTTGAGAGGAACGCCAAGGTATGTTTTCCCTGATTTGATAATCAAAATATCTTCATCTACGGCAACACTCTCACCGATTTTTCTCCCGGCGCCGTCTAAGACGAAACGACAGGTCAATCCATTTTTATAAAAATCTTCTTCACTATCAGCAGATTTTTGTTTCTTTCTGGAAAAAAAGAACAATCCCGTGATTGCTTGTGAAATAATTACGAATCTATGAGTACTAGTAAACATTGGCCTTCCACAGGCTCAGTATCTGCGATTCTGTTATAAATCTTTGGAAAGATACCTCTTTCTAATCATGAACGAATGTGATGTTGCAGTTGTTGGTGGAGGCCCTATTGGCGGGCATGTTGCTTCTCTGTTAGCTGAGAGCGGGCATTCGGTTTCTGTTTTTGAGGAGCATAAGGAAATTGGCCTTCCTCTCAAATGTGCAGGTCTTGTCACTCCTCGCGTTCTTGATATGGTTAACATCAAGCAAACAGCTGTTGTTCAGAATACCATTAAAGGTGCACACATTCACTCTCCTTCCAATCATATTTTGACTGTTGGAGGTAATAGGAAACATGCTTTTGTTATCGACCGATCAGAATTTGATAAGAAAATCTTGCATGATGCACACAAGAAAGGAGCCACCATTCTTTCAAACCACAAGATTACTGCAGCTCAACGGCAAAAAGATTTCATCATACTTGCAACATCACAAGATACAGAATATAGGTGTAAGTTGGTTGTTGGTGCCGATGGGCCATATTCAAAGATACGAGATCGGTTTGCATTTCCTCAACCAAAAGAATTCTTACAAGGGATAGGTGCGCAACTCGTTGATACTTCTCTTGACCATGACTTTGTTGAACTATTTGTTGGAAATGCCATTGCCCCTGACTTTTTTGCGTGGATAATCCCAACAAATGCTAAGGGGACCAGGGCACGAGCGGGTTTGTGTGTTGCTGCGAATGCTCCACATCACCCAAAACAGTATCTGTCCACCCTCCTTCAACATGAAAATGCCTCACCCTTTCTCGAACAAGCCACTATCTCTGGCTATACAGGAGGATCGATTCCGTTAGGCCCATTATCAAAAACGTATGATAATAACATTCTCTTAGTGGGAGACGCAGCAGCACAGGTAAAGCCTACGTCTGGTGGGGGAATCTACCCCGGGTTGTGTTGTGCTTGCCATTGCGCTGCAGTGGCACAGGATGCGATGGAAAACAATATATTCACTGAAAAAATCCTTAAAAAATATCAGAAAAAATGGCATGAAGACATTGGAAAAGAACTCTACCTTGGAATGAAATTTCGCACGATTTTCACCAGACTTACCGATGCACAATTCGATAAATACATTGCAAAATTTCAACAGCAAAGCATTACTGCTATCATCTCTAAACACGGTGATATTGATTATCCTTCAAAACTGATTAAACCTCTCTTGAAAAAAGCACCCACGCTTTTAACACTTCTACCAAAAATGTTGAAAGAATGACATCATTTTCGTTTTACTTTTTTGCCGGGGGAGGCGGTACGTAATAATCTTCATCTTCATATCCATAATCGTCCCCATAGCTTTCATTATCCACGACGGTTGTACCCTTTATCTTTCCACCTTTTCTCTTCTTTCGTATGATGTAGATGACGATAATCAATAACAAGGTAATGACAAAGCTTACAATGCACGGCATGAAAATGCCAATTACAAAGAGAGCAGACGGAATAATTTTACAGCTCACCACATTGGTTAATGCAGATTCTGACGAATCAAAAGAAACTTCAATGTAGATCCGCCCATCTTCGAGCTGATCCTTTACTACTTTTCCCAACTCATCAGTACATGTTACGTTGATTCCATGAGGAAAAACAATTCTATAGGTTACATTTTGATTTTGCAACCCTCGCAGATTAAGATACTGGCTTTTCATTTCAAAACTCGGTGGTACAAAAGAAAGATTAAAAGAAAGCGGATATGAGCTATGTGCATAAGAGACTACAGTTAACGGAGATTCGCCACTCATCGTTCCAATGTCCTCGCCCCACAATAACGACTCATCAAATGCGTTTCTATTGGTGTGACCATCGACGGTTAAATTTGGTAGAATAGTAACCAATTTTTGTTCGAATAGTTGTTTATCTTTAGTAAGAAACGTGCTAATACCTTCCTCATCAAATACGCCTTCATCTATACACAGACGAAATGCATCTGAGGAGAGGTACTGAAGAGAAAGTTTTTCAGGAAGCGAGAACGAATCAGGAACACTAGAAACATGATAATTTTTTTTCTCCTCAATAAACAAACCTAATGAAAGCTCTGTTTCTCCTGTAAAAAATCCTAATAAATTCAAATCAGTTGTACTTATTTCAATTTCGATTATCGTCTCTATCTGCTCTTCAGTGTATTCTGGTGCCTTGCTTGAATTAAACCGCCCCGAAAGCCCATCAGTTCGATTCCATATATAGCTATTTTTCCCATCCAAGTACAGGCCTTGTGGAAGAAGAAGCGTCACGTTATAAGGATAGTCTATGTTACCAAGATCATCGCCAAAATTCATATCGTTAGCAGAAATATTTGCTGTGCCCCCTGCGTGAATCAGTCCAAAAAAAGCTCGGGCAGATATATCGCAAAGGTGTATGTTTACGTCATCAGCAATAAGCTCCGCCTGGACTGGAGGGCTATCGTTCATGTGAGTGATATTGTAAGGTTGAGAGCAGTTGTTTGTGGTTTCTTCATTCCACCGGAATGCAACATCTAGTGTTTGATTAAATGAAGAGTTTTCTATCACTGAGGTTATCTCTTTAGTTATATTTGCCATGGTTTTTTGGTATACCTCTTCCCATGAGGTCAATCCGTTTTCGATAAGTAATCGCATTCCATCAGCGGTGACAAAATCTAAGTCACTAATGGATGGAGGAATTACATCATATCCTCTAATATCAATATGTTTTGCCACGATGTTACCAATCAATTCAATGTGTTTTGCATTACTTGAATCTAAAACAAATGCTAGGTGAATGTTATCGGTGTTCATTGTAGGGGTTGTTGGGGTCTTGTACTGGAGAGAAAATTTAGCCGCTTTTGAAGGGTCTAACCCCTCTTCGTTATGCAAGGTCCATTGTATGGTATTGATATTTTTCTCCCCATTGGTGAACGGAGGATATATTGAGGAAGGTAGTTCCAGTGTATAGGTGTTGTCCCATCCCCTTTCGGCATGAAGTGTTGCTTCGTACATTACCTCAGCGCCCATATCAAGAACACCGTTGATCATGTTATATCCGTTAACAGTATCACCCATTCCAAAAAATACTGAAGACAAGGCAACACTAAACGCATCATAAAATCGATTATTTTCATAGGTTGGCTTTTGTAGCAATGCAGTAACCGGCGCATCGATAAATGCCTCTTCTAGCTGTTCTTCCAGGAGCTGACGTAATCGTAATTTAATGGCGCCCATCGTTTCAAGATCGCCTGTTGCTGCAGCCTCTATATCGCTTTTTTTGTAGAGTTGCCCGAATACTGTAATTTGGCTGACCTCAAGTGTTACATCTATGTGAAAATCCGTTGCTGAGTCCAAGGTAATCGTAAATTGCGCGTCAACAATACTTTCATTTTGTTCGTTTTCTGCTAAACTAGAGCCAACTGATGAAATGACGAGAAACCCTACTATTGCAAACTCCAATAATATGCGCAAGTGCATACATCCACATCCGTTAAGCCACTAAACATATGTCATTATAAAAACTTTCTTACGAAACCACTAAAAATACGTGTACAATTTCACTGTTGTTATTGTATGTATATTATTGGCGGAACAGCATCAAAGGCAGTTGCGGAAGAACTTGCAAAGGAACTCCACTGCCCACTAGCAGAAACGATTGCCAAGCGTTTTCCTGATGATGAATGTTATATTCGTATTGTGGATGACATTTCGCAAGAGCAAGTCATTATTGTACAAACGGCCTATCCTGATCACAACATTGTAGAACTTTTTCTACTGCAAAATGCTGCTAAAGAAGCAGGGGCCTCAAAAATTACTGTTGTTATGCCCTATATGGGATATGCACGGCAAGACAAAAAATTTCAGAAAGGTGAACCAATAAGTGCACAAACACTGGCACGTCTCATCAGCGCACAAGCAGATGCGGTGATTACTGTCGATCCTCATAAAGAGTACATCCTTGATTTTTTCACTGTCTCTGCTGTAGGGTGCTCAGCAGTTCCGGAACTTGCAAAATATCTTAAAAAACAGTCCGTTGATTTTATCCTCGCACCTGATAAAGGGGCTCTCGAACGAGCAAAAAATGCGGCTGATATCATTGGTTGTGAGTATGATTATATGGAAAAGAAGCGGATTGATGGAACTACGGTCGAGATAAAGCCAAAAAAACTTGATGCGAAAGGCAAGATTGTTGCCATTATCGATGATATCATTTCAACAGGAGGCACTATGGCAAAATCAATAGAACATCTCAACAACCAAGGAGCAAACAGTGTTTTTGTGGCATGTACTCATGGATTGTTTGCTGGCGACGCTATTAAGAAACTTCACACAGCAGGATGCACAGAAATTATTGCAACAAATACCATTATTAGCGATTTCAGTAAGGTAAGTATCGCTCCTTGCATCGCACGACTGCTATAAGGGGGGTGAGCAGTCAATGTACATAAGTTATTTATAAGGCTATAGTTTTACGGTTGTGATTGTTCTCAGGTGAAACTAATGCGAAAGCGGGCACAAAGAAGAAGTAAACTCCTTGAGGAAGAACCAAAGCACATCGCTCAAAAATCCAAATTTATACCAGAAATAAAACAATCAAAAACAAGAAAAAATTGGTGGATTGCTGTTGCACTGCTGGGAATATTTCTGATGGTTTTATTTTTTAACACCTATTTTAATTTTACATCGGGACAAGCTATTAATCCAGAGGGCACAACCCTTTCGACGAAATTTTATCTTTCGGGCCCTGATCCTTACTATAATATGCGGATGATAGAAGGAACTATGGAAACAGGGCATTATGCATTTTATTCAGAGCCCGACCCTCTGTTAAATTATCCTATTGGGAAGTCGGGAGGCCGTCCGCCGCTTTTCAATATGATGGCAATAGGATTTAGTAGATTGCTGAGCCCGTTTATGGACGAAATTGATGCTGTTGGATACTCAATGCAGTTTGTACCGGCATTATTTGGTGCATTGTTAGTCATTCCTGTCTACTTTATTGGAGCGGCGATATTTGGTAAACGAGCAGGCATTATTGCTGCACTATTTACTGCAATAATCCCCATTCATCTTAGCTCAGGACACGGGTCTGCCTATTCTCTTTTTGACCACGATTCATTCAATCTTCTCCTTTATTTCTTAACATTTATGTTTCTGGTGAAAGCAATCAAAGAAAAAGATACTACGAGATCATTCTTCTTTGCCGTTCTTGCAGGAATCCCTCTTGCAGGGCTTTCCATGACCTGGGTCGAAGCACGATTCCTTTATGTTGTCATTGCTCTTTATGCCATTATACAAATGGTTGTTGATATTTTTATCAGCAAGATAAATTATAGAGTGGGACTCGCAACCGCCACTGTTTTATCAACAGGATACCTTGTTTCGTTGCCAGTTACTGCAGCGAAATTAGGAGGGTTTAGGGCAGACATCCCTCTATTTCTTGCCGCTGGTATTGGCGCCTTTGCCGGGATTTATTATCTGTTTGGCAGAAAAAAAATTCCTTGGACGATATCCTTGCCTGCTGTGTTTAGTATTGGGGGTATTGGGCTTTTTTTCCTTTATTTTATCCAAGACATCGTCAAAATCATGCCCTTTTTGTCAGGACTAACTCGACTATCTTCTATCTTATATGGTAGCGGCATTTACGGCAGCAAAGTGTCGATGACGATTGCGGAGGCAAATACCTATAATATTAGCCACACTGTTATGTCATTTGGCCCCGTTCTCTATTGGCTTGGTTTCTTTGGTTTTGTCCTCTTGGCATATTACTTTTACAAAAATAATCAAAAGCGAGAATATCTGTTTATTCTTGTCTTATTTCTTTTAAGCCTTTGGCTTACAGGAACAGCAGGGCGTTTTCTTAATGATATGGTGCCTATTGTTGCCTTGCTTGGCGGTTGGTTAACTGTAATCATTGTCGATAAAATTGATTATAAACAGATGATTAGAAACATCAAAAGCGCTGGCGGAGGAATTCATGGCTTACGACGAGGAGTAAAGTTTCTTCATATCTTTGGTATCGTCTTTATTGCGGTTCTCGTAATCTTCCCCAATGCCTATTTGGCACTTGACTCTGCTGTGCCAAGCACAAAAAAGAACGACATATTCACCATTGAGTTTGGAGATATTGCGATTAAATTACCGAATGGTGCGTATGGTTTGCCCTATGGGAAAGAGGCATATTGGGTTGCTGCCTATGATTGGCTTAATAATCAAGATACAGCCATCGAAGACCCTGCGGCAAGGCCAGGATATATCTCGTGGTGGGACTATGGTTTTTATGAAGCAGCAATCGGCGGGCATCCGACCGTTGCTGATAACTTCCAGGACGGAATACCTCCTGCTTCAAATTTTCATACTGCGACTAGTGAGGAAGAGGCCGTTGCTGTCTGGGTAGTACGCCTTTTGGAGGGAAATGTTGAAGCAAATGGAGGGCATCTGTCCAGTGCTGTTGTCGAAGTGTTAGACCGCCATGTTGCTAACGATTCCACTAACATCAGACAATGGATTGAAGATCCTACCTCATCCCCATCATATAATACTCCTATTGCTGAAGAATATGATGAAAACCTCAGTAAACAATGGAGGGTTGGAGAGCAATGGACAACAAATGCCCCTTACCATGATATCACTGAGGTATTAGTTGACAGATTAGATGATGAAGGAATCACTTGGTTGTATCTTGATATCCAGGAGGCAACGGGTTATAGTATCCGCTATTACGGTGTAGAAGGGTATGACAAACAAATTTTCAATATCTTCGGCTTTTTGGCTGATAAAAGCTTGTTGCTTGTTGCTGGCGGTGACTCCAATCCTGAGGATGATTTTGTACAAGTTCGATACGTTACCCAAAATAACAAAGAATTGACCTACGCAGACATTCAAACCATGTCGAAAGAAGAATTGCAGAGGGATCCACCGGTCAACACAAAAACGTATTATAAAGACGCCTATTTTGAAACCATGTTTTATCGCACATACGTCGGCCCTGCTGAAGGAACATCAGGGAATAAGCAGGAACCAAATTATCAACTTCCCTGCCTCAATATGCGACATTTCTATGCAGAATACCTCTCTGATTTCTCAGAATACCAATATTATACGAATAAAGGGGCGGTAGTCATCGCAAGATATTATGCAGGGGCACGTATCAACGGATCTGTAACGTTTAATGGTGAACCGGTTGATGCACAAGTTGTTGTCCAAAAAAATCTTTCATATTTGGAGAACTTTTCAATCCCCATTGATCACGATAAAATAAATATCGATGCAGCAGGTCATTTTAATTTGATTGCCCCTGCAGGGGAAATCCGTCTACAAATTAAAAAATTTCCGAACACTATTTACGAGGTCATCTTAGCAAATGTATCCTTCAGTAGCACTACCGATCCTCTCTATTATCCCATATCTGATGATGAAGCAATGCGAAGGACAGAATCATACGAGAGATATGTTGACGTTAGCATTGATCCTTCTGCAATGGAAGGATATGTTTTTGATTCCAGCAATGCCCCGCTACCAGAAACCAGTCTTACGTTTTATGAAATTTCTCAAACAGGATCGCCCCTGCTGGCATCTTCAGCAACCACGAATGAGCAGGGGCACTACAACGTATCAGGGTTGGAGCCAGGCATCTATATCGTTACTGCAGAATACGATGGATATGTTATTCATGAAACTAGCCAAGATCCTGTGAAGCTGCTGCCTGGAAAAATGATGTATAATATAACCAAACCTAACGAAGGTGAAGTCGAAGGGACCATCTATTATGATGCCAACGAGAATGACGAATATGATCTTGGAGAAGAAATGAGCGAAATTGAGGTTGAACTTCGCTACCAAATGGCGGACGGAACCATAATACTTGTCGATTCACTGGTTACTGGCGAGACTGGGCGATACTACTTTGATGCACTTCCAACCGCAAACGTTCCAGTTTCATATATTCTTAATGCAACAGCAGTCAATATCACAACAAACTATCCTGACTATCAAACAGAACAAGCAGTAGAAATTGAGGAAAATAGGACAACCATTCAAAACCTCTCTCTCTCCATCGCTCCGATTGTGGTAAGTGGTAGAGTAACTGCCGGTGGTGCTAATATGGATAACGTCTCTCTTCTCTTTGACAGTAATCCTGTGATCGAAAATAATACTGCGCAAAAGAATGAAGCCACTTCAGATGAGCAAGGCCACTACACCATTCATCTTACTCCAGGATACTACAATGTGACTGCTGAAACAGCGGTTAATATAAGTGGCGAGGAAGTCGTCTATACTTTTAGCGGAGTATTACATGTTAAAATGGGAGAAGGAATAAAGTCGTTCAATATTATTATGGCAAAAGAAGAAACGTAATTCCTTCTTTTAACCAAATTTTATTTAATCAACTTGTAAATACTTTATACTATGCTTACGCTGGAGGAAGGAAAAAAGGCAGTAACCTATGCAAGAGCGGTTATTGAACAATCTGTCTGTTCTTCCACCAGTCCACTGTCTGAACTACCTACAAGCTTTTCAGAAGAACATGGTGCCTTTGTTACCATTCATACATATCCTGCTCGCAATTTGAGGGGATGTATCGGTATACCGCTTCCTGTTATGTCGTTACAAGATGCAATAACTGAGGGGGCAAAGTCGGCGACAAGAGACCCTCGGTTTCCTCCTCTGCAGGAAAGCGAGATCGATACTATTGTTATTGAAGTCACCATTTTAACATCGCCTGAAGAAATAACGGCCCATGTCCCCCAAGACTATCTCAACGAAATTGAAATTGGACGTGATGGATTGATTGTTGAGCAAGGATTTTTTAAAGGTCTACTTTTGCCCCAGGTTCCTATTGAACAGGGCTGGGATAAAGAAGAATTTCTTTCACATACCTGTATGAAAGCAGGTCTGCCACCAGACGCATGGTTTGAAAAAACGACAAAAATATTAAAATTCAATGGGCAAGTGTTTACTGAATTACAACCACGGGGAGAAATAAAGGAGAAGAAGCTCGATGGATATGATTCTTGAAGGAAAAGCATTTGTCAATGGTTCATTTGAGCACTGCTGTATTGGCATTTCCAATGGAAAAATTTTATCCATAAAAAAAATATTGAAAGGAGACCAACATCTTATTTTTAAAAATAAGTTACTTCTCCCTGCAGCAATTGATATTCATGTTCATTTTCGTGATCCAGGCATGACTGCAAAAGAAGATTTTGCTACAGGCTCTCTCGCAGCAGCTTATGGGGGTACTTCATGTGTATGTGACATGCCCAATACATTACCGGCAACAACGACAATTCAAGATATTATCAAGAAAAAAACATTAGCAAACCGCAAATCATTTGTTGATTTTGGGGTGTACGCAGGTATTACCGATGCAAACAGTAATTCTCTATCATCCCTAGCTCAACACTGCAATGGATTTAAGATATACTTGGGAAGCTCAACGAATGCCTTGTTGTTGCCGCCCAATAAGTTGATGGATGTATTTTATCAAGCTAGCAAAGTAAAGAAACCGCTTTTCATTCATGCTGAAGACGAATCTTGCCTTCTCAATCATAAAAAAGTAGAACACACGTTGGCCGATCATCTTCAGGGTCGTCCTGCTGTGTGTGAAGAGCAGGCAATACAAAAGATACTGACGGCATCATCCTCTTTTTTAACCCCGATTCATATTTGCCATCTTTCTTCTTGTGAAGGATTGGAACTGCTTAAAAAACGACCAACGCATATCACTTGTGGTGTCACTCCCCATCACACTCTTTTGAATGCAGAACAGCATTTTCCCTCTCAATCTTGTTATAAAGTGAATCCTCCGTTGAGAACGCGGTTGGATAAAGAATCACTTTTTGATGCCCTCGCTCACGACACGATAGACATTTTAGAATCCGATCATGCTCCTCATACACTTGAGGAAAAACAGCAAGAATTTGATGCAGCGCCTTCGGGGGTTCCTGGGGTAGAAACAATGGTTCCACTATTTTTGTATCTTACAAAAAAGCAGCAACTATCGTTTCAACAGATGACATCTCTTTTATGTGCCCGCCCTGGAGAGATACTTGCTGTCCCAAAGGGAAAACTACAACCAGGATATGATGCTGATATCATGGTAGTCGATTTGAAAAAAGAAACAAAAATTACTGCGGATATGTTGCATTCCAAGTGTGGATGGACACCTTTTGAAAAATTCCCTGCAATTTTTCCCTTGCATCTTTTTATTCGAGGAGAAAAGCTTATAGAAGATCGAGAAATCCAGGTAAGTCGAGGATTTGGACAGTATATTGGAGAGTAAGTCATGCTTGAAATGATTCCCTTGTGGTTACGCATTTTCGTCTTTTCTATGATTCCTTGGCTCGAATCACGATATGTTGTCCCCTTTGCCATGCTAAATTCTAATCTTGCTTGGTGGCAAGTTTTTCCTATAGCAGTGATTGGCAACATGCTTCCTGTGCCATTTATCCTCTTATTTTTTCGATTCATTGAGAAATTCTTGCGGCGATACCACTTTTGGGCAAGCATCATGGATTGGTTATTCGCTCGTACGAGAGCCCGAGCAGACACAAAAATTCGGCACTATGAACATCTCGCTCTTTTGCTCTTTGTGGCTGTACCCTTGCCTTTTACAGGCGCATGGACAGGGTCATTAATCGCCTATTTGTTTGATTTAAAGTTTTCTAAGTCTGTAATTACTATCTTTGTTGGTGTGCTTATCGCAGCATCAATTATGACCGTTTTAGTGCTAACCGGGCAACATCTCTGGTTAATTTTTAGTAGATACTAGTTGGGAGTATCGGCATGGATGAAGAGATTAAACACTTGGCCATAACGGTCGTGAATAAAGTTTTTCGTGGTATAAGAAAGGCGGGAAAGGACAACTTTGCTAAATGGAATACAAATGTTGGTATTGGTGCTGACGGAACACCGACAAAATATATTGACAAACTTGCAGAAGACATTGCACTTACGTATCTTAGCAAGCCAAGCACACCAGTCAACATCCTCTCTGAAGAAGTAGGCTTTATCGATAACGACGCAGATTACACATTTGTACTGGATCCTGTTGACGGCACTCGCAACGCTTGTCGTGGCATCCCCTTCTATACAGTTTCTCTTGCCATTGGTAAAAAATCGCTTGATGATATTGAATATGGCATAGTTAAAAACATTCCAACGGGGGATCTGTTTCTTGCAGAAAAAGGCCGAGGCACCTACTATAATAACAATCGCATTGCCATTCCAGAAGTTCCTGCAAGCGAGCTGCTTTCTTCCCTATCGTTGGGGAAAAATTTCGATGAAATCACGCTATCTCTTGCGCAGAGAGAGAAAGTACGGTCTCTTGGTTCGGCTTCCCTTGAGATGTGCATGGTTGCAAGCGGTGCCTTGGATGTCTATGTGGTAGGAAACGCATATCTTCGGGTGACTGACATTGCTGCGTCAACGCTTATTGTCCGAGAGGCAGGAGGCATTGTTGCGGATAGTAATGGAAAACGATTAAACATGCCCTTAACTCTCGATGAGAGGACAGGAGTTATTGCTGCAGGTAACCGTGAACTCATCAAGTGGGCACGTTCATAACGTAAACATTTTATATAGTTGAGTTTCATTGCGGTGCTCAGATGACCATTGTTCAGGATCTCTTGAAAAAGGTGAAAAATAAACCCTTACATCTTTCACTTCTTGATCCCGATAAGCAACCACCTGATGTAGCAGGTATTGTTGCAAAGGAAGTAACTGATGCGGGCAGTAGTGCCATTATGGTTGGCGGGTCCACCATCGCGTCGCAGACACAAGTTGATGATACCGTTAAAGCAATTAAATCACATACCTCTCTTCCTGTGATTTTATTTCCTTCTGGTGCACAATTTTTAAGCAAATATGCTGACGCGGTTTTTTTTATGAGCCTGTTAAATTCTCGAAATCTTGGATATATTATTCGCGAACACGTCAAAGGTGCACCGTTTGTAAGAAAGGTAGGCATTGAACCCATTTCGATGGGCTATGTGATTGTTGAGCCAGGTATGACTGCTGGAAAAGTAGGTGAGTGCGATCTGGTTAAAAGGAATGATATTGACACTGCAGTAGGGTATGCGTTGGCAGCACAATATCTTGGGATGAGCTTTTTCTATCTTGAGGCAGGATCTGGTGCTCCTGATCCTGTGCCAAACGCCATGATTTCTGCCGTGAAAAAAAACATTGATATCCCTCTCGTTGTCGGCGGCGGCATTAGAAATAAGCATACTGCACAAGAAAAAGTACAAGCTGGGGCCGATATTATCATTACGGGGACGGCTCTTGAAAAGGAAAGACGTGTTGGTGAGGCCCTGCGGGAAATAATACATGTTATTGAGGCATAGTATTTTATGAGAATATTGCTAAGCATCGGGGGAGCATCAGGCGGTATTTATGGTATTAGGCTACTCGAGGAATTTAAAAAAACAGGTGCAGAAACTTATCTGATACTTTCTGATGGTGCAAAAAAAATAATTGAACATGAAACAAATTATAACGTTAAAGATTTAGAGAGACTAGCTGATTTTTACTATGAGAACAATGATATATTTGCAGGACCTGCCAGCGGCTCTTTTAAACTTGATGCAATGGTTATCTGTCCATGTAGTATGAAGACACTTTCGGCAGTAGCAAATGGTTATGGCGATACGCTTACTAGTAGAGCTGCATTTTGTATTCTTAAAGAAGAAAGAAAACTTATTCTCGTTCCTCGTGAAACGCCAATACCGTTACCGTCGATTCAAAATATGGAAAAAGCAAGATTATCAGGTGCAACAATCCTACCTGCAATGCCTGGTTTTTATCATAAACCTAAAAAGATTGAGGATTTGGTTGATTTCGTAGTCGGTAAAATCCTTGACCAAATAGGTATTAATCATTCTCTTTTTAAACGTTGGAAATACTAATGTTTACGGTTTATTTTCTCTTTTTCTACCCTATCTAATCTTAGTGTTACGTATGCTATTATTATTGCAATTATTGGGAGCAAGTAGTTGCCTAGACCTATCATTAGCCCGACCGCGGCTATTACCCAAAGGCTTGCTGCGGTTGTTAGGCCTTTTACATCTCCTCTTAATGCAATTATACTTCCTGCACCTATGAAACTAATACCTGCGACAACACCTGCAGCTATTCTTGTTACGTCTGCAGAACCTGCTATATCTTCAGGTATCAAGTAGAAGGATGTAATTGTAAACAAACATGCTCCCATGCATACAAAAATATGTGTTCTTAGCCCTGCAGGTTTATGGCTGATCTCTCGTTCATATCCAATAATTGCTCCAAGTATTACCGCTATAAATATTCTTAAGACAAACTCTGCTTGATTTATAAAATAACTTACGTCTATCCCATCCAACATAGGACAAGTATTCCTTTAATGTATTAAAAACCAATGCTTAATGTTTTTCCTTTCTTGTCGTTTTAATCACTTTGGCAGGAACTCCGCCCGCAACAGCGTAATCGGGTACGTCTTTATTGACAAAGCTTTTTGCCGAAACTACGGCGTGTTTTCCTATGGTAACGCCACATCGTATCAGACAGTCAGCTCCAATTAACGCTCGTTTTTTAACAAGTACTTTTCCCTTACGAAGTTTTTCTTGAGAATACTCATGGGCCAAGATAGTTGATCCCACACCGATGATAACATTGTCTTCGATCGTGATTAATTCTGGGAAGAAAGGGTCGATAATGGTATATGCGGCAATCACCACATTTTTGCCAACTTTTACACCAATCATTCGGTATAATGCATTTTTCATCCTAATGGAGGGAACGAGTCTACAGATGTGACACACTGTAGAATTAAAAAAGAGTTGTAATCGACCAACATGCTTTGGATAATCAAACACAGGATTTTTTGTGCCAGTGTATGTAATATCTTCATAGTTCATGATGTGACTTGCTAAACATTTGTTACATTATTTACTTTTTTAAACAAAGAACCACACTCACAAGAAAGAGAATATGGTTTTATTCTTGGCACATTTTTATAAAGTTTTTGAATATCTGTCTCCCATATTGCGTATGTTCAACTTCTGGATGGAACTGCAAGCCATAGAATGGTTTATCGTTATGTTTCATTGCCTGTACCTTACAACTTTCACTTTCAGCAAGTCGTTCAAATGTTTGTGGAAGCAGTGACACTTCATCATTATGGGACACCCAGATAGTAGATTTTTTAGGAACACCTTCAAATAGCTCATCATCTGTCAGTAATTCCAGCTCAATTTTTCCAAATTCAGGTATCTTTGATGGCGCAACCACGCCGCCAAAAAAACGAGCCATAAACTGGTGACCGGCACAAATGCCAAGTATCGGGAACTCTGCTCTTTCTAGATATTCCCAACAATTGCCAAGGTCTCCATCCAATCCAATTCGTGGGGCACCGCCCGAAAGGACAACCCCATCGACTTGCTCAATCTCTAATTCATCAAATTCGGTCTTGTTTGGGACAATCTTTGTTTCTACCTCTAAGTCTCGGAGGGTACGCCATTCACGGTGCGTCCATTGACCGCCATTATCGACGACATAAATTTTTGCCATGTCATTCCCACTCAACTGTTCCCGGAGGCTTATTGGTTACATCATACACAATACGGTTGACACGGGTTCCCAATTCATTGGTAATTTTTGTCGATATTTTATCAATTACCTGGTGAGGAATAGTACTATATGAGCACGTCATTGCATCAATGCTGTGCACGGCACGAATGGCAATGGTATGGCCATACGCCCGTTTGTCACCATGGACACCAACCGTCTTAACAGGAAGCAATACAGCAAAATACTGCCAAGGTTTCTCCATCTCTCCTTTTTCAACTGCCTTCTCTATCTCAGTTTCAACAATATGGCATGCTTCTCTTGCTAATGCCGTTCTTTCTGGTGTTGCTTCTCCAATCACTCTTATGGAAAGCCCTGGCCCAGGAAAGGGTTGCCGCTCTGCGACAGGAAGTCCCAATACCCGTGCAATCTTCCGTACCTCATCTTTATATAAATCACGTAGTGGTTCAACGAGTTTCACATCCATTCTTTCAGGAAGACCGCCAACATTATGATGAGATTTTATCGTATCCCTTAGTTCCCCCCCTGATTCAATCCAATCTGGTGCAATCGTTCCTTGAACAAGATAGTCGATATTTTCTTTTTTTGCAACCTGCTCAAATAATCTAATAAATTTTTCACCGATAATCTTTCGTTTTTTTTCAGGGTCTTCAACCCCTTTTAACGCCGCATAAAACTCTTTACTTGCATCAATGAATTGATAGTTGAGACCAAGGTTCCTCATCAGTTTTTCTACAGACGCAGACTCTCCTTTTCGCATGTATCCTGTGTCTATATGTACCGCAATCAGTTGATCCCCAATTGCTTTGTTGACTAATGCTGCGCAAACCGTACTATCAACGCCACCAGAAAATGCAATTAGCGTCTTCCCTGCGATCTCTTGTTTAAGTGTTGTGACCGACTCTTTGATAAAACGATCTGCGTTAAACATATGTTCTCACTATTTTACTAATGCCTTTTTTTTCATTTCCTTTCGGTATCGTTCCATTTGTTTCATGATCTTTTTGTCATTAATTGCACAGATTTCGAGTGCAAGTAACGCCGCGTTATCCCCCCTATCAAGACCAACGCCCGCAACGGGAATTCCTGGCGGCATCTGAATGATTGACAGGATGGCATCAAGATTGACTTTTCCGCTTACCGGCACCCCGATAACTGGTTTTGTGGTATGTGATGCAATGGCTCCGGGTAAGGCAGCAGAGAGCCCTGCAATTCCAATAAAAACATCTGCATCACTATGTTCTACCATTTCTTTTAAAGCATCAGGTGTTCTATGGGCAGATGCAACATTAATTGAATATTCGACATCAAACCCTTTCAATATTGCTTTCGCTCTTTCTGCAACAGGCATGTCTGATTTTGAGCCCATGATTATTTGAATCTTCATACCTATCAAACCTGGGAATGTCTGTTGATTAGTTAAGAGTTTCGACCTTTCAGAGAATCTGCCGTAAACTAATTATACATTGTTCTTATGTTGACAATCAAAAAATTTGGAATAGCAATGAAACTTATTATCTGTGAAAAGAACATCGCTGCACGACGAATTGCATATATTCTTTCTAATGGAAAAGTAAAGAACGGACGAATGGGTAGTACACCAATCTATGAATTTACGAAAGACAGTGAACCGTGGACGGTTATAGGATTGCGTGGGCATATTGTCAATCTTGATTTTCCTGCAGGTTTTAGTCAATGGGCTAAAACTCCCCCGAGTGAACTCATTACTGTTAACCCCTGTAAAAAAATAACAGAAAAACACATCGCCTCTTCTTTAAAATCATTGGTTGATAAAAACCCTTTTATCGTTGTTGCAACAGACTACGATCGTGAAGGCGAGCTCATAGGTGTTGAAGTTGTCAATCTTTTAAAAGAATATAACAGAGAGTTGCATACCATCAAACGAGCCAAGTTCAGTGCGATAACTCATTATGAAATTGTACAAGCATTTGAAAAGCTAGCAAATGTAGATTACAATCTTTCAAGTGCAGGAGAAGCAAGGCAAGTCATAGATCTCATTTGGGGTGCTGTTTTAACTCGATTTATTTCCCTGACTTCACGTCGTCTTGGTAAGGATTTTCTTTCTATCGGAAGAGTACAATCGCCGACCCTTGCCCTACTTGTTGAACGGGAAAAAACAATCAAAAACTTTGAGCCAAAAACATTCTGGAAAATAATTGCAAAACTCAAGAAACAAACTACCTTTGATGCCGTTCATAGTACTGGGCAATTTTGGGATAAAACGGATGTCGAGCGCATCTATATTAAAGTGAAAGAAGCAAAGAAAGCAAAAGTATCTGATGTCAAAAAAGAAGTTATCAAAGAATATCCCCCTTCGCCTTTTAGCACGACAACGTTTTTACAATCGGCATCTCATCTCGGGTTATCTGCAGCTGGAGCAATGAAAATTGCGGAAGAGCTTTACATGGGCGGTCTCATTTCATATCCGCGAACAGATAATACGGTTTATCCCCCTTCTCTCAATATAAAAGGTATTTTACAAAAATTATCCTTGTCGCCGTTTGCAAAAGAAGCAAAAGAAGTATTAACAAATGGAAGACAACGACCAACGAGAGGAAAAAAACAAACAACCGATCACCCCCCCATACATCCTGTTGGAGTACCGCAGGGAAGTAAGCTCACTCCTGATCAACAAAAAGTTTATGAACTAATCTGTCGCCGATTTTTGGCGACCCTTGCCAAAGACGCCATTTCAGAAACCTGCGACGTTTCTTTTGATATATCGGGGGAACCATTCCAAGCAAGCGGCTACCGAGTAATCGAGTCTCATTGGAAGACTATTTATCCGTACTTTAAAGAGAAAAAAAAACCACTTCCCGAGTTAACCAAAGGAGAGGAACTTGACATTGCTAAACTTACTTTAAAAGAGGATACCACAAAACCACCTCAACGATATACGCAAGGATCGCTTATTGCAAAAATGGAACAGCTTTCTCTTGGTACCAAATCCACCAGACATGAAATTATCAGCAAGCTGTATTCAAGAAGGTACATCACTGGTAACACTCTTGTGCCTACTTCAACTGCTATTGCGGTTATAGATGCTCTTGTCAACTGTGACGTTGTTAAACCAAAGATGACGGCAGAACTTGAAGAAGATATGAATAAAATTGCAATGGGTAAAAAAACATTAGAAGAAACCATTGCTGAATCACGACAGATGCTCACCACCGTTATGAAGGAATTGGAAAAAGACAAGGAGAAAATAAGAAACAACATCCAGCAAGCTCACCGAGAGCAAAATATGGTTGGAACGTGTCCAATATGTGGAAAAGTTATGATTATTCGCACTTCAAAGAAAGCAAAGCGATTCGTTGGCTGTACCGGCTATCCTCAATGCACCAATACCTATTCACTGCCACAGAGGGGTGCAATTACTAAAACTGAGAAGAAATGCCCAACATGCGGTGCTCCTGTTGTTCGAGTGAAAATGGCAGGTAAAAAAGGGTGGATTTTATGTCTAAATTCTTCATGCCCGAGCAAGCGGACACGCCCTAACACTTCTCAATCCCCTTCTCAGTAATATACCCTGTAATATATTTTGCTGGCGTAATATCAAACGCAGGGTTTTTTACGTTAATCCAGCCAGGCATGATATCACAATCGTTTACTTGTAATACCTCGTCTCTCTTTCGCTGCTCTATAACAATTTCCTCCCCGCATTGAAGAGCGTTATCGAAGGTACTTATTGGCGCTGCAACATAAAAGGGAATATCGTTTTCCTTTGCAAGAACCGCTTTTTCGTAGGTCCCAATCTTGTTTGCCACGTCGCCATTTTTGGCAATACGATCTGCACCAGTAATAACTACATCAATCTCGCCCTTTTTCATGAAGTGGCCGGCAGCATTATCTGCAATCAGGGCGTAATTGATTCCTTCCTGTTCTAATTCCCATGCTGTAAGCATTCCCTGAAGGCGCGGCCTCGTTTCATCTACAAAAACAAACATCTTTTTTTTCTTTTTATGAGCGTTACGTAATGGCGCAAGGGCGGTTCCGTAGTCAACGGTCGCAAGGGCACCAGCATTACAATGGGTAAGAATGGTTGCCCCATCTCCGATTAACCTCTCGCCATGTTCTCCTATCCTTCTACACTTGTTGATTATGGTCTTTGCATAGGTATTGGCAAGCGTAAGTGCATCCTTACCATTAGCTACCCCATCAGTCATATACTTGATTGAATAAAAAAGATCATATGCTGTAGGACGCGTTTTCCGTAGCTTATCTGCTGCCCCATCGCTATCTTTTTGCCCCAAGACCATGCCGTATGCCGCAGCAACTCCGATGGCTGGTGCACCACGAACCACCATGTCTTTTATAGCAAATACACATGCATCAACGGTGTGAGCAGTATAGAATTCAAAGGTGTAAGGGAGTTTTCGTTGGTCAATGAAGCGTATGGCATCGTTTTCGAACCACAGAGCATGATATTCCTTTCCCTCGACGTTCATGATTTCACTCCTAATGCTTCCAACATTGTACCTTCGACTTGCTGTAAATTGCTGCCCACAACAAATAATCCAGCATTTTTTATTATAATGCTCCTACTCTTTCTTAATGTTGTAAGAATTTCCTTTGTAGACTCAAAACTTCCGGAAACACATTCGTTTTCAGTGGAAGGTATCTTTTTTCCTATCTTCGTTAGCATGTCCTTTCCTTCGAGTTGAATGATTACATTCACATCTGCCCGGGCACGATGGACAAGCCAATGCGTGGGCGTTTCAGGACACGGATATGTTGATCCTATTACCAACAGAATATTTTTTACTGGGTCATAGTCAACAATCTCAAGAAAATCTTCTCGTTGTAAATCACTGAGATTTTTTTTACTCCCCGTACACAACAATCGTTTTCCAAAACCAAAACTGATCACACCTCTAACAGAGTCAATAATACGTCGTTCCTTCAACAGTTTCCCAAGTTCTGCCAATTCGGCGACAAGCGGACAACTACTTTGTTCTCTTGATATAAAAAAGGTTTGTACGCGTGTGTTTGTTAACCCTTTTTCAATCATTACTCTCAGTAACCGTCACCCTTCTTTTATGTTTTGTCTGCTTTCATACCTTGCACCCACACTGTTTTTTCTTTAACAGTTGTTTTTGTTTTTCTAGAGTGTCAATAAATTCTGTTTGGATTCTTTCTCCTGTAGCAAGAGTTTTTTCAAGTAAGCTATTGTGGCGGTACCCTCGTCTCTTCATTTCTTCGGTTAGTGCTTCATGTCGTAGATAGAGTGCATGTAATTTTCCTCTCCATCGCAGTGTTTCAGGATGATGAGCATACCCTTTCTTATTGTTAAGAATAATGGACCATATAGCATGAAGTTCTCGATGTTCCCCCAATAAATGTTTTCTACACAATTTTTCAACAGAAATGTCCCATATTCTCATGTGCGCACCTTGGTGTAATAAAACGCCGAGGGGGAGATTTGAACTCCCGCGAAGCCGAAGCCTCACGAGCTTTCCAGGCTCGCGCCGTAGCCAGACTGAGCCACCTCGGCAAAAACACTAGCGGAATATCCTCTTCTTATTAAGACTTTTTCCAGATGGAGGGATACGTTCCCTTTTTCATAAACACGCGCTCAATGGAAGCACACATGCCGGTGTCCTTGTGCATGATCTCTTCTGTAGAGAGTAAGGAACGAACCACGGCAACGCCCTCTCCTTTCAAGGTCAGTACTGCAGTCATGTCGTCTTTTTTAATATCTGAATCAATCTCAACAACACCAGGAATTGCCAACCCTGCACCGTGGCACAATGCATCAGCTGCTGAATCCCGAATCACTATTTTTGGCAAATGAGTTAGTGCATGTTCTAAAGGCATGATTGTTGATCGAAGTCCCTTTTCATCGTTATTTTCCTTCCAAAACATGTATGCATCTTTAAGATCATGCAGTGTTACGGCATTTTCTTCGTGCAATTTCCCAACTTTTGTACGTCGCAATTCAGCAAGATGTGCACCAGTTTTGAGTTTTCTACCGATATCGACACAAAGTGTTCGTACGTAGGTCCCCGCCTCACAACCAACCCGAAATAAAACATCCCTTTCTTTAATTTGGATAATGTCAAAATAATAGACTTGCCGTTTCCTGCGCACTCTTTTAACTGCAGATCGAACCGGCGGCATTTGTGATACATCACCAACAAAACTCTGGCATACTTCTCGTATTTTCTTGTTGTCAACTTGCTTGTGTAGCTTCATCACTCCCACATATTCTTTTCCTGCAGAGAGAAGCACTTGCAATACTTTTGTCGCTTCGCCAATACCAATGGGCAACACTCCTACAGCATTAGGATCAAGAGTGCCCCCATGACCAACCTTTTCAATTTCAAGGATTTGCCGTATCCATGCATCAACTTGATGGGATGTCGGACCACGAGGTTTATCTAAAATGATAATGCCATTGTCAAGAAGTTCCTGCATACTCCGTTGTTCCGGTGCTTTGCCATAATTTGGGTTGGTTTTTGCCTGGACTTTGATATGTCGCTTGCGCTTTTTATCTGAGGGAAAGACGAAATTCTTTTTCTTCATGGTAGTGCACTACAATAAATCTCTTATATAAAAAAGTCTACTTTTTGACATGCTTAAGAATCATATCGACAATCTCTTCAGCAGTTTTTTCTGATGAGTCTATTACTAAATCATAAATGGAGTTATTGCTAAGCTCGACACCATAATATTGTTTATATCGCAATGCCTCGCTTCTTTCTCGTTTCCGTATCTCTCTTTTTCGCTGTTCTACAGTACCGTTTTCTCGCTCTACAATTCGTGCGGCGCGAATGTCGATATCCGCATCAATAAAGACGGTAAAGGCAGGAATCTTATGTTCATAAGAAAGCCATCCTGCTAATCTCCCCTCTATGATGACATTTCCCTTCTTTAAAACATCTAACTGTTCTTCATCAATCTTCTTATCAACGTTTTCATGTGTTTCGCAATACTTCCCAAAGTCCTCAAGAGACATGTCATACTTTTTTGCAAGCGTTCGAAAAATCATGCCAGAATAGACATAAGGAATACCAAGGCGTTTTTCCAACAATTGTGCAACCGTTGACTTTCCGCTTCCCGGTGTTCCACTTATTGTGATGGTTACCATGATTCAATTATTTTGCAGAAGGTAATATCTTTCCTTTTGTTGATTTCCACCAGTCCGTCCAAGTAATCCACTTCAGCCCTTGCCGTATTACTTGTCCAACAACCATGGAGAATATCAAATACAACCAAAGCCAAGCTTGCATGAGAAATGGCTTATAGAACAACGAAGCACCATCGCCCCATGGGACAGTAAAGAAATAATGGTCAAGTCCGCCAAGGAAATATCGTAACCACATGAAGATAGGAACGATGAAAATAAACAAAAAAATCATCGGTTTCATCATGCCGCTGGATGCATCCGTTTGTTTTTTCATGATTTGCGGTTGCATTTTCATTAGCTTATTGACACGGTTCGTATTTCCTTCTTTACGAGCTTTTGATATCTCTTTCTGAAACGCTCGGGAAAGTTCTTGTGCTTCCCCCATTTTTTTCCAATCGGTAAACAGACTGTTAAAAAATGAGGACAGAAAAACCACGATAATCCCCGCTAAAATTAATGTAACTAATGGAAAACTTCCATCAAAGCCAATGAGTGGATAAAATACGGTATTGAGTGATACGGCCAACCAGTTTGCGATAGCTTGGTTACCAAAGACAAAAATCATCAAAAACATTAGTACCATCAGCATCAGCAACTGGCTCCCTTGAGCCTTATTATTCATTTTTCTCATACTATCATCTCTTGTGTTATTCTAATACCGGTGCTGCCTGTTGTACCGCATCATCGATAGCGTCGTCATGGTTAAAAACAATTTTGACCGTTGCACCAGACAATGCCGCATAGGCCATGGCAGCCGCTCGATTTATTTGTTGATGTTCTACAATTTGCTCTATGTCATCAGGGTCTCTTTTTCTTGTAGGATCTTTTGCTCTTCTGTCATATATTTCTTGAGGGTCGGCTTCTACGACGACGATGGTAGTTGGATGTAGTTTTTTAATAACCCGCTCGGGTAGCCCAGGCATGTATCCTTTCGGTGTTTTTATGGTGCAATGGGTATCTAAAATCACATTACCCATAGATGCAACCTTTTCTGCAGATTTTATCTGCAAATCTTTTTGCTGTTTCAAGGTGAGTTTTCTCATCCCATCTCTATCTTTTACTAGACCTAGTTCCTTTGCGATCTCAATCATAACAGTTCCAAAGGTAACAAATTGTATGTCCATTCCTTCTGCCGCTTTTTTCATGACCGTTGTTTTGCCAACACCCGGTATTCCTGTTACAACGATAACTCCCATAATAAAAACCTCGCCTATGTTTTTTATTCATTTCCAAAGAAGCCACGGAGTACTGGATGCATTTCCATTGCTTGCTCTTTACCAATTTGTTCATACAATTGAATGATAATACTGACTGCCAACAATACACCTGTTCCGCTTACACTTCCTATAGTTCCTATCATATCTGCAAAACCCGCGAGGGCACCTATTGCCGCTCCGCCAATCACGGTTATAACTGGTATATATCTCTCGAGAACCTTTCTCAGTACTCGCGGGTCACGTCTGAAACCAGGTATCTGCATACCACTGCTCTGAATTTGTTTTGCAACATCATGCGCCCCCATATTTGTTGTTTCAATCCAGAATTTAGCAAAAAGAATAGATCCAAAAATCATCACGGACAGATAAATAATAACCTTCAGCGCAAACTGCCAGGGCGCATGGTAAACAATACCACCCCCGCCACCTAGAATTGGCATAAGCCAACTATTTAACCCTCCAGGACTAGAAAGGTACCACGCACCGCCCGAAAGTGGTTGCGTACTAACAGTAAGATCGTAATTACCAATCCATGCTTGACCGCCCAGTAATGGAACGCCTGGATTATTATACAACAACATTGCAAACATATTGATATTTGCAAGTAACGCGGCCACTAAAATAACTGGGATAACAGATGCATATATCAGCCTAATTGGATATCTACCACGGGCGCCACGAACTCGACCGTGAGCAAGGGGCAATTCAATACGAGATGATTCCGCATAAACCACGATAAAGAAGATGAGGATGGTTCCCAGTAACGGTACAATGGCATTCTGATAACCAATTTGTGGAGAACCCATAAACATCGTCTGATACCCCCAATTGACCATATCCCCTAACGACAGATGGGTTGCATAGTAATAGGTTCCTGGAATTACTCCTGCCGGAGGATTTGTTAAACTTATTTCTGCTGCCTGGACAGGCAACCAATTGAATAATCCTGTAAAAATAGATTGCGATACGCCTGCTGCGATAAACAGAGAAATTCCGGAGCCAATTCCCCATTTTGAAATCAACTCGTCCATGAAGAATACAAGCAATGCCCCTATAACCAATTGGATGATAATAACCACGCTAGCCATATCCCCGCCAATCAATCCAACCAAACCTTCGTTTGGCTGTAGATATCCAAAGATTTGGGGAATGGCTTCAACAAAAATCATCACAATAACAAGGATTTTTTGGGTTCCTTGGTAGATTGCTTTATCCTCTTTTTTTGTTAGATCAAGGTTAATGATTTTTGCACCAACAAAAAGCTGCAGAATAATAGATGCCGTAACAATAGGCCCGATTCCTAGGTGCATAATGGAACCAGAGGCACCAGCCATAATGAACCGATATTGTGAAAATAAATCAATAACGTCTCCTTTTAATCCAAAGATCATCACGTTGGTTAGGATGTAATAAATAATCAAACAAAGTATTGTCCAAATGATTTTTGTTCGAAAATTAACATGCCCTTCAGGTTTAGCAATAGCAGGCCATCGTTCAATAATCGGTTTTAGTGCAAATAATCGACTTTTTTTCTCTTCCACCATTGTTCAAACCCGGATGCATTTTTACTTTTTCCCGTTCTTCTCTGGTTCTTCAACAGACTTTTCTTTGGTTACTTTGGGGAGAATAACCTTACCGCCCTTTCCCTCAATTTTTTCTATTGCTTTTACTGATGCAGCGTTAACTGTAATTTTCATACTACTCTTAATAGTTCCCCCGCCAAGTAATTTATCGATACCTTCCTTTGTTAGATCAATATCCTTTTTTCCAGGGAATACTTCTTCCAGTTGACCAACATTGATAGCCATTTCTTTTTTTATGATACCCTGCGGACGTTTAAATCCGTGCACCCCAAAATGATCGGGCATGTACTTCAGCATATGCATATACCTATGTTTATGGAGACCAGCGTTGCCCCTGCCGCCTCTCAGACCCGCGCCTCTTCCTGCTTTTTTTCCTTTACCATGGGTCATTGATCCTCTGAATTTCTTTGTTTTTGTTCGGGCCACGTTATCACGATTCCTGCATTTTTCTTTGTTATAGGTCGAAAGCAGATATAGTAATATATTATTATACTTTCGGATAAGTTTCAAAAAACAGTTTTTAGCAGCACAACCAAAAACTCAGCTTTTTCTTTGTTGTGAAAATGATAGATTTTTTTTATAGGAAACTTATATATTTTTTGGTACACAATTTTTCCATCGAGTGCATGTACGATCTTTTCTAAGAAAGAAAACGTCTTTGCGAGATGAAGTGAATATACTACCGGCGCTATCGTACGAGATGTTTCAAGAAATCTTCTGTCAGCATTTTTATTGCTTTTTTGCGCGCCGAATGGTGAATTCATAATGACAGTGTCAGCCCTTATCTTAACATCTCGTACATCGGCTGTGATAAATTCTATTTCTACATCATGTTTCTTTGTATAGTCCTCTGCCGTTTTTATCAACTGTTTATCAATGTCGATGCCAATGACTTTTTTTGCGCCAGTGACTGCAGCACCAATGGAAAATATGCCTGTTCCGCATCCCAAATCAACAACAACTTTGTGCTGAATGTCACCGAATTGATGTGCGGTAAAAATAATATCTGCAGCAATGGATGCAGGGGTCATATACTGTTCCAGAGTGGCCCTTGAAACGATTGGTTCTGGCAATTGTTGCAAAAAAATCTCCAACTCTTTTTTTTTCATACGTGACCATCGAAATCACTTCGTCAATTAATAATAGTTTATGCACAAATTTTATTTGCTCGAAGGAGTTTTCGTGCTTTCCACAAGGGCTTGTAGATCAGCTCGGAAGATCGCCTCCTTGGCATGGAGGAGGCCTCGGGTTCAAATCCCGACAAGTCCATTACTTTTTTACATTTATTAATTATTTCATAGCTTATGGCACCAGATGATGAATTACGGAAAAAAGCAAGAAAAATCGCAAAAGAAAAATCTGATTTTTACATACATTTTGTGATTTATATCGCTGTTAATTTGCTTCTTATTGCGATATGGTGGGTAACATTAGGCCCATACGGTTTTCCATGGTTTGTGTTTCCACTTTTTGGCTGGGGCATAGGCGTTGCAGCACACGGTATTTCAGCGTTCAGAGGGGAAGGATATATTGAACAGCAAGCTGAAAAAGAATACCAAAAACTCAAGAAAAAAGACCGATAACTACACGTTTCTTTCTATTGCTCTATTTAATATATGAATAATTTTATAAAAGCAAAAAGATACAAAAAGGTTATATATGCGTTTTCCTGTTTTAGGTATATAAATGGTTGATAGTATGATGCGAACAAAAGTAGTTAATGATTCTACCGATCTTGTCCCTTTATTGCGTGCATTCGACTCCAAGATAAAAAAAGAAGTTTTTAACGATCTTCTTCTTGATTGGAAACCATTGAGTGAGATCCTCGATAAATATGGTGAGGATGGAGAAGAAGCTGTCGAGCTTTTTGATAAAATGAAATTAGTTGAATCGAAATGGACAACTTCACAAGATGGGATAAATGGCAAACCTCAAAAAAAGTACCGATCGTATTATTCTGCATTTAATATTAATATCTCATGTCCTGTTAATGAAATTAGTGAAATTTTTACTGTTGCTTCATTGAATCAAAAAGAATTTGAAAATTTGGAAACCAACATCTACGACTTTGTAGGTGAGGAAGGAAAATTCGGCAACATGGTTGCAGAGACGTTTAATCTTTCTAACTTGGCTTTAAAAGGGCTGGTAAAACGATCAAACAAATTTTGTTATAAGGGATTGAAATTAAGTCGAAAAGAATAACCGTTTTTTATACACATTGGCACCTATTATTTTTAAACTCTTTCTGCATTCCAAATGGGTAATGAGTTACGAAATTGTCTTGCAAGCACTTTGGCTTATTCTTCCAGCATACATTGCTAATGCCGGTGCGTTACTTAGTGGCAGGGGTACACCAATTGATTTTGGAAGGAACTGGAAGGATGGAAAACGCCTGCTCGGCGATGGCAAAACCTGGCGTGGTCTGGCCACTGGCGCGGTTATTGGTATGGCTGGGGGGTTTGCCCTTTCTATCATTGCATTCTATGCACATGATAGTGATTTTGCGTTTTTAGGATTAAGTAACTTTGGCCGTTTTCCACTCATGATTTTTATTGTAGGTTCTCTTTGTTTCGGTGCATTATTGGGAGATATCGTTGAAAGTTTTTTTAAAAGAAGACGAGGAAAACGTCGTGGGGAGGATTGGGTCCCCTTTGATCAGCTAGATTTTATCATCGGTGCGTTGGTCTGTAGTTTTCTTATTTCTTCTTTGTTGCAGGTTACAGGAATTACCAGTACTAATTGGTTTCTTGATACGTTTACGCTCTGGCACGTTCTTGTATTGCTTGTTATAACACCATTTTTCCACGTATTTGCCAATTTCGTCCACAGAAAAACAAACCACAGGTAGCAAACGAAATTATTTAAACACGGGAAGCTTTTTCTCATCAGTATGATAACATCGTCGCCACCTGCCATGAATAAAGAACTCAAAGAGTGGTTAGCAGATACAAAAAAATTTATTAAAGAAAAAAAGGACAGCAAACAACCTCAGAAAAAACCTTCAGGAAAATGTCAAATTTGCGGACAGAATGAGGCCAAAGCTATCTGTTTAAAATGTGGAAGATCAGTGTGTGGCTCGTGTTATTTTAAGCTTATCAATATTTGTAAAAAATGTGTTCCCCCTGAAACAGCAGCAAAGTGGGAAGGGAAACAACCAGACTGGGAAGAAATTCTTGGTGTTGAATGGGTTGATTAGTCTTCGTTTTCCTCTCTTTTAAGACGTTCTCCCTCAAGATATAATGCGTGCATTGATCGTGCTGTTCTCCAGGAAGACGGATAAATTGGAACACCCGCTGCTTTAAGATCCCAGACTAAGTCTTCAAACTCTCTACCACCTACCCACGTCGCTAACAGAGGTTTTTTATATGTTTCATGTAACTTTCGTTGCCGTACCATCTTTAGAATGGCACCAGTAAACTCTCGCGGTCGCGCGTAACCACCATGAACTGATGCAACAATTACCCCATCGATATTCGGATCTTCAAGGAGTGCACTTGTTGCCGCTTCGTACCGCTCAAATCCTGCATCCGCAACAAGATCTATAGGGTTGTTAGGCTTGATAAGATCGGGAAGAATTTTATCTATTTTCTTAAACGTCTTTGCCGAAAGTTTCGGAATTTGCAGGCCGTTTGCTTCACAAGCATCAGTCAATAGAATTCCCAGACCTCCACCGTTGGTAATAATTCCTATTCGATTGCCCATGGCCGGGGGCTGACCAGCTAACGCTTGTGCCATATCAAATAACTCGACCACATCACGACAACGAATGCCGCCTGCTTGTTTGATTGCAGCGCTATAAATTTTATCACTTCCCGCCATCGATCCTGTGTGAGATGCAGTAGCGCGTGCACCAGCAGCACTTCTCCCTGCTTTTACTACGAGAACCGGTTTATGGCATGCTTTAATGCTGTTCATGAACGCACGCCCGTCTTTGATCCCTTCAATATAAAGTCCGATAACCTTAGTTTCTGGATCGGTGCTGAAATAGTCGATGAGATCATCGTCATCAATGTCAAGTTTATTGCCGACACCAATAATTTTAGAAACACCCACAAATTCGTTATTGGCAAGATAAATCATGCCAATTCCCAATGCACCGCTTTGACTAATCAATGCAACATTCCCCTTTCGAGGAACTCCGAAAACAAACGATGCATCAAGACCATCTGACGCATTTTTGTAGCCCATTGTATTTGGTCCTAGTACTCTTATATGTGTGTTATTGATAATTTGTCGCAACTCGTTTTCAAGAGAGTGATCACCAATTTCACTGAATCCGGAAGAGATAATGATAACATATTTCACCTGCTTTTTGACACATTCGGAAAGAATTTGTGGAACCAGTTTTGCCGGTACAGAGATCAAAACTACGTCAATACTCCCAGGGACCTCTGCCACTTTCGTATAGCATCTCAGCCCAAGTATCTCTTTTTCATGAGGGTTTATTGGATAAATTTTGCATTCATAATCGGAAATCAGGATATTTTTTAATGCAGCATGTCCAATTTTTGTTGGATTTTTTGAAGCTCCAACTACTGCGATACTTTTCGGTTTGAAGAACGTATCAAGATTCCCCTTCATGGATGATCACAACGTAACCGACATAGAGCATTCATTACTTAAATAATCGCGCAGTCACTCATCGATATACTGTTTCATGATTTTGATAACTTCTTTGCTTGTTTTTGCGGTATTGTATTCTTCCAATGGCTGTTTATTTAATTCTAAAAAATAAGGTCCCCATTTGTAGAGCCTTACTAATTCTTCAGCCTGTTTGTTATAGCCCAATATATACAACGCTGCAGCAAAGGCTTCCAATGTTGTTAATTTGAACGGTTTGCCGTAGTTGACAGGATTTGTAGCAACGACAAATGGTAACGCACGCGAATGATTCTTTTTATCAAGAATCCGAAACGACATTTCAGCAGTTTTCCAAGAACAATCAAGTGCAAGAATGCCATGTTGAAGGGCCATTTGTTCATCTTCTTTTGATAGGGCCTTTTTTGCAAAAGGATTTAAGAGAATTGTTTTTTGAGGAACTTTTTTTACGCTTGTCTCCAATTTTACCATGCCAAACTTTCTCATCTTTTTTGCACTGCACTTTTTCGGGTCGTCTTCATTTGCATGGTAGACAAAAAGGTTGATTTTTTGTTTCATTCATCACCTATCTTAATATCCAATACAACGTGACTTATGCCGGGGGCGTATGACTTTATTTTTTTGAAAGTTATCAATTCTACATCACTATTGTATTGTTCTGCTGCTTTTTGTATTAATGTGAAAGGTTTTTTAGGAATGGTATCGTTAGGAAATACATCATGATAATGAATAATGCCCGTATGGTCTTTGAGGCAGTTTATTGCATTTTGTAAGAATTTGTGCGTATTTCTAATATGTCCCATGATGACTCTATCAGCAACATTCTTTGGTGCGATTTCTCTGTTATCGCCAAGCAATGGTTCAACAATTGAAGTAACATCATTTAATATGATATTTTGACACAGATAATCATATGATACAGGATTAAGTTCGCAAGCATATATCCTTCTTGGCTTGCTTTTTACTGCCATAGGAACGCTAAAGTAGCCAATTCCTGCAAAGAGGTCAACTACTATCTCATTATTGTTTGAAATGGTTGCCATTCGTCCTCGTTCATTCATGTTTCCTGAGGAAAACATCAATTTTTGCGGGTCTAATTTAAATCGTATGCCATTCTCTCTGTGTAATGTTTCTGTGTTTTTATCTCCAAAAATTACTTCGACCACTGGCTTGCGGTATGTTCCTGTAATGCCACCAACATCGTTTAGGATCGTCTTACACCGAAGATATTTAGCATAGCGCTCTGCGATAATTACTTTATTCTTCTCAAGCTCCTTTGGTAGCCTTATAATTGCAACATCACCAACTATTTCCCATTTTTGCGGTAAAAGAGGCAACTTCGTTTGAGGAACGATGTTTGCAAGGGATGTTGCAATTCTGTTAAAGGGAGTATCAATCATGATGTAAGGTTTAACAAGATAACACTATAAAATGTCATGTACCGAAATACTTTCGCTCATGTCCCAACAACTCTTTTTACCAAGGTTAGTATACTCTCTTTCATCATGGAACTTTTCCCCTATCCCTTGCGCAAAAGTCAAAAGGCAATTATGCAGACCATCAAAAACACGCTTGAGAGCGGCAGTCATATGGTCTTCGAATCAGGGACTGGTTCTGGAAAAACCATCTGTGCACTCACGTCAACTCTCGAATACGCATTAGCACATGACAAAAAGATCATCTACACCACACGGACCAACGCTCAGCAACAACAAGTCATCTTTGAATTACGAGCCATCAGAAATAAATTGTCCAGTAACAAGGAACAGGTATTTGGAGTGGGTATTCAAGGTCGTGCAAATATGTGCATCCTTGCAAGAAAAAATCCTGAGTTTGCCAAAGGAACAGCAGAGGAACTTTCGAAGCTGTGTTCCCATGAAAAAAAGAAAGCAAGAAACACCAATCAAAAAAACAAGGGATGCCAGTATTATCGCACCTTTTTAGAACAAAAGGAAAAGGTTACTGATCTGGTGGAGTGGGCAACAAAGACACTTCCAACGGCAGAAGAGTTTATCACCCATTGTGAACAGCAGCATATCTGCCCTTATGAGATGAATAGGCTGCTTATTCGCGAGGCAACCGTAGTTGTTGTTCCATATGTCTATGTGTTGAACGCCATGATTCGAAACATGCTTTTTGATTGGCTTTCAGTACCTGAAGAAGATATGATTTTGATTGTTGATGAAGCACACAATATCCCTGAGTTCATTAGAGACTTGTTTTCAGTACAACTTACAACATACATGCTTACCAACTGTCTGTACGAAGCAGAAAAATTTGGCGACCCCGCGCTCGTCGATGGCACTGTTACCGTTTCGCGATTTTGTAATCTGCTTCTTGAGATTATCAGCACTCTGAGAGATACGTACGTGTACGGTATCTTAGAAAGTGGCATTCGAAAAGGCCCCATAGAAAAAACAGACGCGTTTATCCCTTCAAATGAATTAGAAACCGAATTATTATCCCGATTAACCATCACCAGTAAGAAACTGCATGACATCATTGGAGATTTAATTGCGTATGGAGAAAAAATACAAGACTATCGACAGAAAGAAGGAAAACTACCCCGATCATATCTACACAAACTCGGTGTTTTTCTTGATGTGTGGATGTCACTTGAATCAGAACAATATGCTAAACTCGTGGTTGATGCATCTCAAGGAAAAAACCCTCGTATTGAAGCGTTTTGCTTAGATCCTGCAGTTGGTACAGGAATCTTGCGACAATTCCATGCAACAATTCACATGTCTGGTACTCTTGAACCACTTGAAGAATACCGTGATTCTCTGGGGCTTCCTGAAGATATAGAATTGATCTCGTATCCTTCCCCCTTTCCTCAAGAACATCGAAGGATTCTCTTTGTTCGCGATGTTACCACGAAATATGCAGAAATGGCAAGAGATAAAAAGATCATTCCGCGAATGAAGAAATATATTACTGATATCTGCAATACCTTCCCCCAAAACACCATGGTCTTTTTTCCCAGCTTTGATATCATGTCGAATTTTCTAAACGACGGTATGAAGCAAGATATCACCCGCTGTCTCTATGTGGAAGAACAAGGAATGTCGCAGATAGACCTTATGGATATTGTTTCTGATTTTAAAGAATGTAGCTCAAAGCAAACCAATGGTGCCACGCTCTTTTCGGTGATAGGCGGTCGTATCAGTGAGGGCATGGATTTTCCTGCAGAAGAGCTCGAAGTTGCCGTTATTGTTGGCATCCCTTATCCCAAACCAACTGCCCGGCAACGAGGCCTGCAACGATATTACGACATTAAATTTCGAAAAGGGTGGGAGTATACGGTTGAAGCACCAACAGCGCGAAAAATATTGCAATCAATCGGCAGACTTATCCGTGACGAGCAAGACCGAGGCATTGCTGTTATCCTTGATAGAAGGGCATCACGCTTTACACGTTATTTAGGAAACTTAACAGAATCAAAACACCCTCTGAGAGATATCGATTGTTTCCTTAATCAACAGTCCTATTTTGGCAAGAGGTGAGGTATTCCTTTTTCTATCGAGTAGTTGCATTGACACGCTTTACATATCAATGTCCCTTCAAGAATTTCATCTTTTCGTTCTTTAGTAATAACGATGTCAAGATCTCCTTTACAGGTTGGGCAACAAAGCATATCAACGAATTCTTTTCTCATACTCTGGTTCACCTACGATGTTTCATACTCGCCAAGAAACATTATTCGGCGTCGGCCAAGATTAGAATCCCAGATAAACCCCCAATCTTCATCGCTTGCTTTTTTTCCCTCCTCAATGGTTTGAATATAGTTTTTGACCTGTGAGTCCATCATATCTGCTGCGTGAAGCACCACTGCTTCGACAATTTTTGGCATTCTGGGCGATCCAAACTCGTACTTTCCATGGTGGCTGAGAATCAGATGACAAAGATACTGTTCTAACTTTTCATCAAATGGCTTTCCCTTTTCCCGTAAGAGAGCACTTTTCTCTCGTACCCAATGCTCTCCGATGACTATATGGCCAATGAAATTCCCCTCATCGGTTTTATCAATTGCTGCTGTCGTTCTATACTCTTTGAGCTTACCTATATCATGAAGAATTGCCCCTGCAATGACTAAATCCCGATCGATACCTGGATACATTTCACAAATGTTATTACACAGTCGTATGACACCAACCGTGTGCTCGAGATTCCCCCCCACATAGTTATGATGATGAGTAATGGCTGAAGGTGCATGTGTATAGTCTTTCACAAAGTCTTTATCAGCAAAAAACAACTCAAGTAGCGATCGCAATTGCTGATTTTTAAGTGAGGCAACCTCTGCTTTTACCATTTCAAACAAGTTAGCTATACGGTCCTCTTCCAAGGAGGGAATAAAGTCACTCACGTCATACTCAGAAGGACTACACCGTCGCATCCCGCCGGTGGTCTCATTAATAGATATCTGTGGTGTCTCCTCATAAATTTCTACGCTCCCCAGCCGTATCTGTACAACATCTCCCACTTTGAAACTATCATACAGACGTTTCACTCGGTCTTTGTTGTCTCCGCCCCAAAATTTAACGCCTATTTCACCGGTCTTATCAGTTGCAACAATACTAAACCATGTACCTCGTTTGTATATGCGTGGCGGATTTTTCAACTTCACCGCAAAAAAATCATTGACCACATCCCCCTCTCTGAGGTTTTCGATAAACTGCTCTTTCTTTCGTCTTCCCGTGTCAGTCTTTATCATTGTTTGCTCGTCCTGTTTTTTCTTATATCCTAACACATCGGTCATAGTAGATTTTCCCCCAGGAGGTAATCAAGATACCATACACTATAGTGTTTTGATTTATACGTTTTTCCTAGAAACGTTAAGTCTCTCTTTCTGATAACAGATAAACACCATAGCGAGCACACCACAAGAATCCTGGGAACAGAACGAATACTTCAGGTATAGCAATACCAGAAAAGAACAATAAAAATACGGATGATCCTGCCGAAATGGCGGTTACCACTAACGATTCAAAACCAATACGTTTCAACATACTGTCTGGTCGTCTAAAGAGCCGCACACCAATAACAAAAAATCCCAAGGGAAAAGCAATGAAAAACAGTCCAGCCAGATCAACATGACTCGCGCTAGGTAATGGAAAAATACCAACACCCATAAGATATATGCCACTCAATGAGAAAATCGTTGGACCCACCCGTTCTTTTTTCAAATGCAGATTCAAACCAATGGAAAATACCAACAATAAAAAACCAATCAGGATGAGACCATAATTAAAAAACAACAGCCCATATTCTGGAATGCCAAGATCGCTAATTGCATTTTCTGTCCAACTGAACCAAGGAGCATATGGCAATGTGCCAATCAAGACTGCAAGTGCTATAAACGGAAGAAGAACGCCACTTATCCCTGCCAGCATTCGGATGGCTATTGTATATTTTTTCATATTCTCTCTTTTCTTATCACAACCATGTTAGACTGTATAGACCGCCCCCTCTTTTACTGGCACAATATCCGGTTCTAATGTGTTAAATAAATGTGGTTTTTCTGTATGTATAGGGTACAGTGTTTGTGGCTTTATCCTCACAACCATGGCTTTGAGATCTTCACCATTGATATGTCCTGAACAATGAGACTGCACAAATCGCAAACCAAAATGGTTCAGCCAATTGCGCATTCGTTCATAAGAGATCTCCATTTCTTCGTTAAATGGCTCTGAAAGAGAATGGATATAGACACCATGTTTTGGTTGCAAATCAACAAGCATATTCAAATACCAAAAGTTTAACACAATCATATATCGGTTAGGAAATTTCTTAACATCCTCTGCTGTGATGATATTGGGATAATTCAGTCGTTTTTTGATGTAATAATCTGAGTAATCTTCGTTGATATAGGTGCCTGTCAATCTCTTTGGTTTTAATAGCATAATTTTGTCATCTCGACTATCAGGGACCATAAGTTTTTTATCTCGGTGGTACCGCTCAAGAAAGCACGCATGTTTAAAACTGATTACTAGTGTTTTCCCCAATGCCTCTGCAATACGATAAAAGGTGGTGAACCGGTCCACATCTTTAAAATTAAAGTCAACAAATGTCATGCTGTTGCATGCTGCAATTTCCTTTTTTGACGCTTCATATACCTGCTGCTCTGATTCCCCTGTATTTTTGGTGTCAATTCGAGTACCTTCGGTGATCATTGCCACTGGTTTTGCTTCTTCAGCTTTAGTTACAAACTCATCGGTCATTTCGGCATGAATGCCATGGGATCTGAGATCTCCAGTGTAGACAATTGATCCTTCAGAAGTATGGACGATAAAGCCGTAAGCGCCAGGCACCGAATGATCGACATGGATTGGTTCAATCTCAAGAGAATCAATGGTTATTGTTTTTCCTGTGCGAAAGGTATGAAATGTACGTCTGGTGGGTGGGGTTTTATAATCGCATTTATAGACCGGTCGTTTTCGATAATTCATTATTTCATTTTCAATGGTTCGTTGGCTCTGCTCGTCTACCGCCTCTAAAATATATTTACACGTTTCTCCGCAATAAATAGGAATGTCCTTGTGAAGAAAAGAAATATAGTTTGCATGGTCGGCATGTGCATGAGAAAGTACAACTCCTGCAATGTCTGGTTCTTGAGCCTTTTTTCCTGCATGCTCGAGTAAGTCCTCTCGGTATACACCAGCAATATCAGGGAGCAATCCCAACTCTAGAAAGTCACCCATGCCGTTTGCAGATCGCGGCATCAAAAACTCTTCAAAAAACTTACCTCTTCTTGTAAAACCCATGCCAAAATCAAGAAAGATTTTTGTTCCACTGTCTTCGAGGAGAATTTTGTTACCACCAATTTCATCAACTCCTCCATAAAATGTTAAGGCAACCACGTTTTGTTCACCGCTGCTATTGTTGAACAAGCAGCGTCTACATAAAGGTTATTGAAGAAAACTAAAGGAACCATTCGCTACTTTTTCCGCTCTCGTGCCAAATCCCTAGCTCGTTGTCCAACAACAAACAATTTGGCAATAAATGTAATCTCATTCGCTTCTTCTTTGTTTGATACTTGGCCGACAATCATCATAGGTATCTACGTACCTATTTGCATGTTTACTTTAAAACGTCTTGTTGTACAGATGTTATCCACAATTGTCGGTTTGCAATCGAAACTAATAAAGCATGGATGTTTGTTTAAGGGTTGTAAGGGTGTCGCCTTTATGCCAGCAATAAATATATACGACATGCTTACCTCTTATGACAAAAAAAACCTTACCATAGCAACGGTTTGTTCGCATTCTTCTCTGCAAATTTTTAACGGCGCAAAAAAGGAAGGATTTAAAACCTTGGGCATCGCTGTTGGCGAGAAGAAAAAATTCTATGATGCGTTTCCCTTAGGAAAACCAGATGATTTTCTTACAGTAAATAATTACAAAGATATTTTGAAATACACTGATGAACTGCGAGAACAAAATGTCATTGTTGTGCCCCATGGGTCATTTGTTGAGTATCTCGGCCCAAAGAATTTTTTAACATTAGCAGTCCCCACCTTTGGTAATAGACAAGTGCTTACTTGGGAATCTAATCGAAAAAAAGAGCGAGTGTGGCTTGAAGGTGCAGGACTTACGATGCCAAAAGAAATTAAGGATCCCAAAAAAATTGATAAACCAGTGATTGTGAAATATCATGGGGCAAAGGGGGGAAAGGGATTTTTTATCGCAAAAACATATGACGAATTTAAAAAACGTGTCAAAAAAAATAAATCCTTTGCCATCCAAGAATTTGTGATGGGGACTCGATATTATCTACATTACTTTTATTCACCTATTCAGGACAATGCCTATAAAGTCAGTAAGGGAAGCATTCAACTCCTTTCCATGGATCGTCGCGACGAGACGACCATTGATGAAGTGCAGCGTCTCGGCTCTATTGCTGAGTTGGAGGAGCTTGGCATTCATCCCACCTTTGTCGTAACGGGTAACATTCCTATTGTGATGCGAGAATCATTACTTCCTAAAGTCTTTCAAATGGGCGAAGCCGTGGTTGAAAAATCACTAGAACTCTTTGGTGGTGTAATTGGTTCATTTTGTTTAGAAACCGTCGTTACTGAGGATTTGGAGTTTAAGGTATTTGAAATCTCAGCACGTATTGTTGCAGGAACAAATCCGTATGTTTCAGGCTCTCCCTATGCTGAACTGATTCAACCTGATTTATCAACAGGGAGAAGAATTGCACAAGAAATTACATATGCAACAAAGCACAACTGTCTTGATGAAATTTTAAGTTAATATCAACCATGAATATTTCATGTTAGAAGAGTGACCATAATGGCTATCTGTGCCCACATTCTGTTTTCCGCCTCATCAAAAATAACAGATTGTTTTCCATGAGCCACTTCTTTAGTGACTTCATAGCCATAGTATGCGGGAAGACAATGCAAAAAGATAGCATCAGATTTTGCACCTTTCATCAGCGTGTCATCGATCGTATAGTCCTTAAAATCTTGCAAACGCTGTTGTTTTTGCTCCTCATCTCCCATGGAAACCCAGGTGTCGGTTGCCACAACATCAGCCTCTCTGGTAGAATCTTTTACCAAATCCGTGATTTTTATGGTGATGCCAAACTTCTTTGCTTGATTGACAAAGAACGCCTCTGGCCAATATTTTTTAGGAGCGACAATGGTAATATTCATTCCAGTAACGGCGCAGCCCAATAGATAGGAATGCGCCATATTGTTTTTCCCATCACCTAGGTAAACTAAGTGTAATCCCTTAAGTGTTCCTTTGTGTTCTTTGATGGTCATCAGGTCGGTTATTACCTGACAAGGATGTTCTTTATCATCAAGTCCTGAAATCACAGGAACCGTTGCATGGTGTGCCAGTTCTTTCATAGCCCTGTTACTTTTTGCCCGATACATGATGATGTCAACATAGCGAGAAAGGACAAGTGCGGTATCTTCGATGGACTCTCCACGTCCAAGTTGTAGATCGTTGGTGCTCAAGAAAATGGCATGTCCACCTAATTTTGTCATACCGGTTTCAAAAGACACCCTGGTCCGTGTACTTGATTTTTCAAAAATCATTCCTAGTGTCTTTCCTTTCAACAGTTCGATATTTATGCCACTTTTTGCCCTCCGTTTTAAATCGATGCCTCTATCGATAATATCATCCAAGTCATCCTTTACATCTAACATAGAAATAAGGTCTCGTTTCATCGAAGGGGGGAATGCCCTTTCCTTCTTTAAACGTATCGTTGTGGGAAAAGCTATATTTACAAAAAACATACCCTGTCGTGAACAGATGGGAATTGATTTAGGGGATCTCTTTAAAAAAGAAAAAGTGGCCTTTCAAGATATGAAAGACAGCGTTATCGTAATTGATGCCTATAATGTTCTTCATCAATTTCTTTCTAGTATTAGACAGCGAGATGGTACTCCGTTAAAGGACGCACAAGGAAGAATCACGTCTCATCTTTCTGGTCTGTTTTATCGAACAGCAAACATGGTAGAAGCACGTATCCGTCCGGTCTACGTCTTTGATGGTGAACCACATATACTCAAGGCAAAAACGCTTCAACAGCGAAAAGAAAGAAAAGAACGAGCTGAAAAGGAATGGAAAGAGGCACTGGAAAAAGGAGATCTGAAGAAAGCCAGAACAAAAGCACAGCAAACCTCGCGGGTGACCGATGAAATCATCGAGCAAAGTGAAGCATTGCTTACGGCACTAGGAGTCCCGTATATACACGCCCCTTCTGAGGGGGAAGCTCAAGCAAGTTACATGGTCAAAAAAGGCGATGCGTATGCAGCTGGTTCACAGGATTTTGATTGTTTGTTGTTTGGTGCACCTATTCTCGTTCGTAATTTAACTTCATCAGGTAAACGAAAATTGCCCAACAAACAAGCTTATGTGAAAGTGAACCCCGAACTCATTCGGCTGAAAGCAGGATTAAAATCATTGCACATTCTGCAGAAACAGCTGATTGATATGGCCATTCTCATTGGTACCGACTTTAACGACGGCATCAAAGGTATTGGACCAAAAAAAAGCTTACAGTTGATCAAAAAGGCAGGCAATCTTGAAAATGCCTTGGCAACCGTTGGTGATGCCAATGCACCAACGTTTGATGAAATTGAGCAGATTCGCAACATTTTCCTCCATCCAAAAGTGACTGACAAGTACTCACTACACTGGAGCGCTCCTGATACTGATGCCGTGCTTGGTATCCTTTGTGACGATCATCACTTCAGTCGTGAACGTATTGAACCCATTCTTGAAAAATTCTCATTGATAGAACAGATGATGAAACAAAAAACACTCTTTTAGTTTTCTTGTACAAATGCCGTAACGGCTAATCCCTCTTCATCAGGAAATTGAGTGAGTCGCCGGGCTTGAATTCCTTCGGCTCCTGTTCATTTTTAAAGATGCGTGCACCGGTACTGCCCTTTAACGTAACCTTGTTTCCAACAATATGAAGCATAGCACCTTCTCGTAATCCCACGACATACTCTGTGTTATAGCAATGAAACTCTTTGATACGCGTTGCTCGTGTTTCTCCTTTATATGTTGATTGAGGGTCAGGATCGAGATAATGAGGATTGATATTGAAGGGAACGAGATTCAGCGCGTCAAAACTTGGCGGATAGACAATAGGCATGTCGTTTGTTGTTTTGATACTTTTACAAGCAACGTTTGAGCCCGCACTGGTACCAATGTAGGGCATGCCTTCTTTTACTTTCTTTCGTATATCATCGATGATGTTTGCTTGGTATAATCCGTGCAACAACACAAACGTGTTTCCTCCACCAATAAATAAAACTTCTGCTTTCTTTACTGCATCCTTTGGCGACGAATGTTCGTGAATGCCAGTGAGTTTATACCCCATTTTTTTAAATCGATCATTTGCAACAGCAGTATACTTGTCGTGGGTCATTCCTCCTGGACGAGCATAGGGAATAAAGAGCACCTGTTTACCTTTTCCTAAAAATGTTATGATGTTATCAGTACAGTGGTCCAAATATCCGCTCCCATGTAATGTTGAATTGCTTATGAGTAGTAGTTGCCGAGTCATAATAAAAAGATTCCCTTTGTTTTTAAAAACTTTGGGGGAACCGACCCCTTATTTTTTTATAACTTTAAATCTGTCAGTCCCTATTAATAGTGCTAACCGCTCGCCATTGTCCCAATTTACCCAGATGAGGTCCTGGTCTTCTTCTATTTCAGTGACAGTCCCCCGGGATCCCTTTTGCAAAGAGGTCCAGGAATCATCGGTTTCGATAAGCTCGACACGATCTCCAATTTTTACCTTTATTTTCTCTTTCACAGTATCTCCCAACTCTATGTTTTTCAGATGCGGATACCGGGATTTGAACCCGGGTGAGTGGCTTGGGAAGCCACTATCATAACCACTAGATCATATCCGCAAGAATTGAAAAAGGATGGGAAGAGAAAACTCCCATCTATATTCGTTCTAAGATTTTCAGCACGTATTTATAGAACTTATCGACGGTACTGACATGCACTTGTTCTTCAGGTGAATGCGGATATTTGATGGTCGGCCCGATAGAAATCATATCCATGCCAGGGAATTTCTCACCAATGATGCCACATTCAAGGCCAGCATGGATGGCTTCTACTTTTGGCTCTTTTCCATACATTTCTGCAAAGATTTTCTTTGAAAGCTTCAGCACGCTAGATTCAAGATTTGGTTGCCACCCGGGGTATGGAGTATCTTCCTTTACTGATGCACCGGAAAGTTCTGCTACTGCTCGTATGCGGTCACGAAAATCTTGTAAGGCAGATCTGATGGAACTTCTCGTGCTCAATCCTATGGATACTCCTCCATCTTTCACGGCAACTGTAGCAAGGTTGGTTGATGTTTCCACCAAATCAGGAATATCGTAGCTCATCTTGTCGACGCCATGAGGAAGACCATGCAGCAAATCCAACAGTTTTGTTTGCGTGTCTTCAGAAAGTGTCGTATGGAGTTTATCAATAGGTTTGACTTCCACCTTGAAGTTGGGATCGATTGGTTTGATCTCTCCGAGAATATTTTTCTCTTCATTCTTTAATGTTGACACGAACTTATCCTTTGATGCTTTGTCAATGGAAACGGTTGCATATGCTTCTCGTGGTATGGCATTATGTTTGTCTCCCCCTTTTATTTCACTGACGTGAACTTTGTAATCATCCTTTGTTTTCCACAACATGCGAGTCAATAATTTGACGGCGTTCCCCCGTTGCTCGTGGATATCGACACCAGAGTGTCCTCCACGTAACCCTGAGACCTTTATCATCATGCTTTCCAAATTGCCGTTAATAGGTTTGGCTTTTATCGGCAGATGTATTTGTGAATCACCGCCACCTGCACAACCAACAGTAATGACACCAAAATCTTCACTGTCAAGATTCAACAGGATTTTGCCGGTAAGCATATTCGATTCCATTGCAAATGCACCAGTGAGTCCTGTTTCTTCATCAACGGTAAACAGCGCCTCAAGAGGACCATGTTTTAGATGGGTATCTTCGAGAATAGCTAAGCTTATGGCAAGACCGATACCGTTATCAGCACCAAGAGTAGTTCCATCGGCGGTTAAAACATCTCCTTCGAGTTTGAGTTTTATTGGGTCTTTTGAAAAATCATGCTTAACATCGCTGTTCTTCTCACAGACCATATCCATGTGGCCCTGCAAGATAACCGTTGTTTTCTTCTCCATGCCTTTGCTTGCAGGTTTTGTAATGACCACATTTCCTGTTTTATCTGTTTTGAATTTCAAATTCTGTTTCTTGGCAAAATCAAGAATATATGCTCTAATTTTTTCCTCGTGCTTTGAGCACCGAGGTATTTTTCGAATTTCATCAAAATGTTTCCATACTAATTTAGGTTCTAAGTTTTTAATGACTGACATATCTTACGCCTCCCTCTTTTGCACATCAGGTAATACAACCCTTAATTAAAAGATTTGCCAAGACTAGTTTTCTTTTTTATAAAGAAAAAGTATAAATATTGTTTTTCCTTCCCCCATCTGATAATTATGAAAAAAAGTATACATCTATTCATAGCAAGTATTGTGCTTCTAAACGTGTACACCGTTATCCTGTCTGGACTTTGTGAAGGGAGTGAAGGAAACCATGATATAACGATATTGGCTGACGAGTCTCCCCCTGGTTGGGCTGAATTTGACTATGCAATTGATACAATCAGAGTCATCCAGGAAGGAGAGGGTTATACTATTGAGGTAGATGTAGAAAACCTTGGGTTATGTACTGCTAACAGTGCATACGGATGGGCCTCATCGACAGGAAGATCCTGTTGGGGTGAATGGGATTTTGGATATGATTTTTCTCACATAACTGACATTTCCTTCCGCGTTGGCGACAGTTCACCAGAACCTGGAGCAAAATATAGAATCGAACTCGACGGTGTTCATTTAGGTGATGCCCAGGTGCCAGCAAACGATTCATGGTATGTTGTTACCGTTCACAATGTCTCAATTGATGCTGGGTTGCACACGTTGTTTCTTGGAACGTACCAAATGGACTCTAGACCCGATATCTATCTTGATTACATTGTAGTTGGAGAACAGAGAATTGAAGCGGAGAGATACGATAGAACGGGAGGTAATGATCCAGACCCAGATAGACAAGGCTTCTATGTCAATCCCGCAAACCTCACTATTCAATTTTGGGACGGAGAAGTGCAGGGGAATGGTGCCCTTATCTCCGAACAAAAAATAGGTATGAATCAGACAGTAGCTGATACTGGTCATGACTATCCAGGTAACAATTTTATTACTTACTACGTTCCAAGTAATACGGTATATACGGTCACGACTCCATGGGCTGCTAGCTTAGGCGATCACGCTATTTACGTTATAATTGATCCCTCTAACGAGTCAGCAGAAACGAATAAAATGAATAATATAGCTTCTAAATATGTAACTATTCCTCTCGGGGATACTTCCTCTCCTGACACTATTGCCTTTCCGGGTTTTGAGTTTCTCTTTGCCGCCTGTGCAATGGCACTTGTCCTATTCTTCAAAAAACGTACACACAGTTAAGTTTCTTTTGCATTAGAAACAATTTATATGGCCCTTCTTTATTTACCTAAATCGGAGGCTTATTATTATGGACTGGGGAATGAAAAACCGGTTATCAAAAATCATCAAACCAAAAGATGGGCATACGGTTATGCTTGCCGTCGATCATGGCTACTTCATGGGCCCTACGACAGGCCTTGAAAATATCAAGACCATGGTTGATCCGTTACTTCGCTATGCTGATACGCTGATGCTCACCAGAGGAGCACTACGAAATTATATCGATCCACATACCACCATACCTATTGTTCTTCGTGTCTCTGGCGGAACCAGTATTTTGAATGAAAGCAATCTCCTTCATGAAGGAACAGTAGTGGATATTGAAGATGCCATTAGACTCAATGTGTCAGGTGTTGCTTTTTCGATTTTGGTTGGCCAACCACATGAACGCGATACCATTCTGGGAATGACGGAGTATATCGATAAGGCAAATCGATATGGCATACCAGTTCTTGCCGTCACTGCGGTGGGCAAAGGACTAGGGAAAGACGTACGATATTTATCTCTTGCTTCACGCATGGCAGCTGAGCTCGGTGCTAGTATTGTCAAAACATACTTCTGTAAAGACTTTGAGAAGATTGTTGAAACCTGTCCCGTACCTATTGTCATTGCAGGTGGTAAAAAACAACCCGAACAGGATGCACTCAACATGGCATATGACGCAATCCATGCAGGGGCCGTAGGTGTTGATATGGGGAGAAATATCTTTCAGAGCTCAAACCCTGTTGGTATGATGAAAGCGGTCAACGCTATTGTACACAAAAAACATACACCAAAAGAAGCGTATGCTCTTTTCACTTCAACGAAAAAGTAAGCTGTGGTCTGACCGCGATACCTTTATATAAAGTGCACTATTAACCAGCTAAAAACATAGAAGGGAGATATTTATGGACCCAATTTGGTGGATACTGATGCTAGTGGGCATTCTTGTTGTATTCTTCCTACTTATTTACTGGGGCTTTTACAACAAGATCATACGCATGGAAAATAGGATAGACAACTCGTGGGCACAAATTGACGTTCAGTTGAAACGACGAGCCGATCTCATTCCTAACCTCATGGAAACCGTTAAAGGTTATATGAAACATGAGAAAGAAGTGCTCGAAAACGTCACCAAGGCCCGTTCTGCACTCATGAACGCCAAAACACCACAGGAAAACATCAATGCAGACAATATGTTAACCGGCGCATTAAAAAGTCTCTTTGCCGTTTCGGAGAATTACCCCGATCTAAAAGCAAATCAAAACTTTCTAAACCTTCAGGATGAGTTGACTAATACTGAAAACAAAATTGCGTACTCTCGCCAACATTTCAACGATTCTGTTCTTGCGTACAACAATACCATTGAGACGTTTCCTGGCGTGTGGTTTGCAAAGCGCATGGGCCGAAAGGAACGTGAGATGTTACAGATACCTGAAGCATCAAGAGAATTACCAAAAGTAACATTTTAATCCTTCGTTTGGTATCATGGAAAAGAAGCTGCTTGTCGAAGATCATATTCGGAGAAATAAGCGGTTAACTGTAGTTATCTGTACGTTTATGGCACTCCTTTTCTTTGGTATAGTCTTTGCAGTCGGCTACATCCTTTTTTCCGGTAATTTGTTTATTGCTCTTGCTTTTGGTGTTCCTATCGCTATTGGTTATGTGGCTGTTACGTATTCAATTTCAGTACCAACCGTTCTTGCGGCAGCTAAAGCACGTCCTGCAAATCCAAACAACAGAGAAGAAAAACTTTTGATTAACAGGGTTGAAGAAATAAGCATTGCTGCAGGCCTTCCTATGCCCAAGGTGTATGTTCAAGATTCTGAGTATATTAACGCCTTTGCCACGGGTAAAAAACCCCAAGATGCAGTTGTTTGTGTAACTACTGGTGCATTACACAAACTCAATCAAGAGGAATTAGAGGGCGTTATTGCGCATGAAATGAGTCACATTAAAAACAACGACATTCTCATTGCAACGGTTACCATTGCCGTTGTGGGTGCTATTGCATTGATTTCTGAAATTGTCTTTTGGTCTCTTTTTTGGGGAGGTGCGGGGAGAAGTAGAGGAAGAAACGACGGCAGTGCAATCATTTTAGTTATTGCTATTTTATTTGCCATTCTCGCTCCCTTATTTTCAAGACTTACCTATCTTGCCATATCTCGAAAGCGGGAATATCTTGCCGATTCTAGTGGCGCGTATTTATCCAGGAATCCTGAAGGTCTTGCTAAGGCACTAGAGAAAATCAAAGCCGACCATCCAAAGGAAAAGCCAAAAGGATCGAAAACGGTTGCACCACTATACATCTCAAATCCCTTTAAGAGCCAGTCTGTCGGTTCTCTTTGGTCAACACATCCGCCAGTTGACGAACGAATCAAACGCCTTCGGTCTATGTAGACCCACGTTTCATTATTGTGTCAACAAATTTATCGATATATTGCTCACCACTGATTATTTCTTCTTTCTTCATCTGTAGATTCAATGTGTAATTTACTGGTTTTAATCCAATCGATTCAAGGTAATCTTTTAACAACTCACTGTTCTTTACGTTGTCTTCGCCAGGCCCACCTCCGGTAATAAACACTCCTGCTGTTTTTCCTTCAAATGCATTTGTCTTCGTAAAAAAGGATCGAATATATGGCGAAGGTTTTCCTGCCCACGTGGGTGATCCAACCAGCACGACATCATAGTCTCTGAGAGCAACATCTGTATTTTTGATGGGGAGCTCTTCTTGTTTCATCGCTGCTCTTCCCGCTCTAAAAAATCCAGGTCTTTTTAGGTGTTGAATTTCGATGATATCAACCTGCTGCCCATGGTCTTTTAATTTTTGTTCAAGCACCTGTGCAGCATGTTTGGTATTTCCCGTTCGAGAATAATAGACAATTCCAATTTTTATAGACCTTTCACCTACTGCTAAACGTAAAATCTATTAAATAACTACTCATAAGCAACAGGGACTTGAAATGAAAACAATGAAAGTTGCAATGTATTACAATAATAATGATGTGAGAATTGAACAGATGCCCATTCCGACGATTTCTAAAAAGGAGCTTTTAGTCAAGGTCAAAGCAAGTGGTATTTGTGGTTCAGATGTCATGGAATGGTATCGTATCAAAAAAGCACCGCGAGTTCTCGGTCATGAAATTGCAGGCGATATTGTACAAGTAGGAAAACACGTTAAAAAATACAAGGTAGGAGACCGTGTCTTTGTTTCCCATCATGTACCCTGTAACACCTGCAGTTTTTGTCAGCAGGACCAGCACACCTTATGCGACTTACTACATTCCACCAACTTCTATCCGGGCGGATTTGCAGAATATCTCAAAGTTCCTGAAATCAATGTGGACCGCGGTACTTTTTTCCTTCCAAAAGAGATGACCTATGAAGAAGGTGTGTTTATTGAGCCGCTTGCCTGCGTAGTGAGGGGGTTAAGGATTGCCCGCATAAGAAGGAAAAAAGGACAGAGCGTTCTTCTTCTAGGAAGTGGTGTTGCTGGGCTTCTCAACATCAAACTCGCCAAAGCATATGGTGCAAGCAAGATCTTTGCAACTGATATTGATAAAAATCGCTTGCGCTATGCACAGAAGATGGGTGCCGATGTTGCTATTGATGCAAAGGAAGATATTGTCCAAAAAGTGAAACAACACAATGAGGGCAACCTTGCAGATTTGGTCATCCTCTGCGCAGGGGTACCCTCCGCAGTACAACAGGCATTATCCTCAGTTGCAAAAGGGGGAACAACTCTCTTCTTCGCTCCGACCAAACCGGGCGTCACCATCCCCTTTCCCTTATTTGACCTGTGGAATAACCAGATTACCATGGTGTCAACCTATGCTGGTGCACCACGGGATATACGGGAGGCAATTGAACTCATTAACACAAAAAAAGTGAAAGTGACTGATCTCATCACCCATCGATTGCCTCTTCGTAACGCAGCAGAAGGTTTCAAATTGGCAGCAAAAGCACAACATTCTCTTAAAGTAATACTCAAGCCATAAAATAACACAACAGACTTAACTTATTGCGTTCGAATAAAAAAAGAAGGGGGAGAAGAGGTCTTATTCGTTTTTCCCTCTTTCTTCTTGTAGTGTGTACTCGCCTGGTGTTATTTCAGGTTTTTTCTCTGCCATATAATAGAACAGCGCGAAAAACACGATAAGGGCAAAGACAAACACAATAATGAATAGTATTACTGCAGCAGCAAGAACCCCGGCTACGACGAATCCAAAGAGCAGGAGCAATACGCCACTAAAGAAGAGGTAGATAATCCCTACAATGATGACCGCAACAAGAAGCGCCCCGAGTAATGCCGCTACAATGCCTTTTATCATCTCGTGAGCCCTCCGATTAACGCCCCAGTAACGCTTTGGCTTCCTGAGCTACCGCTCCTTTGAGACATAAAAGGAGATAACGCTGTAGCAAGATTGCCGAGATTCAGTGATTGAAGTATTACCTTTCCAGGTCCTTTCAGTGTTGTCAAAAAGATACCTTCGCCGCCAAAAAACATGGTCTTAATTCCTTTTACTCTCTGGATATCATAGGTTACTGTGCCATCCCACCCGACGACGCTTCCTGTATCAACTTTTAATATCTGTTCCGGTTTGAGATCAAATTCAACAAAATCTCCGCAAGCATGGATCCACACGGTACCCTTCCCTCCTAATCTCTCAAGAATAAATCCTTCGCCACCGAAAAACGCTGCACCAAGCTTTTTTTGAAAGGCAACACTCAGTTCAATAGAATTTTCGGCGACCAGAAACGCATCTTTTTGCACGATAAATTCCTTTCCACTAGTAATTTCTAAGGGTTTTATGGTCCCTGGCGCGTTTCCTCCAAATGAAACCATTCCCCTTCCACCGGCAGAAGTAAATTCTGTGAGAAACATAGTCTCCCCAGCAAATTTTCTTCCTATTCCTTTCAGCAATCCCCCCCTCATTTTTGCTTCCATGTTGATATTGCCACTTTGATATACCATTGATCCTGCTTCAGCAAAAAGTTTTTCCCCAGGATCTATTTGAATGGTAACCAACTGCAAATTGTCTCCCGATATCTTATATTCCACATGAATCACCTTTGTTTTTCTGTAGATAACTTTGACTATTATTAAAACCTTTTCATAAAAACAGTTCTTTTTTCAGATACCAAAAGGTTATAATATCCTATACCTTAGTATCGTCACTACATGAAAGTTCTTAAGGCCATCTGGGAACTGATGCGTCTTGAGCATGGCGTCATGATTGCGATTGCTATTCTCATCGGATCCATTATTGCACTTGAAGGAGAAGGATTTCCCGCACTTGATAAATTTATATTGACTTTTTTCACGGCACTCTTTTTAGAGGCAAGTACGTTTGCACTGAATGATTACTTTGATATCGATATTGACAAAAAAAATAACCGAACTGACCGGCCACTGGTACGAGGCGACCTTCAACCAAACACGGCGTTGTATCTTTTTGCAATATTCTTCCCGTTAGGTATTCTCTGTTCGTATTTTGTCAATCTTACGTGCTTTTTCATTGCTTTAGTCACTGCGTTTTTGGCCGTTCTTTATGATGCAAAACTGAAGAAAATCAAACTCTTGGGTAATTTTTACATTGCCTATGTCATGGCCATTCCATTTATTTTTGGTGGTGCTGCCGTTCTCGGGACGTCCGGAATTAACTTTTCTCTTCACCCCGCCATACTGATTGTTGCGCTCATCGCTTTTCTTGCTGGTTCCGGTAGAGAAATTATGAAAGACGTTATGGATTTTACAGGAGACAGGGAACAAGGAGTAAAATCATTTCCTAAGTATATCGGTATCCGAGCATCCAATGTTCTTGCCGCATTCTTCTATCTAATCGCAATTGCGCTGAGTTTCGTTCCCTTTTTTATAGAAAACTATAATATATATTATCTCAATTATTATTACTTAGTACCGATATTACTCACGGATACCATGCTGCTGAGTACATCACTGCAACTCATCTTTAAAAAGGATGTTCATATGAAACTCTATAGAAAATTTACCCTCCTTGCCCTCTTTATCGGCCTTATTGGCTTTTTACTTGGGGCGTTTATGCAGTAGTCTTCTGAGGGGGAGGTCTTGATGATACCGCGCGATGTTTCTGGTGTGCTACTTGTCTATATCTATGTTGCTATCCTGTTGATTATTACGGAAAAACTACTTGATCGCTACCCAACGGTCAGTAGAAAAATCCTCCATATCATGGTGGGTAATATTGCCTTTATCTTGCCTATTTTTCAAACACGAGAAGTCATGGCATTTCTTGCCGCAGGTCCCTTTATTCTTTTTACTTTTTTGATGAGCCCTCATTCACCTATCAAGTCCATTAGAGGAAAGACGTCGGCTGCCGGACACGGCATGGGACTTGTCTACTATTCCATTGCGTGGACGGTCTTGGCATACCTTTTCTTCGATCATAAAGAACTTATTGCCATTGGCATTCTTGCCATGTCCTATGGAGATGGGTTTGCCTCATTACTTGGTGTCAAATTTGGAAAACGGCATTATAACGTCTGGGGAGATAGTAAAAGCTATCTAGGGTCGTTGGCGATGTTTGTGTTTACGCTTATCACCATTCTCCTAGCACTCCTTTTTTATGAAATAGAGATACAGGATAAGATACTCATACTTGTATACATCGCGGCAGTGGCTACGTTTGCAGAAGCTATTTCGCCAAAAGGATTGGACAATATCGCGGTCCCGTTTATCGCTCCTTTAATCTACTGGGCCTTTGTTATAGGTTGACGGATTATGCGTCTTATTATCGTTGATGGATTGGATGGCGTTGGAAAAGACACGCATGCGCAATTCATTAAACGTCGGTACGAAGAAAAAGGAGAACGGGTGGTTCTTCGGTCTCACCCCGAATCAGATAACTTTTTTGGAAGAGCAACCAAAAAGTCATTACTTGGTTCAGGTCCTGTGAATAAAGTAAAGGCAGCTATTTTTTACATGCTTGATGTGCTACGATCGGTAAGAGCGTATTACAATAAGAAAAATATTGACACCTTAATCATGGTTCGTTATCTTATGGGAACGGCGTATCTTTCTCCCTTTCTTTCAAAGATAGCCTACCGTTTTTTTGCAGGACTAGTCCCTACTTCTTCATACATGTTTTTTCTTGATGCGTCACCTGAAGAATTACTGGCTCGTGTGCAACAACGTTCAGAAATTGAAATGTTCGAAACTATTGAGGAACTGACAAAAGTGAGAAAAAAAGCGCTCATGCTTGCCCAAGACTGGAACATCGTTGATACAAACCGGCCCGTTGGGCAAACCGTCATCCATCTCGATAGCCTCTTATCAAAACTTGATAGATGTGCATAGCTTTTCTGCCTAAAACCATCATAATCTA
>JAFGDG010000087.1 GCA_016932245.1 Thermoplasmatota archaeon
ATGTCCTCTGGAACTTGAACTTATGGATGATATTTATGATAGTATTGGATGCCCCATTCATTTCTTCGTACGCCCATTCCAAGCTTCGATAGTTTTGATTCAATGGTTCCCATATCATTTTTGTCTGTTACTCCATCAATATCTAAAGTGTAACGACTATGTTTATTTTCCGTAAGTGCTCTAACAGCCCATCCTCCAATAACAATAATTTCATCTTTGATATGTTCTAATATTGACAAGGATTGATCTTCAATGTCCTTTTTTATAGGCTCAGGGAATTCTTCGAGGTTCATAGTGCTCTTACTCCATGTTCGATTGCACCGATATCAAGATAAAGATCGAGGTTCCATTTATTTTCGTATTTTTTCTCCCACCCAGATTTTCCAAACTTCATTTCATCTTTGAGGAAAACACGTTTTTTCCGTGAGACATGTACATTGAAATTCTTGATAGATTTATTTGGGATAATTCCTTTTTTTAAACTGTTGATGATATCAAGATAGCATCCAACTTCATTTACAAGGTGTTTTTTGAGAGAGAGCTGAAGCAAGGCATCATAATCAATATCTCCATATTCAAGGAGTTTTATGCAGGTATCTTCGACTCCTTCCGGGGTCATGAGTTTGTGCGTAAAGAACTCTTCAAGTGTTTGTTGTGCAGGTATGCTTTCAAGCACTGAGATTTTCTTTGTCTTTCCTTTTACAAGAAAACCGGTTTTTTTGATAGTAAGGCTTTCATCGATTTTGTCATAGAGGATTTTTTCGATGTGAGGTGGCGTGGTGAGAATTTCTTTTAAAGGCGTTTCTCCTGAAATATATATTCGTGTAGGGGGTCTTGTATTTGTAATCATAGAATCCAAAATATTGTTGATTGGATGATTTGGCACTTTTTTTACAATGATGGGTTTTTTCTTTTCAAATTCTATTAATCCATAGTCCAAAAAAATCCATAGGAGTTTTCTCACAGTTTTATCAGATAGGTTAGTTACTGTCATCAAATCTTGAACATTATTATGTGCATCAAGAGCTTTCCAGATCTTTTGTGAATTTTCTCTAGTGAGGATTTCCGGATCATTGCCATAACTTAGCGATTTAACATAGAATTCCTTCAACTTCTGACTCGTGTAATTCTTTGGGATATCTAATTTGATCGTGCCCTGGGATTTGATTTTCATAATGTCGCCATCTTTCAACATCTTCTCAATGACATTGTAAATGGAATCTGAAGAGTAAGGAAGTTTTTTAACAACGGTACTGATTGGTTGTGGTTTAATACTAATCAAACCAAATACAGCTGATTTAATATTCATAGTAAAAAGAGGTTATTTATTGAAAACTATTTAAATGTTTCCACAATTTTTTTCCGTTTGTTACATTTTCTAATTTGTAAGAATTTCAACCTTTTTAGTAGCGTGACGGTCTGTGTAGATACCTCGTTGGTAATTTTACCATTGGTTAGTTTTTCTAATAATTTATCCCCCAGATAGCATTACGCAACAAATCAAAATAATTACGTCTTCAACAATTTTCCATTTTTATACTTTCTCGGAGAACTAAAGAGGCTTACGGCCTGCATCCAGCATTCTAATTACGATCAATCCTGCCATTGTTGTTATTCTTAAAAGATATTCCCGCTCATCATTCAGTAAATCCAAACAGGAAACATGTCGCTTGCCTCGCTGAAGGTCAGTCTTGTCAGCGATCCTCCATCTGCATTCATCATGAACACATTATTATGAGATTCTTCAGAAGTATTCGCCTCGTAGAGCGAACCAAAGAGAATATGGGTTCCTTGAGGTGAAAACGAGGGGAGATATTCTGCTCTGTCCGTATGGTTTCCAGCCAGGCTCAAATCCACAAGCTCGCCTCCATCTCTTCGTACCTTGAAAATATGCCAGATACCACTTCCCCAGTTTTGACCTGAGTAATTCATTGCGCGTTCAAACACGATCCATTAATCATCAGGACTCCAAGAGGGGGCGTAGTTACCCGGTGAAAAGACAGCGGTTGCAATACCCTCGCCACCATCGTAAACTACCTGAATAGTACCACTATCTGAATCCATCGTTTTTAAAACAAAGCGTGGTGTGTCCTGATCAAAAGAGGTAAACACATTGTTTTTTCCACCATGGGACCAACAGGGATCCGCTTCTAACACATCAGATGTATTGGTTAGACGGGTGAGATCAGTACCATTACGTCGTATTTTATAAAGATCGGTTTGCTCTTCTCCCGCGACTCTCATATGAAAGACGATCCATTCTCCATCAGGAAAAAAACTATCACCTTCCGCATGGTTTCTGGAATCAGTAAGATGGGTCATCTGCTGTGTATGCAGATCATAGAGCCACAGTGATCGTCTATCCTCGTCTCCTAACCCCACAGGTGGATCGGTATCTTCATCGGCACAGGAGGCAACAAGGTAGCGATATGATGGATCAATACCCACAATAAAATGATGATGCTTGGTAAAGGATAGTCTGGTGCTAGTTCCGTTCTCAAGATCCAAGGCATAAAGCTCCTTCCGGCGACTTCCAGAATCACGATTTGAGACAAAGGGAATATCTGCAGATTCAGGAAGGGGAGTAAGTATTCCCTCCTGCATACATCCGCTGGAAAGAAGAAGAACTATGATCAAAGTGCCCAATAAAACAAGTGTTTTATGTTGCATCGTGGACGCTCTCTATGCGCTATGATATCGTAACATATCTTTTTTTCCATGAAGATTATAAAGTTCACAGGAGTATCTTTGTCATGACGTTCATCACAACGTTAAAAACATCTTTTGTCATATCAAAAGAATATCATGGAGGAAAAAACCGATGAAATTTAGCCAGTTAGATGGAATGAAGGTTGTTTCTTTAGATGCAAAAAATGTTGGGGAGATCAGTGGGGTAGAAATTGATGAGAAAAAATGGGTGGTCACCCACGTTCATATCGAATTATCTGATGATGCCATTAAACAACTCGACTTTAAAAAACCCTTTATGGGGAAGGTAACCATTTGTTTTCCAGTGGGATTCATCACAAAGGTAGGCGATGTCATTTCGTTATCACGAACATTAGAAGGATTACGAAGAATCCCTGAATGCCGATAAAACCACTTACCGGTACCTTGCCATCATCTCCTGCCATATATCCTGTAAAGGGGCCACGCTTTTATCAAGATTTACGTTGTGAACCGCTATGGTTTCAACAGTGGTTTTCCCAAGGGGAGTAGGGGTTTTCCGGCCATGGTATTGAGTAATATCGCTGCAGCGGTGTAAAAGGACAGGGCCGAGGTGCAGAACAAAAAGAATCCAGCAGGCCAAGTGGGATATCCCATGAGGTAATGTGGTATCAAAAAGATAATTGCAAGATCCACAGCGATGAGGATGGCAAAGAGCAACTTATTGGCCATCAGCGAGGCAAGGGTGGCGATAAGACTGAAGATGAGGATGGCAATGAGCCCGAATCCATAATGAGCAATATCTACCTGAATCTCCGTACATTGGGTGATATAGAGGGTCAGTGCGATGGAATACATCGTCATGGCATAGACGCAAAAAACGGTGGCTCCAAAGATATTATTTCTCTTGAACTCAACGGTACTTGCGAGTAATTGTGCGGTTGCACCGAAAAAAAGGACCCAAGGAATCATCAGTGACTTAAAAACACCTGATGTAAAACCCATATCGGCTGCTCCTAGCACGAGGGCTGCAACGGCGAGTCCAAAAAGACCAAGGGCTGCGGGTTCGGCAGGTTGAAGAATCGGTGAGGTCACCGGGGTTGTTGATGATGTATGTTTGGTTTGAGCCATTGTTGTGTCTCCCTAAGAGAGAAGAAATGTTCTTGCAGTGAATCAAGTACTCTCTTATATGCTTATCTTCCTGTTCAATAAGACTAGTAACCCCCCCCCTTTAGGAATAGTAGAGTAGTGTGCTTTGTGTATTCTTTTTTCTGCAAAAAAGTCGGCAACCGCACCCCGCCCTGGGCGTACAAAACTATATAAACCAGATGGGACTTCTTCCCGTGATTTAAAAGGAATAGAAATTAGAGTTTCAAAGATCCGCTTGGAAAGCCGGTTGAAATTTTTTGTTTTTTATTCTTTTTAAATTCCACAATTAGACAATGTCTATGTGAGGTAACGACAATGAAAGGAACAGTAAAATGGTACAATGCACGAAAAGGATATGGATTTATCCAAGGTGACGATGATAAGGATATTTTCGTTCACCGATCAGCCGTCCCTGCGGATATGTCATTAGATGAAGGGGACGAGGTTGAATTTGATCTTGAAGATTCTGATCGAGGACCCCAGGCTAAAAACGTAAAAAAGTTGTAAATCTCTCTTGA
>JAFGDG010000088.1 GCA_016932245.1 Thermoplasmatota archaeon
CGAACAGAAGCTTCAGGTGATTTCTTTTTTGCATTCGGGGCACACTGCTATTATAGTACCATTTCTTTTGATTTCTTCTGGCTGAACAAAATTAAGACCACAGTGTGAACAATGGTACGTAGGGATGTAGTTCGGAGGTGGATGGTGGGTTGGCTCTGTTTGCGGGGGGCTACTGGTTTTTGTTGGGGTTGGTTGATTTCTTTTTGGAGATCCTCTACTTTTTATAATCAGAGAAATTATTACAAATATAACAACAAGGAATATAATTACAATGCAACAGGATTCTAACACCATAAAACTTTCCGCTCTTGATCCTTACGCGACTATCGTTCTTTTCCTTAAATAGATATCCTCCTGTGATCAAGCATTGACCCGATCATAAGATAGAATGGGGTATTTTGTTCGAAAGATCGAAAACCTCGTCAGAGTAGATGGATGATAAACATCTATTCCTTGCGGCTCACATGATTCCACAGGTGAAAAAAAAACGATTATTCCCCTACGAGTTGCACGATGAGGCTTCTTCTACGTGGTTGAGTATCAAGTTCGATAAATATGAGTTGTTGCCACGTGCCATGGAGTATTTTTTTTTTCTGAAATGGTACGGTAAGACTGGCACCCATGAGCGTGGCTTTTACATGACTTCTTCCATTATCATCATGCCATGTGAAATGATGCTGGTACTCTTGATTCTTCGGCGCTATCTTGTCTAAGGCTCTTGGTACATCTTGCTTTAATCCAGGTTCATATTCCATCGTAGAAAGCGTTCCTGTGGAACCTAGGACAAATACCATGCAGATGCCTTCTTGTAATCCAGAGTGGGAGACGACGCTCTGAACATCTTCTGTAATATCGATGATATCGTTTTCCCCGGAACTTTCTATTTCAATACTATCATGATAGACGGACATGAAGAGATGCATTTACGACTTTGCTTATAACAATATTGGAGGAGACGTCCTTTCATAATTTCTTTGTTTTACTCTTCGTTCTTTCCATGTATTGAAAAAGTTAAAAATCATCCCTAGTTCTAGGATACGTATGAATGGAAGGAAAACGTACTATTCGTTCGATGAAATCCCCTTCAACAGCAAGCAATCCTATAGTTCTTCAATCGAGCCATCTGGCATTAAATTCAGCAAACAAGAGATACTTCACATCCTTATCGCTATGGGGGTTCTTACGGTCGCCTTCACGTTTGCCTTTCTGCCGTATCCTCCCTTCAGTCATTTAGATCAGGTTATGACGTATCTGCCTCTTTCCTTCATCGCGATTGTTACAGCGTTTTTCTGTCATGAAATGGCTCATAAATATGTTGGTCAAAAGTTCGGGTATTGGTCTGAATTTCGAATGTACCCCCAGGGGCTTTTCTTCGCTCTTGTCTTAGCGATGTTTGCTGGGATTGTCTTTGCTGCCCCGGGTGCGGTTCAAATTTTTGGATCACCAAACCGAGAGGAAATGGGGAAGATTTCCATGGCGGGTCCTTCCACGAATCTTCTCCTCGGGTTGATCTTTTTCGGGATTTGGATGCTCTCCGATGGTATGATGAGTACCATTTCGTATTATGTCTCCTACATCAACGTATTTTTGTCACTCTTCAATCTTCTTCCCTTTGGCCCCTTAGATGGATTAAAAATATTCAGATGGAAAAAAGCGGTATGGGGCGCACTCATCGGACTTGACCTCGCTCTCTTGCTTGCGTTATGGGGATTATTTTTTTAATAGCCTCCCTTCAATTCTTATCCTTAGTAATTTACTAGAGCTAAAAAGTACATAATAATATTAGTAACGTTCTTCTCATTCCTCAACCATCTTAACGAAATCACCTACCATCCGATCCTTAAAGTTCCCTGTTCAGTGTGATGCTTCATCCCTATCAAAGAGCTTTCTAAAACTGATGAATGGTATGTTCGCGATTGTCTCAAGGAATGAGGATAACATCCCTCGTACATCGAATCGTATGTTCGTTATGCTTCTCGTCCGACTTGGCGTCTATCCTGCAGATATTATCCAAAATATAAAGAGTAAAAAGCCGCTTACCTCAGTTTCCGTCTCTTCTGCATTTAATGCCCAGGTCATTACTTTAATAGTGACTGGACCAAAACCACCAAAACCAAAAAGAGGACCGACCATCAGCATGACACCTGCATTAGCAGGCAACTCAGAAGCATTTGTGGAAAACGAACTATTTATTTGATGAAAGAATCCACCAGTTATCTGAGCAGATACCTCAACATCATAAGCACTCACACTACCTACATTTTTTATCCAGAATTTTGGTCGTAGCAGGCTTGGTTGAAATTCAATGACGAGGCTGGTGGCATCTATTCCATACGTTCGAAAGACCATATCCCATGTGGCGTTGTCTTCCTCTTTCGGGTTTGGATGTTGATTGTTATTCAATTCCAGGTCTACTGAATCATTGGACCATGTGTCTCCATCGTCGGTTGAGATCCATGCACAACCGTTTGGATACGCCTCAGAATCATTATTTGCAGCCCACCCATAAAAATTGTCCGTGATATTTTTTGTATAACATACCAAGTAATAGGTTTGTCCAACTGTTACCCAGAGATTAGAAATGTCAAATTCTACCCATGAGAAATTATCTGTTGGAATATCGTCTGCTGAAACACTTGTGTTCACCAGATCTGGATGGGTCAATTCATCTCGGATTCCAAGAATGAATGGATTTGACGCAGTAGTATTTTTTATAATGTTTACTTCGATTCTTGTAAGAATCGCTTTCTGTGGGATAAACGACTGTGCAATTTGAAAATTCAAATCGACGATATCTGGTATGGTTAATCGTCCCACTGGAAGAAAGACATTTTCAACGGCGATTTCTTGATGTTGATCAAGTTCATCTGCACCTTTTTCAATTATCTCTTTGTTAGTGGCCCAAGTTGACCCTGGCAGTATGCATACGAGGGCAACGATGACCACAACCATAGCCTCCCATTTATACTTTATTTTTCTCATATATTTCCTACCTCTTTTTTTTCTTATTTCTTTTCTTTTTACGTGGTTTTATTATCTAGGTGTAAGCGTCATTTTTTCTTGTCGGTATTTGAATTCTCAAGTACTAGGAAAGAGCGATATTACCTACTATCATTGATACTAACACACATAGAGCGTGAG
>JAFGDG010000089.1 GCA_016932245.1 Thermoplasmatota archaeon
AAAGTGTACGCCCTGCCCAGGAGGCCCGGACTATCAGACGCCGCAAAGCTACACCGGATTTGAACCTGCAGCAATGCGGGCATCATTGAATGATTTTGATCCGTATCTTCAAACCAAAAGAAGACTCGAGCAATTACGAGCCATTGGTCATCCCACCGATAAAATCGATTTTATCGTCATGGGTGGCACCTTTACTGCGCGCCCCTGGTGGTATCAAGAATGGTTCGTGAAACGATGCTTTGATGCACTAAACGGTACGGAAACAGCATCGCTTGCTACCGTACATGCATCTAATGAAAACGCATCGGCCCGGTGTATTGGTCTGACTGTTGAAACCAGGCCTGATTGGTTTCGATTACACCATGCAGATCACGCACTGATGTTAGGTGCAACTAGAGTTGAGCTAGGAGTACAAACGCTGGACGATACTATACTGTATCAAATTAAACGCGGGCATACGGTTGGTGACACCATTGCAGCAACGCGTATCGCGAAAGACAGTGGCTTTAAATGTTGTTACCATCTCATGCCTGGATTACCGGGTAGTGATGAGCACTCAGATATTGCCATGATGCAACAGGTCTTTGAAGACGATAACTTTAAGCCAGACATGCTCAAAATCTATCCCACCCTAACTATCAAAGGAACGCCGTTATATGATGACTGGAAAAAAGGTAACTACGAGCCTCTAACAACCAGGAAAGCCGCACAACGAATCGCCATGATGAAAGCGTGGGTACCAGAGTGGGTTCGCATTCAACGGATTCAGAGAGATGTACCGGTGCAACACATCGATGCTGGCGTTGATAAGAGTAATCTGCGTCAACTGGTGGAGAAAGAACTTATCACGCAAGGGAAACAATGTCGCTGCATTCGTTGTCGGGAGATTGGCCACAAATCACTAAAAGAACCGATAAACATCGATGATGATGCGATCAGCCTTGAATGTACATTTTATAAGGCAAGTCAGGGTGAAGAAGTCTTTTTATCCTTAGTAGATAAGCAGCATGACGCGCTGGTTGGTTATCTGAGATTGCGCGATGTCGGATTGCCCCACCGACACGAACTGCAGAAGCATCCCTGTATGATTATCCGTGAGTTGAAGGTCTTAGGACGAGAGCTTAGCATTGGAACACGATCAAAAACTGGATGGCAGCATAAAGGATACGGTAAAGAATTACTTGACGAAGCGGCACGTCTCTGTCGTGAAGAATTTGAGAAAAAATATCTTTTTGTGCTCAGTGGCATTGGAGTTAAAGCATACTACCGAAAGCTTGGATTTAAGGATACGGGCGTCTATCTCTCTAAAAAAATGGTATGAGCATTGTATCAAAAAATATAACAATTGTTTTTTTACAATAACAAAAGCTACCTACATAAACTAGTTAGAGGGCTAGTAGAAGGAGTCTTATTTTTAGAGTAACACTATAATAGAGAGTCTTTGTTTCAAGGTTTTGGTATGAAGATTCAAACCGAATGTGTGCCCTGTTTACTCAAGCGTATTATCTACGAAGCAAATCTAAGTACGACTGATACTGCTGTTAAAACAAAAGCTATCAAAAATGCGTGTAAATTGCTTTCACAGTTGTATGACCCAAATGAATGCAGTGCATCTATTGCGACCAAAGTGCATAAACTGGTGTACGAGACTCTTGGCGATGAAGACCCTTATAAAGAGTTAAAGCACCAGAGTAACCAGATTGCCCAATCCCTGGTACCTCGTGTTGAGAAGTTGATTGCACAAGTTGAGGACCCTCTCAAGATGAGTATGCTCTGTGCCATTATCGGCAATACCATGGATTTTGGCATTGAGGGCGGAAGCGACCATCCTGAAGCACTCAAGGAGACGTTTGATCATCTTGTTGATGAAGGGCTAGGACATGACGACACCAACAAAGTAAAACGATTGATACACAACGCAAAACGAGTGATACTGTTTACTGACAATTGCGGGGAGATCGTTTTTGATAAGATTCTCTGCAGAGAGTTGAAATCGTTCAATCCAAACCTCTTTCTCACGCTGGTGGTGCGAGGCGAACCCATACTAAGTGATGCAACCAGTAAGGATGCAAAAGAACTACAATTCAAAGAAATTGTAAATGAGATTCTTACTACTGGTTGTTATGCTGTTGGCGTTGATTTCGAGAAACTTCCAAATACTCTTAAGAAAAGACTGAATGAATCTGATGTAGTGATCTGTAAAGGCATGGCGAACTATGAGTCTTTTTCTGAAACTAGTTACAAACCAGTTGTCTATTTGCTTAGGACTAAATGCAATGCGATAGCAAATTCTATGGACCTGCCATTAAACAGTAGTGTAGTTAAATTGTATGAATAACCTGATTTCACTCATTAAAATTGAGTGATAATCCATTTTTTAATATCGTCCCGCGTTTTTCTAAATTCAGCAAGCGTATCCTCCACACTTCCTGTAAAACTTGAAGGGTCGTCAAAGTTCCTATGAATAACTTTCTTACCTGGAAAAAAAGGACACGCCTCATGAGCATGATTACAAACAGTTACAACAACATCAAAATTTTCACCTTTAAAATCTTCAACTGTTTTAGAATAATGCATAGAGATATCGATACCTATCTCTTTCATGACCTCAACAGCATAAGGGTTAACACTAGTCTTTTGAATACCTGCACTAAATGCTTTGTACTTATCCTTATAAAGAGTGTTTAACAAACCCTCTGCCATCTGAGAACGACAGCTGTTATGTGTGCAGAGAAAAAGCACCGTTTTTTCTCTTTAATCATTTTTTCTTAACACCCGTAAAACAAGCTTTGCTTGTTTCTTCTCTGCAGTCAATTTCTACATGCTGACCGGTTACCATATAAATAATTTTTTCAGCAATTTTACAAGCATGATCAGCACAACGCTCCAGATAACGAGCAATCATAATATAATAGGTACAACGAGTAATGACTTTGGGTTCTTCCATCATATAACTTAAACATTCCCTAAAAATAGAATAACGAAGTTCATCAACGGTTTCTTCGCGTTCAATAAAATCATTAAATTTAGATATATCCCCTTTTTCAAAAACATAAAGAGCATCGTCTATCATACTATCAACAATTCCGGCCATATGTGGCAGACTTATAAGTTTTTTAACATGACCATTTTTTTCAAACTCAATTTCAAACTTTGCAATATCTTTACCATACCGGCCAATCCTATTAAGATACGTAATCATTTTTAGAATACATGCAATCCTGCGCATATCAATTGCCATTGGTTGATAAAGCGTAATAAGTCTGAGTGTTCTTTCTTCAATTTCGTCATCCATATCAGCAAGTTTTGCTTTTTGTGATATGACCCATTCTGCTTTTTTGTTGTCAAGTTCTTTTAAAGATTCAATCGATTTTTTTAGCATATCTTTTGCAAGATTGCCCATGCTCAAAACTTCTTTTTCTAATTCTTTTAGCTCATCATGAAATTTTTCTACCATATATTTTCCACCTTTTTATCCAAATCGTCCCGTTATGTAATTCTCAGTTAATTCCTCTTTAGGATTTTCAAATATCTTTGTTGTCTTTCCAAATTCAATCATTTTACCAAGATACATATACGCAGTATAATCTGAAACTCTTGCTGCCTGCTGCATGTTATGCGTAACAATAATAACTGTATAATCTTTCTTAAGTTCACCTATTAAATCCTCGATTTTTGCAGTAGCAATAGGATCTAATGCACTACAAGGCTCATCCATAAGAATAATTTCAGGCTGTATAGCAAGAGAGCGAGCGATACAAAGCCTTTGCTGTTGGCCACCTGATAAACTCATCGCACTGTCGCTAAGCCTTTCTTTTACTTCATCCCAAAGAGCAGCATCTCTAAGACTTTTTTCAACTAGTTCATCAAGTTTTTTCTTATTATTGATGCCCTGTACACGTGGTCCATACGCTATGTTTTCGTAGATGCTTTTTGGGAAAGGATTAGGTTTTTGAAAAACCATGCCTATTTTTTTCCTTATTTCAACTGCATCAACACTAGGTCCATAGATATCCTTATCATGATAATAGACTTGGCCTTTTACGTTACATTCAGGGATTACATCATTCATACGATTAAAACAACGAATAAGCGTGCTTTTACCGCAACCTGAAGGACCTATAAGGGCTGTAACTTTGTTTGGTTTCATATTTAAATTTACATCTATAATAGCATGATTAGTTCCATACCATAAATTCAAATCTTTAGTCTTAACTATGTATTCTTCTTTAACCATTTTATTTTTCACCATTTCATTTTTTTACTATAATAGTTTCTAATCAAAATTGCAACTATATAAAATCCAACAACAAGCAGGAGTAATACAAGTGCTGCGCCGCCTGCTGCAGTTTTTGCTTCTTGGCCTGGGATTTCTGTTGCTAAAACAAGTATATGATATGAAAGAGCATTAACCGGCTCCCAGAAAGATGATGGCTCAATAGCTGAAAAAGTAACTGCGATAAACATAATAGGTGCAGTTTCACCCGCAGCTCTACCAATTCCAAGAATTGATCCTGTTATTATTCCAGGGGATGCTGGAGGTAATACTACTCGTCTAATTGTCTGCCAGCGCGTTGCACCAACAGCAAGACTTCCTTCACG
>JAFGDG010000090.1 GCA_016932245.1 Thermoplasmatota archaeon
AAAGGTCGATCCCTTCTGGAGCACTTCGAGTTCGAGGACACAATCGGCAACTCCCTCCATTTTCCGCTCAAAAATGTCACCGTGAATGCCGCGAGTCATGACGATAAATAGGGCCCCTTTATGCTGGAGGTTACCAATTTTTGATGCATGGATGGTGCGAAAGACCTCCTCCTGAGAAAACTGACTCAGAAAAAAATCAAGTGAATTAACGACAACTTTTTCACAAGTGGCCGTTTTTATTTTATTCGATAGAATGGCCAAGAAATCTTCTTCTCCTCTTACAAGGGGGGGCATGCCTGATGATCCAATTTCAATGAGCTCTTTGAGCTTGAGTTTTGACCGTTGCTCATAGACGCTTACTCGTCGCTGTTCCCCTTGAATCACATTTTGCGAATACTTTGAGGCAATGTCAACAAACTCAATATCTGAGTGGCCCCACCCAAATCGCTCCATGGTGTCTTTTACTTCTTTCTCCGTCTCTTCAGTAGTAATATAAACTGTTTTTCCAATGCTTGCCAACTGTTTACTTAAAATTTCAATGCTACTTCCAGGAGTTCCCATAATGATGGTTGTAAATCCTCGAGGTATGCCCCCCTCTAATAACTTATCGAGTTTTTCGATGCCAGTGCTCACAAATTCTTCGGTAGTCATTTTTCTTTGTTCTTCTGATTTCCATGATGATAATGTAGTTGTTTCACCCGTTCTCGTTCCCCCCGTTCAGTACTATTTGACCGCGTCTTAAACGTAAAATCTAAGGTAGGCGATCCATGAGCCATGCTGCTTTTCATCAAGAGTTCCCCTTGAGGAAAGGCGCTTAGAAGCAGGCCCCGTAGAAATCCATAGGTAAAAAGTGATGCCATGTGTGGGTCCCGTGCGTTTTCATGTAATGAACAACGGAAAATGCGCGATGTTGCTTCCTGCTCAGTGATACTGGTAAAAATTGCCCCTGTCCCTAAAGGGTTAAGTACATGTTCAACAACAGGAGTCAACCACGTATTCATCGTTGGGTAGTCTGCGTTGTTGTTGATGAATTCAGCAAAAATCCCTCGGCCAAATGCCTCTGCTGTTTGTATGGCGGTCTCAATCTTACCCCCACTATCATTCAATTTTCCTTGTGCTACTTCAAATGCAACCTCCCGTCTTTTGAGCAATTCTTCAAGTTCCTTTGGCTGCGTCAACCATACCATATGGTCTTCTGATGATGCTATTTTTTTAAAGGGTTCTCCCATCGATATCCCTCTTTTAAATGAATGACTCTCTCACTTTGATGATTTTGTCGCTTCTCAAGTAAATGATTTTGTTAATGTTCTCATTTGATTCTTCTTCAACCACCAGTGAGACCGTATGCACACCTGCCAGTCGCGTTCTGTTGGTCAGATGTGTAAAAAATTCAGTGACTAATTGCGCGTCATTATAAATGAGTAGCGAGCTTAACGAATCAATTACTAAATATTTATCAACATTTTCATCAAGCCCTCTAAATGTATCCATAATTTCCATAATGAGTTTTTCAAGCAATGCGGGGCTTTCGATAAATGTACAATGAGGGTCTGTTTTAGAGATTCCTGCTGCTTGAGAGATACAATCAATAAAACGTACGTTTCGCAATTCTGCAAAATTGCCAAATTGCTTTACTACATCATCATAGGGGCGAGTAATTGCTACATACGCCCAGGCATCCTCTGGTTTGCTTCTCATATGTTTAAAAAGTGCTTGCATTAAATCGGCATAGTTGTTACCTGGCAGAATAATGCCCACTGATTGGTTGATTTTAATGGCGTTTGAGATTCGCTCCTGTAATCCGTCAATTAAGGTATTTGCCATTTGACGTTTCACCTGGTTGATTTGAGTAACGGTGCCAATTCGATGCCATTTTTTGAGGAAATGCTCATGGCAGATTTTGTTCGACTGTGTGCAGTCCCTCTCATTTTGACAATTTGCAAGGTTCGAATAAGATCGCCTTGTCTATCTACGTCACCTAAAAAGATAATTCCATCTGCAATGAACTCTTCGATACCATATTGTGAATATTGAAACACCTGAGGCGGAACTTCTGACGTTAAAAAGGTTGTACAGCTCATAGCCGCAAGTGATGATCCCAACTTAAAGATAAAATCTCGAATCATTTCCCGAGTCTGCAGTCGATAACACAATGCGGTAATAGAATCTATGACCAGTCGCTTGACATTCAGTTCATCAGCTATATCTCGCAAGATATCGAGTAGTGCACTTGCATCTTCGACACTGTATTTTTCGGTATCTAATCCCAGCCGCTCACTGATGATTCGTAAGTCGATAAGATTGACCATGCCTGATTCAATAAGCTTTTTATCGTAAAAATCAAAACCAGCCATATTTTTGGTTAGTTTAAACAGAGGTTCAGTAATCGTAAAAAAGACACCACGCTCTCCTTGTTTGGCTCCGTTGATCAAAAACTGCATACAGGTTGTTGTTTTTCCTGAACCGCTACTGCCAACCATTAATACCGTATTGCCAATTGGTATCCCTCCACCGAGCTGAGTGTCTAGTTCTTCTATGCCAATCCTACATAACTCTTTTTCAGCCATGCATCTCTCCTTCCACACTTCGTATTTACCACATATATGCTTGATGGTTATAAAACTTAAGGTTGTATCACATTATACGCGTAACGGAAGCAATACACACTTCAGGTTCAACTCACTATGATAGAAATGTATATAAAGAAATAATTTATTGTTAAACAAGAGATATATTTGGGTTGGAGGTAAAGAACTATGATAGAATGGATAAACGTTATAGCGGGGTTGGTACTCTGCGTAGGATTTTTAGAAGCAGTACCATTCATGGGAAAACATCTAGAAAAATTTGCAAAATGGCTGGGCGGATTTGATACGATAATTGGTATACTAATAATAATCTATGTCATATGGGCCGGAGAGTTTGGTCTACAAGGCATCTTTGCAATATTTGCCGGTTTAATCATGATAGTTGGAATACTGCCAGCAATCCCAGCAATAGGAAAGTCTTTAGAAAAGGTAGCCAAGTGGCTAGGCGGGTTCCAAGGAATAATTGGAATTGTAGTCCTAATATTAGGAATACTTGGCGTGCTAAATATTCTGATCTAGTTCTAAATCCATTATTTTTTACTTTTTCTTTCTTTTCTGTTTATTTTGGTTATTTATTTGCATACAGTGTGGTTTCTCATTTTAAATATAAAAAGATGCAGGGGAAGGGATTTGAACCCTCGGACTCCTTCGAGACAGGATGTCTCCTCGAACCCTTTTTGATGATTTGATCTTAAGTCCTGCGCCGTTGGCCAGGCTTGGCTACCCCTGCATTATGAGTGCGGGCGCCGGGAATCGAACCCGGGCTGAGGGCTTGGAAGGCCCTAATCATAACCCCTAGATCACACCCGCAGAACTGGGAGTGTGGAATACACTGGATATTTTAGTATTTTGCTATACTAAGAGAGATATTTGTTAGAATGCTTGTATGCAAAGTTACATTTTTATAGAATAAACCTATCTAGATGCCGGTGAGTGAAGTGAATCTTAAGCTTATTAGTATGGCTCTCGTAGTTGGTATGCTGGTGTTTACAAGTGGATGTGTAGAAGAAATGCAACAAGAAGACGAAACAGCTATTTCTGTCACTTCATTTTGTATTGGCGATGTGCCAACTGACGATTTCATCCATGTCAATATCACCTTTTCTGAAGTAAAAGTACATAGTAATGAAACGGGATGGATAAATATTCCACTTGATGTCACGACCGTAGATCTCTTGTATTTACATGTGAATAATCTGACAGAAACATTGGGCATTGGTGAAATTAACGTGGGGAATTATACAAAATTATGGATTGTTATTGATACTGCAACCGGTGTTTTACAAGATACGAATGAAACAGTATATTTCGAGGTTCCTTCAGGTACACTCAAGATTCAACAATTGTTTAAACTTGAAGAAGGGAACAACACGTTTACTGTTGATATCGATCTTGAAAATTCTATTCTTGTGTATGGTGGCGGTGAGAAATATACGCTCTTGCCTGTCATTAGTGAATTAAATGTCAGCTATGCAAATGGGACAAAAGTGAGGTTCCGCAATCATGAGCGTATTACCCACTATGGCAATGGTACTCAGGTAAAACTCAAGGACAACAATACGTTGAAAAATATGATTGGAAACAGAAAGCCCACCATCGATATTGTGGTCAATGATACTCGAGGAAATCATGTGTCGGCGATGGTGAATGAAACCATCGGCTTCGATGCCTCAGGCACTATAGATATTGATGGAGATGATGTTACCTTTGTATGGGACTTTGATGATGGATCGACGGCTACGAATTCGACCGTAAATCACAGCTATACAGAATCAGGCACCTACAATGTAACACTGACTGTTAGCGATGGCGAATTGACAGATTCTGATACCATTATTGTAACCATAAAGAATCAGACTGGTAATGGCAACTCCGGCCAGGGGAATGGTCCTCCAAATTAATGGTCACCTTTTAAAGATGAAAAATGAGTATTGGTTCCTTTAAAATGAGAGTATCATTAACTGACCACAAATCATAAAATAGTTCTTTTGTTGTTATCGTAATGAAGATCTATGCAACAAGCAATTTTTGGAGCAGGATGCTTCTGGGGCGTTCAGGTGGCATTTCAACATCTTGATGGTATTATTCAAACAACCGTTGGATATGTGGGGGGCACGCTCAAAAACCCTACGTATGAAGAAGTATGTACAGGTAATACAGGGCATGCAGAAGTTGTCTATGTAGTCTATGACGAAACAAAAATTTCTTATGAAAAACTTCTTGATATTTTTTGGAATATTCACGACCCTACTCAACGTAACCGCCAAGGCCCCGACAAAGGAACACAGTATCGCTCGGTTATTTTTTATCATACTGAACAACAAAGAAAAGCAGCGATATCATCAAAAGAAAAACTCGTGTCACAAAAAATCTATGACAAACCTATTGTTACTCAAATTGTAAAGGCGCAGACCTTTTATCCTGCAGAAGACTATCACCAACATTACCTTAAAAAACATGGCGCGTCTGCATGTCCGATGTGAGTATAACACTCGGTTATTCCTTTTTTTCTGCTTTCTTTTGCGCTCGTCGTTCCATCTCAGCAACATCTTGACCAGACAATACTTGCCTATTGACTAACTTCATCATGAGTAGTTCGTTGTGTTCACGCAGAAATGTTATATTTTTTTGTTGTTGTTCCAGTGCATTATTTTGATACCCCATTAGTTTCTTTCGTTCTTGTAAAAAAGCTAATGTTTTATTTATTTTATTAACGTCACTTTCAACAAGTTCTTGTAGTTTCTTATGAAGTTGTTTGTATGCAGAATCTATATGTTTTGTTATTAGCACGTCGTTTTCTTGTTGTATGTCACGTAAAGATTGCTGTTTAAACTCATCGAGATGTTGAAATTTTTTAATCACTTCTTTGTATTCGCCAACCTTCTCTTGTATACGTGAAAGGTTTGCATGTTCAAGGGACAAGAGGCGTTCAATCTCTTTACACTTATCATTTAGCTCAGCGATTTTGAGTTGAAGGTATCCTTCCTTCATATGAAACACCATTTATACAATAAGGGCCATTGTTAACAACAAAACTACTCGGCGTTTTTCATTTCCTCATCAATTAACTTTTCTAATTGCTTATCAACGCCTTGTTCTCGAGCAATATTTTGCATATCTGCAATAATTGCCTCCCATAAAACCTGCTGTTGCAGTGCGTAATCCCAGAGGTCAAGTCGTTTTGCCCCATCTCCTTTTTTGAATTCTTCCATGAGCTCTTTTTTACCTTCTTCATCCATGTGTCTTTTCACCACTGTGTCTTTTCATTATTCTTCTGCAGCAACTGTTTGTCCACGGGTAAGATGTTGGGCAATGTCTGACATCTCAGCAAGGATTTCTCCCCATAAACCATCCTGTGTAAGTGCATAGAACCACATGTCCAGTTTTTTTTGTATGTCCGCATCTTTGAAATCCTTGAGGAATTCTGCTTTGTCTTTTTCGTTCATTTTGTAACCATGTTTGTATATACATTATTCCTTTTTATTTCTATAGCATTTTTTGCACGATAATTGCCGAAAAAGATGATTAAAAAATTGGTTAAAACGAAAGGAATATAAAGGTGAACCATGCAAGATATTATATAACACGATTTGGGAGATGAAACTCGTGGGGCAAACAAAACTCAATAAAAATACCCAAAAGCTTGTGAAGTTAGTAAAACAACGAAAAACCCCCAAGGTTGTGTACGAACATGGTATGGTGCGACGTCTCTCTTTAAAGGCACACTCCTCAGGCAGTAGCGACGGGTATTCTTCATATTCGCAATATGAGTAAAGACCACTCACGATATCCTGGGTGGTCTGCTTTCTTTACCAGGGCATGGATATAAATATACATAAGGAATGTTTCGTGTTGTGGCTATCAAAGAAATCCAAGCAAAATCAGTATTGCGCAAACGAAAAAAAATCGACTCATGGTTTGTCTCTTGTTATGGTATGAATCTTTACCGAGGATGTACGCACAACTGTGTGTACTGTGATGGACGGGCTGAGGGATATTATGTTGAGGGAGAATTTGGAACCGATGTTGAAGTTAAAGTGAACGCCCTCGAGATTCTTGCCCGAGAACTTGATCCAAAACGAAAACGTCTGCCGTTTAAATCTAGTTATGTGATGGTTGGTGGTGGTGTCGGTGACAGCTACCAACCTGCTGAAAAGACGTATGAGTTGACCCGTAAAACCCTTGAGCTTTTGTATGAGAAAAAGTTTCCCGTTCATGTCCTTACCAAATCAACGCTGGTTGAGCGAGACATTGATCTCCTTAAAACGATTAATGAGCAAAACAGGGCCATTGTGAGTTTTAGCTTTTCATCGACCAATAATGACATTAGCGCCATCTTTGAACCCGGTGTTCCTTCTCCAACAGAAAGATTACAAACAATACAACGATTGAGAAAAGAGGGGATTGCTTGTGGCATGTTTCTGCTTCCTGTTATTCCCTTTGTTACCGATGTCCCTTCTGTTCTTCAAGAAACCATCAAAGACGCACATGACGTTGGCATAGACTTCATCATTTTTGGTGGCATGACGCTTAAGGAAGGGCGACAACAACACTATTTCTTAAACACGTTACAGCAGCACTATCCTGAATTGTTAGTTGACTATACGCACATCTACAAAGGGGATGCCTGGGGTAATGCCATCGATTCCTATTATCAATCGATCAACAAAACGTTTTACACTGTTGTCAGACAATATCACATACCAGTACGCATCCCTCCAAGGTTATATGTCGATGTTTTGGACGAAAATGATCGCGTCGTTGTTATGCTTGAGCATCTGGACTATTTGCTCAAGTTGAGAGGGCAATCGTCTCCTTACAGTTATGCAGCTTATGCAATTTCTCAGTTAACAACTCCAGTGTCGGAAAGAGTTGGGCGGTTGCAGGAATTGAAAGGAGTAGGTGAGGCAACAGAACGCATCATTAAAGAAATACTGGAAACAGGTACCTCTTCGTATTACGAGCAATTGTTGAACGCATAGCGTTTTTATGATGTCGTCGCAATATTTAATTATCTAACACAGTATTCATAAGAATGGATAGAGATTCATGGAAAACGTCAAGCGCGTTGTGATTCCTGTCGATAATTCTGAAAGTTCAAAAAATGTTGTGCGGCAAGGTGCCTTTTTAGCAAAAGCATTGGGCGTCAAAGCAACGGTGATTTCTATCAATGACACGCACCAGTTTATTGCCTCTGTCGTACTTGAAGAAAAACTCAAAAAAGAAGCAGAGGCTTTTTTAGAGAGTTTTAAGCCTATTGGCCAGCAGATGGGTGTAGACCTTCAAACTGTTCTTATTTCAGGGGAGCCTGCTGAAGAGATTGTCAATTACTCAAACGAAGATGATCTTATTGTTATGGCGGGAACAAAAGAAAAAAAAGGAAGAATCGATCGATTCATCCTGGGAAGCATTCCTGAGGAAGTGCTTCGGCATGCACCATGCTCGGTACTGATGCTGAAGGCAAAGTAGACGGATTCCTAGTCTTTTTTACTTGACTTTTTCTTATCGTCCTTTACTTCATAATCGGCATCAATGGTATTATCTTCGCCAGAAGGATGACCAGACCAACTCTCATCTTTTGGTGAGCCTTGTGACGCTTGTTGTTGCTGTTGTGCCTGTTGCGCAGCTTGTTGATAGATAGTTGTTGATGCTTTCTGCAGTACAGTTGTTAGCGCGTCTGTTTTTTCTTTGATGAGTGCCGTGTCGTCTCCTGCCAGTGCTTCTCGCAATGTTTTAATTTCTTCTTCAATAGCTTTTTTATCTTCTGGTGAAAATTTATCCTTTAGTTCATTCAATGTCTTTTGTGCCGAGTGGACAAGGGCGTCTCCATTGTTTCGTATTTCTACTTTTTCCTTTCGTTTTTTGTCCTCTTCGGCATGCTCGTCTGCTTCTTTTTTCATCCGAGAAATCTCATCGTCGGTAAGTTTTGTTGATCCTGTAATGCGGATGCTCTGTTCTTTTTTGGTGCCAAGGTCCTTTGCAGATACATTAAGGATGCCATCAGCATCGATGTCAAAAGTCACTTCAATTTGAGGGATGCCTCGTGGTGCAGGAAGGATGCCATCAAGGTGAAATCGACCGAGGCTCTTGTTATCGGGGGCCATGGGTCGCTCACCTTGTAACACGTTTATTTCCACACTTGTTTGATTATCAGCAGCTGTTGAAAATACTTGGCTTTTCTTTGTGGGGACGGTTGTATTTCTCCCAATCAATGCGGTGGCAACACCACCTAGTGTCTCGATACTCAGTGTCAGTGGAGTAACGTCGAGTAACACAATATCTTTATCGATATCGCCGGAGAGAATTCCAGCCTGGACTGCCGCGCCAATAGCGACGCATTCCATAGGATCAACGTCACGTTTTGGTGTTTTACCAAAAATTTCCTCAACTTTCTTTTTTACCAAGGGAATGCGAGTGGTTCCGCCAACAAGCACAACATGATCAATATCTGCCGGTTTCAATTTTGCATCTTTGAGTGCTTGTTTACAGGGTTGTTCTGTTTTGTCAACAAAAGAGGCAATGATTTCCTCAAATTTTGCCCGTGTCAATTTGAGTTCAAGATGTTGTGGTTCGTTATCAATAACCGTAATATACGGTAAATTGATTTCCGTCTGCAGGGTTGAAGAAAGCTCCATCTTTGCCTTTTCTGCAGCCTCAAGCAATCGTTGTAATGCTTTTTGGTCTTTAGTGAGATCAACGGTATGTTTTTTCTTAAATTCGTGTAGAAAGTAATCGACAAGAGCTTGATCCATATCGGAGCCGCCCAATTGCGTATCGCCGTTGGTCGACAACACTTCAAAGACCCCTTCACCAACTTCCATGAGGGTGATATCAAAGGTTCCACCACCAAAGTCATAGACCGCGATTTTGTGATCACCTTCTTTATCCAATCCATAAGCAAGTGATGCAGCTGTTGGCTCGTTAATAATTCGTTTGACTTTGAGACCTGCAATCTTACCAGCATCTTTGGTTGCTTGTCGCTGGTCGTCATTGAAATACGCTGGAACGGTAATTACTGCTTCCGTTACTTTTTCTCCAAGAAAATCTTCAGCATCTTTTTTGATTTTTTGTAAGATAAACGCCGATATTTGCTCGGGAGTGTACTCCTTGCCTCTGATTTTGACCTTTTCGCCACGTCCCATCTTTCGCTTAATCCGATGAACGGTCCCCTCAGGATTGGTCACTGCTTGTCGTTTTGCTGGTTCTCCAACCAGCATTTCCCCTTCTTTAGTAAATGCAACAATGGAAGGAAAATACGATTGTCCTTCTGCACTCTTGATGATGGTTGGTTTTCCAGCCTCTATAACCGCAACTTCGGAATTCGTTGTTCCTAAATCAATACCTATAATTTTTCCCATAGTGTTTCACTCCTTTTGCTCCTTCTTTTTGGCAACAATCACATGAGCAGGTCGCAACAGCTTATCCCGTACTAGATAGCCTTTTTTGACCTCCTCAACAACAATATCGTCTTCACCATCATCCTTCTCAATAGTAGTGATGGCATGATGAAGATGATGATCAAACTTTTTTCCCATACAGTCTATGGGGGAAATACATTCTTTAGCAAAGAATTGCTCAATGTTTTTCAGCATGAGCTCGAGCCCTTTTTTCGGCTCATGATCTTCGTAGGCTTTCTTGAGCAATTCGGTTAAATCAAGTAATTCTGAAAGATAGATGTTTTTTGTTTCTTCTTTAACGGCTTGCACTTCTTTTTCCATGCGCTTTTGATAGTTTTGAAAGTCTGCACAACTACGGAGCAGTTTTTCATTTTTTTCTTGTAATTCTTTTTTCAGTTGAGTTATTTGCTTTTCTAAACTAGCGATACTCTTTTTGCATTCGCCCTTCTTTTTTCCCGTAGATTGTGTGGTAGACATATGATCCTAAATAAAAAAAGAAAGAGGGGGTGGATTTTAGTAATCCATGTCGCCCATGCCGCCTGGAGGCATACCGCCTGGTGCGCCGCCACCGCCGCCACCTTTTGAGGCAATGACGTCGTCGATTCTCAGAATCATGGTTGCCGCTTCTGAGGATGCTTCAATCTCTTGCATACTTACGCGGAGTGGTTCAATGACATTATTTTTGAGCATGTCATCTACTTTACCGTTGAAGACATTAATGCCCGTGTATTTGTTTCCTTTTTTGTGAGCGTTTCTTATTTCAAGCATCATGTCAATAGGGTCAAGACCTGCATTTTCAGATAATGTTTTTGGAACTACCTCGATGGCATTTGCGAATGCTTCAATAGCCATTTGCTCGCGACCACCAATTGTTGGAGCATAATCTCGAAGTGCCATTGCAATAGCTGTTGCCGCAGATCCTCCACCAGCAGTCATTTTTCCATCTTCGATTGCAACTTTTACAACGGAAAGTGCATCGTGAAGTCCTCGTTCCAATTCATCTACGACGTGTTCAGTCGTTCCACGTATGAGAATAGAAACTGCTTTTGGATTTTTACACTCTACAACAAATGTCATTTTGTCATCGCCGATCTTTTTTTCTTCGACAAGGCCAGCATGACCTAAGTCACTTGGGCTAAGACTATCAAGATTTGCAACGATTTTTGCACCGGTTGCCTTTGCAAGTTTTTCCATGTCGCTCTTCTTTGCACGTCGTACTGCATAAATTCCGTCTTTTGCAAGGAAATGCTGCCCAATGTCGTCAATTCCTTTTTGACAAACAAGAACAGTTGCTCCGCTCTTTTTGACCGTATCAACCATCTTTTTAATCATTCCTTCTTCTTCATCTAAAAAGGCCTGTAGCTGTGTTGGATCTTGTATTTGAATTCTCGCGTCTACTTCTGTTTTTCTCACTTCAAGAGCAGCGTTTATTAATGCTATTTTTGCATTCTTCACTTGCTTAGGCATACCGTCATGAACTCGTTCTTTATCAAGGATTATTCCTTTTATAATTTCAGTGTTTGCAATTCCGCCACCTTGTTTCTTTTGTATTTGAATGTTATCGAGATCAACGATTGTTTTTCCACCTATTTTTTCTGCAACACTTGAAACTGATTCTACCACAACATCTGCAAGAATGCCTTTTTCCGCACTTGCGCCTTTACTTGCCATGGAAGTCATTGCGATGTTTCTCAGCGTTTTTTTATCTCCAGATTTTATATCGATTGCTAATTTTTTTAGCGTCTCTTTTGCTTTTTCAGCAGCAAGCTTGTATCCACCACAAATAACGGTTGGATGAATATTTTGCTCTAATAATTCTCCTGCGTATTTTAAGAGCTCACCAGTTAATACTACTGCACTCGTGGTTCCGTCGCCACATTCCTCATCTTGAGATTTGGCTACTTCCACAATCATTTTTGCAGCAGGGTGTTCGACATCTATTTCTTTTAAAATGGTGGCACCATCATTGGTAACTACGACGTCTCCCATAGAGTCAACCAGCATCTTGTCCATACCTTTTGGTCCAAGGGTTGATTTGACTGCATCAGAGATTGCTCGTGCTGCCATAATGTTGTTTGATTGTGCACCTTTTCCTTTTTCTCGTTTTGTGCCTTCTCTTAATACTATTATTGGCTGTTGTCCAGTCATCATATTTTTCTTTTGCCTCCTTATAAATTATTCTCTAAGAGTAGAATCGGTATACAAACACTTCTATATAAACGTTTCGCTCAAAGGTACTGTGTAACGGAGAGTTGGGAATTTAGGGTTGGGGAAAAAGGGTTGGTAAATAAAATTTAGATGGCTTTAATTTTTAGGAGTA
>JAFGDG010000011.1 GCA_016932245.1 Thermoplasmatota archaeon
AGAAGAAGAGCATATTAATTTCATAATAAACTCTATGAAAGAAATTTTTAAAGAAAATAATCCCAACATTTTTTCACCACCGAGCGAAAGTACAGAGACATGTATTAGATATTCTAAAAAATATTTGGCAATTTTATTTAGGGATTTATTTGGAGAAAATGCAAGAAACAAGAAATTACCTGATTTTTTCTTTAGACTTTCAAGAGAACAATTTTTAATTTTTTTCAAATCATATATTCAAGGAGATGGATATAGTCATAAATCAGGGAAAATTGAAGTTAGTACTGTTTCAAAAAATTTAGCAATTCAATTTAATTGGTTGTTAAATCTACATAATATTAAGACGACATTACTTGAAAAAATAACAAAAAAAAGTTATGCTCCACAAGGGCATGTGTTGCAAAGTACCAAAGTATATACACTTAAAATTGGTGAATCAAGTAATCCATTTTTAGATAGGAAACCAAAACGAAAAAATAGTTTTAAATTAAGAAGAATTTTAGAAATAACTAAGGAACCATATTCAGGATTTGTATACGATTTATGTGGTTGTGATAATGAAGCATTTTTTGGTGGAACTAGTCCCATATTGCTCCATAATAGCAATGCAGGTCATACTATAAAGGTTGGAAATGAAGTATATAAACTTCATTTAACACCTTCGGGAGTTATACAAGGTAAAACTGGTGTAATTGGTAATGGTGTAGTTATTGACCCTGAAATATTTATTTCTGAATTAAAAGATTTAACAAAAAGAGGTCATAATCCAAAAATATTGATCAGCGATCGAACAAATATTATCATGCCTTATCATAAAATCCTTGATGGCGTTGAAGAAAAAATCCTAGGTTCTCAAAAGATAGGTACAACTAAACGCGGAATTGGCCCATGTTATGCTGATAAAATTTCTCGTAAGGGAATTCGTGCAATTGATCTTCTTGATAAAAATTCTCTAGATAAAAAATTAGATGTAATTATTCCAATTAAACAAAAACTCTATACTGTATACGGTATTAATGAAAAAATCGATAAAAAACAAATTATGGATCTCTGTTTAAAATATGGTAAAGATCTTAAAAAATATATTACAACGGTACATATTGAATTAAATGATGCGATAAAAAACAATAAAAATATTCTCCTTGAAGGTGCACAAGGGGCAATGCTTGATGTTGATTTTGGAACATATCCATTTACAACATCTTCTCATGTAATAGCAGGCGGCTCATGTATTGGTACTGGTATTGGCCCAAAATATATTGATGATATTATTGGAATTGTAAAGGCTTATACAACAAGGGTTGGAGAAGGGCCTCTGCCAACTGAACTATTTGACAAGGCTGGTAAACATCTTGCAGAAAGGGGGCATGAATTTGGTACAACAACCAACCGTCCACGACGATGTGGGTGGCTAGATCTTGTAGTAGTCAATCATTCCTGTATGATATCCGGTGTCACTCAGCTTGCCGTTACCAAACTCGATGTTCTTGACGGTTTGCGAATCATAAATGTATGTACACGGTACCAGCTTGATGGTAAACCGATTGATCACTTCCCTGCAGACATTGAGCACGTAAAACGATGCAAACCCATCTATAAAAAATTCAAGGGATGGAAAAAGATAGATTCTGATATAGTAGAATTCATTGATTTGCCTGCAGAAGCACGAGCCTACCTTAATTTTATAGAAAAAACGCTTGATATACCAATAAAAATCGTATCGATTGGGCCAGGAAGAACAGAAACAATCGAGCGTTAGATGCTCTCTTTTACTGATTGTGCGGTGCTGATCCAGCGGAGATATGAGTTGCATGCAGCTCGTAAGGAACTTACATCTTTTGCTGTAACATCCAGCACAAACGTGTTGCCAGAGCGTGTGACACTGGCACGTGTTTTTGGGACGTTCTGAGTAATCTCTGGCTGTAACGCATCAGCAATAATGGCTGCTTCTTTTTCAGAATCAACAATAAAAACAAAACGGGCAGAATGATGCATGGTTACTTTGATTTTGTGCGCTTGGCGATCGTCGGTCGTTCTTTGTAGAAGATTTTACTGCCGCAGTAGGGACACTGCATACCGATATTTTTCACATCAAATTTTACGCTTTTTTTACACAAGCCACATTTGTATCCGGTCATTTTTGTTCACCTTCTGGTTCTTGATGAACTTCTGGCAGATGTAGTTCTCCCTTCAACATTTTTTCAACATTTTGTCCTGCTTCCGTTTTTGGAAGATAGGCACCACCAGCAAATTTGGTGCCACATTTTTTACAGTGCCAAATGCTGGTACCAAGCCGTTTAACTGTTTTATGACCACAACTAGGGCAGACATGTTTTGTTCTTTGGTGTCCTTCAACATTTTTGATACGCGTCCGGGCACGAACGCCATAGCGGGCTTGAAAACGCCCCACAGATCCAACTTTCTTTGTTCTTTTTGCCATACTTACTTCCCTATGTTTCTATTGAGTTGTTCTCTTAATTTTTTCCCGTTATCCGTGGAGGCTTTTATAACTTTTTGTATCTCTTCCTTGGTAAAACTTCCATTAAGACCTTTCTGCATTGCTCTTATGTCTCCGTTGGTATCAGTAGCAACGGTTAACCGCGCCTCGGCAATATCTTCTTCATCAAGAGAAGGATCCATAACGACTACACCGTTGAATTTGACTGATGTACAGGATATTGGCGGTTCTCTGAGCGGGAGAGGATAATCCTCACCTAATTCAAATCGTTCAGCAGGAACCTTTGTGGTCAACAGTGCCGCAAGTGCGGCAAGTGATGCAGCATCAAATAAATTACCATCATAGTCGATGATATGAATGTCAATAAATACGATCCATACTTTTTCCCCAGGTTCGATGCACAATTTCTCCACATCAATTACTCCAGATTCTCGAATGCCCCTGTCAACAACACGTGCAAGTTCAATAGCATTTTCACGTGGTGGTCCTGCCTCAAAATCAGGAGAAGCAAGCGGAATCAGCTCAGCAGCGGTTGACATAACACCTGAGTCTGGTGAATCGGGATAAGGCTCTCCAACATCCATTTTAATACCTGCGATTACTTGTGTGTTTCCCAACGTAACCCGTGCCGATCCTTCGGCTTTTGAAATGATGCCCGGCTCAATCTTGATATTTCGGTATTCATCAAAGGCTCTTCCATCTGCTCGTTTTCCTTTCTGTGCAAGTTTGACCAAATAATCTTGTTTAATAGTTGCGGTAATCGTCATTTACTTTACCTCCATGATTGATTCGTATTTACTCAACAGTGCTTTTTTTTGTAATTCTGAGACGGTATAGCATCCACTGATGGCAAGATCGAGTGCTTTATTAAACTCGTCTAATGTTAGATGCCCGTCCATCTGTAACAGAAGAATTTCTCCCGTTCTTGGAGAAATGGCGACAGGCAAGTCTGCAGCGCCAAAATTGTCTTCTTCTTTTCCCAGATCCAGAACAATTTGCCCCTCTATTTTTCCTGCGGCACAAGCAACGGGAATGTCAATCATCGGTATTCCCGCGTCGGCAAGAGCAACACCCGCTGCGGTAAGACCTGCACATCGTGTCCCTGCTTCGGCATCCAAGACCTCAATATTCACATCAATAGAAGCCCGCGGAAATTGTTCCATAATCACGACTTTTTCTAATGCTTCAGAAATAACTTTCGAGATTTCTCGACTTCGTCTATCTGGGCCCGGTCGTTTACGATCATCGACACTGAACGCTGCCATATTGTACCGTGCGTTGACAATGGCTCGTAACGGATTCTGCGTGTGTCGAGGAATGGCTTCTCGTGGACCATACACTGCAGCGATCACTTTGTTATTGCCCCATTCAAGATAACAGGAGCCTTCAGCTCGATGCAGTACCCCTGCTTCGATTTTGATCTTTCGCAGCTCATCAGGCGTTCTTCCGTCGAGTCGTTTTCCACTACCATCAATTAACTTAATATCCGATTTCATTTAGTGCACATCCTTCGCATCTTTTTTCAATAATGTTTCTATTTGATTTGTTAAACCATACGTGAGGGATTCCTCCTCAATTTTTTTTATGGTTTGAATGACAGTTGCAATTCCCTCTTCATCTCCGTCAATCCATATTCTACCATTTTGACCGACAAAGATACGGCATCTCGTATATTTTTTTACTAAGGATATCATCGATCCTTTTTTACCAATAATTCTCGGAACCTTTGATGGTTCAACGTCGATGATGAGCCCTCCCCTAATTTTATACAAATTACGGTCTTTAAGGGTGATTTGCAATTTTTTCTCAGCATCAACCTGGAGAACTTTTGCCATTATGGAATCGCCGTGATTTAAATATCTTTCGGTTTCACCAAATTCGACGTCCCAGGGTACTTCATTAACATGTAAAAGTGCAGGGTATGGAGCATTGATATTGACCAGCCAACTTGAAGCCATCGGCTCTTCAACAATGCCAATAACAAAATCTCCTTCGATAGGATCATATCGTCCCTTTACGGCAGTGACATTGATGTAGCCGCCTTGCCTAGTGACAATACCGAGCCGTTCAGCATAGATATTCCCCCCTTCGACAAAGGTGCCTCGTCCAGCTTTGAACTTTGCAGCATCGCCCAATATTTGACTGGGAATCACTATTTCTCGTCGTTCTGTTCCCATAGAATACTACCTTCTGTTCTACCCTATTTTAGAATCTTTGTTGATACGTTTCCTTTTGTTACATCATTTAGCTTATCATAAAAATCGTTTTGCATACCTGCAGGAATCCTTACAATACCGACCCATGAACCATCAGATTGCCAATCTTCCTGCTCCAAGGACCCATAATTACGTGCAATACCATATGCTTTCCCAATATATTCAGAAGAAATCTTAACAGATACTCTAATCTGATCAATAGAGATTGGAATGATGGGCCGTAGCACTTCAATAATCGTTTTTACTTGTTCGCGCACTGGCTTAAATGGGTCAACATGGACACCAGCTTGCTCCATGGCCAGTTCAATCCGTTGGCGAGGGTGAGGTGCTTTGGTCTTGGGATCCATAGCATTTCGTGCTATGGTTTCGATAATTCTGTTTCTCTTGTTTTTCTGCATTTTATTACGCTGTTCAGTGGTTAGTTGGATATCTCCTTTTAGAATGATGCGTTTGGTGATTTCTATTACATCATCGGTACCAAAATATTTTTGCAGTGATTCTTCTGAAGCATGCGTTCCCTTTTTCGCGTCTTTAAAAATAGCATCAACAGCCAAATGCTGTACAATATCAATCTCTTTTCCTTCGATGAACTCTGCTGCTGCGTACGGATCAACAAGTATCTCAAACTGATCTTCTCCTTTTTTTAACCGTGCAATAACAGCATCATCTAAACTGACCACTACTAGCTTCCCCCGATTGCCTTAGTCACATATTCCTTTGTCTTTCCTGGAGTTATGATGTGAAATTTAAAGTTCTTATCGACAACACCAATCTCTGTTGCATCAGGATTGAGCTTTCCCTCTGTCCCTTTGTTCAATGCTTTGATACCTAAGTCAATGGCTTCTTCCATGGAAAGATCATCTTTATACTGACTTTCAAAGTGTTCCATGGCACCATTTCGTCCGGCACCTTCGCTACTTGCCTTATATTCCATCAGTGCGCCTGATGGATCGGTAGCAAAGAGTCGTGCGCCAGTATCATCAACACCTGCCACTAGCAATGCCGTGCCAAATGGCCGTACACCACCATATTGTGTATACGTTTGTTTAAAATCACAAATACGTTTGACTAATGTTTTCACCGGTATTTTTTCATTATATGTTATTTCGTTTATTTGCGCATCGACGCGAGCTCGATCAATCAACGCTCGGGCGTCAGCAACAAGACCGGATGTTGCACAACCAATGTGGTTATCAATTTCAAATATCTTCTCGATTGATCCCGGTTCCACCAGATTCGATGTTACTCGCTTATCAACGATTAAGACAACCCCTGTTTTGTATTTTAATCCAACCGTGGTTGTCCCTCGCTTTACTGCTTCTCGAGCATATTCTACCTGAAAAAGTCTCCCATCTGGTGAAAAGACCGTAATGGCCCGATCGTACGCCATATTCGCTGGTTGCATGTTCTTCTTACACCTCTTTTCTCCTATCTATTGAATCTTTATAATACGTTAAGTTTTACTCAGAATACACTTATTAGGTATATAGTTTGTCATTACTTATTTTCCTTTAGCATTGCCCCAGAGTATCTTATGAAGTTGCACTCCCAACCTTGCCTGGATACCATCATTCAGCATCCATTTGGCAAGTTTTTTAGGGTCTGACCCCCACACAGGTTGAAAGAACAGTTGGCAAGAGGGTTTGTATGTTTCGAGAATGTTTTTGGCAAACTCGTAATCTGTTTTGTTGGAAATGACACATTTGAGTTGGTCATCTTTTCTCAACACCTTCAGATTGCCCAACTGCATGTCGTTCTGCATACCTGACGAAGGACATTTGATATCTAATGACATCATGATGTTTGATATGTTTTCAATGATTGGTGTAATCAGTATACTTCCATTGGTTTCAACGGTAACACGATATGATTTTTTCAGCAGGGCATTAAGTAATTCAATAAGTCCTTCTTGTAGCAACGGTTCTCCACCAGTAACACAAACTTCCTTGCAAGGATAGGTTTTTATCCGTTCAAGAATTTGACTTATCGTCATCTCCGTCCCTTCATAATATGCATAGGCGGTATCACAAAACGAACATCGGAGATTACACCCCGTTATCCGAATGAAGATGGTCGGTTGCCCTGACTGTTTTCCTTCCCCTTGGATTGAATAAAAAATTTCATTGATCTTCATGCAACGAAGCCATCAAACGATTCATGCTTAAAAGAGTTACTGCCGATACTATCATCTTTTATGTTTCATCGATTCTATTAATTCCCTTCCAAAAGGAGTGATTCCATATAATTTGATGTCCTTGCCGCCGTTTTTTAATTCTATGATATCTAAGTTAAGGAGGGATTCGTCTTCTCGATACCGTGATTCCATTCCTCTGATGGCACCAATAACGTTTGATGGTGTGGTTTTAACATGATAGGCGATTTCAGAAGTATAGCTACAACTGGGACTAATATCAAAAAGATATTCTGCAATTTTTTTCCGAATATTACTTCTCCGGAGTGCACGGAGTGCTAACGGCAATTTTATCTCTGGAGAAAGCTCTATACTATTTTCTTCTGACATCCCATCCACTAGTCAAATAAGAGATATTTTTACCCATTTATAAACTATTCGTACGATGGATATTTAACTGCATGTACACGTGCATATGCAGCTACACATTCATATGAATGACAAGCGCAGATTCAATTGATACTATGCATATGCACGTGCATAGTCATCTGCAGATAAAGGTGCATTATTACCAACGTACTCATTAGAATAAGGTTTGTCAGAGGTACGTATACTACTATGTCTCTCGCAATTTCTGTCTGGTTTGGTGTCTTATTGTGGTATGAGTTTTTCGAGTGCTTTGTACCCTCTCATAGCATCTTTTTTGTGAAGAATGATCGTTAGCTCGGTATTGGTTGATACTATCTCAAAAATATTAATGTTTTCCCATGCTACCTGTCTGATAATATTAAAGATTACTCCCGGGGTATACAGGAAGTCTTTTGAAAATGTCATAGTTAGTGATATGAGTTTTTCTTCTATATTGAGTATCTTTTCCTTTTTTAATGTTTCAAGAAATTTTGTTTTATATCTTTCATTTGTAACGATACTCAACTCTGTACTCCCCTGGATAATATTGAGAATATCTCCTTTTTCAAATATGACAATATCGTATAGCTTTTTTAGCTGCTCAATGATTGTTGGTGATCGTGATACTGAGATGTCGCAGAGCTGCGTTTTCATTATAACATCTGACGAAAAGTCAAATTTGATCTCTTTGTGTTCTTTCTTCAACCGTTCTGCATATCGTCGTAATGCCATTTCTATCGCATGTATTTTTACTTTTTTTTCAAAGAGATCTTCCACTTCCGGCTTTAGTTGTTTTGCAAGTAATGCATGCGATATAATATTGTTGTTCATTGATTCTTGTACGTATATCTTTTGATCTACTAGTTTTTGTACTATATTGCTAATAGTCACCAACACAACTCACCTCTATACTTGTGATTATAATCACATAACGTATTTATATAATTTTTTGTAATTATAGGCACGATATTTATGTTTAGATGCAACGAATGCGGAACGAAAATAAACCTTACAAATCCTAAAAAAGGGGACAGGGTGGAGTGTGATCTTTGCGGAATTGAATTAGAAGTTGCTGAACGCACACTGCTACGTCTACAACTTGGCCCTTCTGAGGAATAAACATGGTTGAAATTCTTGACACGACACTCCGTGAAGGAGAACAAACACCACATGTAACATTTACAATACCTGAAAAGCTAGAGATAGCAACTCTCTTAGATGAATTCGGTGTCGATATTATTGAGGCAGGTCATCCTCGAGTCTCTAAAGATATTTGCGAAGCGGTAAAAAACATAGCAAATCAGGGCTATAACGCTAGTGTACTTGCCCATTGTAGAAGCCTTCAAGAGGATATCGATCTTGCATTATCATGTGATGTTGACTGGGTTGGTATTTTTTTCTGTGTTTCTAATAAGAGAATAGAGCAACACTTTAGAAAAAACATAGAAAACATACAAGCACAAATTGCAAAAACAATAGAATATGCAAAGGACCATGGTCTCAAAGTGAGATATACGCCAGAGGATACTGCAAGAACAGAGTATAGTACATTGATACCTGTTTTAAAATCAGCAATTGATGCAGGAGCAGATAGAATAAGTATAGCAGATACAGTAGGTGCAATGACTCCATTAACCATGTATAACTTTATTAAAAAGATACAATCTGATCTTGATATTCCGTTACATGTTCACTGTCATAATGATTTAGGGATGGCAACTGCAAATGCGCTTGCAGCGTATGAAGCAGGTGTCCGCTTAATTGATGTTACCGTCAATGGTCTTGGAGAGCGAGTAGGAATAACGTCGTTATCTGAACTATGTGTCTCTTTACAATCCTTATATCACGTAAATAATAATTGGAAGTTTGAATTGTTACTTGATCTTGCGCAAAAGGTATCTGAATTTTCAGGATTGCCCATACCGACGAATGCCCCTGTAGTTGGCGATCATGCATTCATTCATAATGCAGGACTCCATGTCGCAGCAGTTTTGCACAATCCTGAATTTTATGAAGTGTTCCCTGCTGAGCTCATTGGAAAGAAAAGAACATTTATTCTGGATAAAATGGCAAGCAGCCAGACGATTAAGCAGAAATTGGAAGAAATCGGCATTAATGCGCGTGATGATCAGGTAACCACAATTCTTACTCATGCAAAATCTAGGGAGAAGGGAGTCATCTCTGATGAAGAAATTTACCGTTTACTGTCTCTTGGTCAGCCCAATTCTATTATGTTTCAATAACAAAGTGAGCCTGCTAAGAGGCACACAGATTAACGGGGGAAGAATAGGGTAAAACATTTGTTAATATTCATGGTTTTGATTGGGATAATTTTATATAGTTTTCTCTGTTACTTATAACTAT
>JAFGDG010000091.1 GCA_016932245.1 Thermoplasmatota archaeon
TCCTTGGCACATACTCGGTCGCTAATCTGGCCATCAAACATCACGTTGCCAAATTCATCCTGATTTCAACAGACAAAGCCGTAAGGCCAGCCAATATTATGGGCACGACGAAGAGGGTGGCTGAACTCATCCTGCTGGCGCTTGATGGAAATGAAACCATCTTAAGCTCAGTACGGTTTGGAAATGTTATTGGAAGCAACGGGAGCGTCGTGCCACTCCTTAAGAAACAAATCTCAGAAGGTGGTCCTGTAACCATTACCCACCCTGAAGTTAGTCGTTACTTTATGGCCACCTCAGAGGCAGTTCAACTGGTCATGGCAGCGGGCGCTATGGGCAAGGGTCGAGAAATATTTTTATTGGACATGGGTGAGCCCATAAAAATATGGGACCTGGCAATCGATCTGATTAAACGCTGCGGTCTGGAACCCGGGAAGGACATCGACACTGTCTTTACAGGGCTTCGCCCCGGAGAAAAACTTCACGAGGAACTGTACTGGCAGGGAGAAGGGATTATTCCCACTTCGAACAAAAAGATCACCATGCTTAGAGGAAATGGCCTGGATGCGGATTTTGTTTTAGACTCGATTCAGAACTTGCAAAAATGCGTAGAGAACCTTGATGAACAAGGAGCCATTCAAATTTTAATGAACCTCGTCCCGGAGGCAAGCATCGACAATCATCTGAAAAAGAAACCAATAAAGGAACAGGAGACAGGACATATAAGACATTTAGAGTTGAAAAAATCTACGAAAAGCAATACGACTCCAACAAATCTTAGAATTTAGTAAGAAAGTTATACAGGCATATCTTTAATAATAACTCACCCAAACGGATTCCCCAAACAGGGAATCCGTTTTTTATTTGCAACAAATTATATTTGTTCCATTTAGAACAATCTCCTGCATATCATCACAGATACCATTCTATCAATCACTAAATAACATCGTTAATTCAGATATTTATTCAATTATGGATTTCATTTCAAGGTGGCATGTTTATTGCTGAATAAGCCAACAACCACACATGAAATAGATGTGCTGGCATAATCAACAATGGAGGATAAAACCATGATTACCATGAAAACAATTAACAGAATGATGAGAATATTGTTAGGTTTTGGTTTTGTCATATTCTGCTTCGAAACAAATGTTCAGGCAGATTCATTCAATGACGATTTCAGCACAGATACGACAACCGACTATACGGTTATGGATACCTGGACGCTTGGTGGTAATGGACAATTCCTTTACAATGCAATCGGTGAAAGCGCACAAGTGTTAACAGGTGACGATATCGGTCTGAAATTTTCTCACACGATACCCGCATCAGAGAGCGGTATATTTACCATTGATTTCTACCCAACACAAAAATATCCATATGGAGGTGTAGTTTATTTGCGTCTTCTACAAGACGCCGATAATTATTATGAATTGTCTAATACTGATGGATATGGATCTTACTGTCTTAAGAAGTTTGTAAATGGAGTACATGTAGATAACGCCAACTTTCAAAACGAGTATACACAAAACCATCCATATCAGTTAACCATTCACTTTAGTTCTGACTTAACCACAGTAGAGGCCTTTGATGAATTGATTTTCATAAATTCTGAGTCTAGCAGTATTATGGTTAGTGGTTTTGAGATTGAGACAAGACAGCAAGATGCCTATTACGACAACATATTCTATAGCAATAGAGAGTGTGACCTTAATGAAGATTGCAGCTTTTTTGATGATGCCTGCAACTTAGGTGTATGTATTATTGACAGCAATGATCATAGTACCTGTGCAAAAGACCCTTCATCTAAAAATGATGATCCATGTAATGACAGCAATGCATGCACGCACACTGACATCTGCAGTGATGGTATCTGTTCGGGTACGACCTACAACTGCGATGACGGCAATGTCTGCACCGATGATACCTGTAACGGGGATGGTACGTGCTCGTACGTGAACAACAATGCCGTCTGCGATGACGGTAATTTCTGTACGCACACCGACACTTGCAGTGGTGGCATCTGTTCAGGTACGCACTACAGTTGCAACGACAGCAATGTCTGTACCAATGATATCTGTAACGGGGACGGTACCTGCTCGTACGTGAACAACACCAACGACTGTGATGATGAAATAGACTGTACCACAGATGACGTATGCAATGGAGGTGAGTGCCATGGATTACCAAATGATGCTCTCTGCGACGATGGGTTATTTTGTAATGGCATAGAATACTGTGATGCGGAACATCACGGTTGTAAAAGTCCTGGCAATCCATGTCCCTGGTTATGTGACGAAGACAATGATACCTGCTTAATACCATCACCACTTCCCCTGCCAAGCTGCTATGTATCAATTTCACCCTCTATGGATATAGTGACAGCAGGTGATTCGATAGAATTTACTGCCGTAACCACATGCGATGGTGTTGAGGTTAAAGGTAACTATGAATGGGAGATCACAACCACGATTGGAAGCAGCATCGACGAAAATACGGGACTTTACACTGCAGGAGGGGATAAAGGAACCGATACGATTGTAGCAAAGGATATAGATAACTTCAATGTTTCTGCAACGGCGGTCGTTGATGTTATGCCTCAAGAAGAGCCAACTCCACCACCCGTTTGCGATACAACCATTGACCCTTGCCCAGTCAGCGTATATGGAGGAGAAACCATAACACTTACGGCAACTATCCCTGATGGAGAGGGATGTCTCGAACCGGATTACACCTGGCATATTGACACAGACATACACAGTAAAATCACTGCAAGCGGTTCCAGTTGCTTCTACGAAGCAGGAAATAATAAAACAGGCATACTGTTAACCGACCGTATTATTGTTATCGACAACGCAAACGGAACCGAAACAGAAGCGATGATAACTGTCGAATATGGCAGGATAGTAGCAGTATTCCCCGATGTCATCTTAAGCTCACGGTGTGTACCTCTTCCTTATTTGATGATTATACTTGGTGAAAATACGAGGTTTAATGGCACCTCCTATGCATCCTTCAGTCCAGATGATTCAATAACGGTCATTGGACAAATTGGATATGGTAATCTTATGATCGTCATGGTTTTGGTACCCCCTAACACTGAAGAGAACCTTGTTGATGTTTCAGCGACAACAATCAATGGGAATGGAGAAATCGTTACCTTCGATAAACAAAATATCTTCGATATTAACCTTCTTAAATTCACTCAGAATTGAAGGTAAAGACGATTAGAAATTTTCTCATTTAACATTAAACAATTAAAGAGAAAATCTGTTGTTGAATTTCATAAAAGGAGAAAAGGATGTTGAGTACAATTAGATTATCCAAAAATCTTTCAACCTTGGGATTCA
>JAFGDG010000092.1 GCA_016932245.1 Thermoplasmatota archaeon
AAGGGACTAATGGAACACCATCACGAGGGTGTTTATAAAAAACAATATAAAGGATCCTATGACTTTCTTGTTAAATGGTGACATCCGTATGTTTCAGGAAATCACGTATTATCTTATTTTAGGAATTCCCTTTATCGTGTACCTTGGAATTGTCACGATGTTGATGTTTGGTATTACCGCTTTGATAGCGTTTTTGAAAAGAAAAGGTAGAATGAAACTTTCCATCAGTTGGCACTACAGATTGGCCTCTCTCTCCCTTATGTTAGCAGTGATCCATGGTTTTTTGGGTATTTTAGCTTACATGTAGTAAGGGTAATATTGATATAATTGAACGCTCTTGTGCTTGCATTTGTAGGAGTAGATACCCTTGATCTCCAGAAGAGTATTTTTCAAGAAGAGGCTTCTATGTTTTATTGTACTCTTCGCAACCTTATCCTGTGTGATAGCGTCTATTGGTGTTAGTGCTCACTCGCCGTCGAGTATGACTTTAAGTTATAGCAAGACCACAAAAGAGTTGCAAGTTACACTGACTCATCAAGTTTCAGACCCCAACACTCATTATATTTACCAGATCGTTATCAAAATTAATGAGGTAATAACGCGGACAGAAGAGTATACAAATCAATCGGGATCGAGTTTTACGTATACCTATGAAGGAATAGATGCGATTGAAGATGATAGAATTGAAGTAACTGCAACCTGTAACCAAGGTGGTTCTATCACAAAATCTTTAACAGTTACAGCTGAGGATGTGTCAGGCACTAATGAGGAGAGTTCAACCCCTGGATTCGAATTGATCGTACTCATGATTTCAGTTAGTATCTCAGTGATACTTCTTCGAAAAAAAAGATAATGGAGCAATATTTCACAACTGTTGTTCACCTAACAACTCATCTATTTTTTCGGTGTCTGTTGTTGGTAACTTGCATCGGTGATTTTGGCATACATAGAGTGTTGCTTGATTGTTTATTTGAGTGTACTCTTTGATAAAAGGAGCACACGCTTCAAGGAAGGAGTCCCTTGCATCTGGTTCTTTTAACAAGACAACTTTTCGTGGTAGATACAGTCTTCGTATGCGTTGGATGATGTTTTGCGTCTTTTTATCTCCCTTCCGCCCTACAATGACGATTTCATAGGAAGGACCAATGGCAAAATCTAAGCTTGCCATCATGTGGGTATATCCGCTAGGTGCAGCGATGATTTGATGGGAGAATGCTTTTCCAAGCTGTTGGGCTTTGTGTTCGAGGTCGGTATTTCCTGTGATTCGTGCAAGGCGGAGTAAGTTCTCCATGGTGACAGCATTGGCTGAGGGAATTGCACCATCATAGGCCTCTTTTGTCCGCGTGAGAAGTTCTTCGCCTTTGTCTGATGTAAAAAAGAGTCCACCCTTGATGTTATCCCAAAAATGATTTAGTAAATACTCGTTGACATCCAGGGCGATTCGAAGATACCGGGGGTTAAAGGTTGTCTGATAGAGTTCAATAAGTCCCCAAACCAGGAAAGCATAGTCGTCTGCATACCCCGTAATTTCAGCTTTTCCATTCCGGTATCGATGAAGTAATTCCCCGTTTGTTTGCAGCATGTGTTTCACAAGAAATTTCAGAGCTTGTTCCGATTTTTCCGCATAATTTGTTTTAGAAAACACCTGAGCTGCTTTTGCTAATGCTGCAATCATCAGTCCATTCCAATCGGTGAGGATTTTATCATCTTTTTCAGGATGAATCCTCTTTTTTCTGACTTGAAAGAGTTGTTTCCTTATTGCTGTGAGTCTATCCAGAAGCTCATGTTCCTCCATGTTATAGAATGTCGCATAGTCTGCGGTGGTCATGGATTGATACAAAATATTTTCCCTAGCTTTTTGTCCTGCTTCTGGTGTATAGTTACCTTCTTTTGTTATACTGTAGACTTTTGTGATGAGTTTGAGGTCTTCCATGGATAAGATGTTGTCGAGCTCCTCATATGTCCATGTATAAAATTTTCCTTCTCTTCCTTCTGAATCTGCATCCTCTGCGGAGTAAAATCCTCCTTCTTTTGATGTCATGTCACGAAAAACATACTCGATTATTTCCTGTGCTGTTGTTTTACACAGTGGGTTTTGTGTCGCCTGATATGCTTCTGTATATGCTATAATGAGAAGAGCTTGATCATAGAGCATTTTTTCAAAATGAGGTACTATCCATTTTCTGTCCGTTGAATATCGATGGACGCCAAACCCTATGTGATCATAGATACCACCCATTCTCATTTGTTCAAGGGTTGTTTCAACCATTTTCAGGCAATACGTATTTCCTGTTCTTTTCCAATATCTCAGAAGAAAGAGGAGGTTGTGTGGTGTTGGAAATTTTGGTTGGAAGCCAAATCCCCCATACACTTCATCAAAGGAGTTGAACAGGTGCTCATAGGTGGCATCCAGCGTTTTTATCGTTAGTTCTTGTCCTCCGGTTTGTTCTGTGGTTTTCTGTATGGACGATGTGATGGTTGTTGCTGATTGTTGGAGATCATCGGATTTCTTTTTCCAGAGATCTGAGAGTTCAGGAAGTAGGGTCAGCATTCCTTTGATTCCGTATCGTGTTTCTTTTGGGAGATAGGTCGCGGCAAAAAAGGGTTTTTTGTCTGGTGTCATGATGATGGTAAGGGGCCATCCTCCAGTTCCTGTTATCATGTAGCAGACATTCATATAGAGTTTGTCGATATCAGGGCGTTCTTCTCGATCAACCTTTATACACACAAAATGGGTGTTGAGAAGTTGTGCAACGTGCTGGTCTTCAAAGGATTCATGAGCCATGACATGGCACCAGTGACAGGTCGAGTAGCCTATGGATAAAAAAATTGGTTTGTTTTCTTTTGTTGCTTTGGTAAAGGCCTCGTCTGACCAGGGGTACCAGTCAACAGGATGATGGGCATGTTGCCGTAGGTAGGGACTTTGTTCGTTGATGAGTCTATTCGTTTGGGTTTTTGGAAGGGGCATAGTTGTATTTGCAAGGGACATGTCTTACTATTATTTTTTGGAAGAAGTAGCTATTGATGCCTTATTGTTTTTGCATGACGTAAAAGACTGAACCATACCACGCGTTGTATTTTCGGAACATATTGATTTCTAGTTGTGATTCTTCGATCATTTCCATTGCCTTGGAGTTATCCTTAAACTTTATTCTGAGGTCTTTTAAGCGGTTCTCAAGGGGTGTGTAATAGAGCTCCCACCAGGCATCTTCGGGCAAGGGAAACGTGCCAATACTGCGATAACCACACTGTTCGATGATGCGCAGATTGGTTTCTATTGTCGCAATTTGAGGATACACCCGCTCCCAGTATTCCCTAATTTCCTGTGGAGGATTTTCCTTTATCCATGCCATCTCATGGACGGCGAGGCAGCCTTTTGGCTTGAGGAATTTCTTCCATTCTCTCAGTCCTTGTTCAAAGCCCATAATAAAAATTGATCCTTCTGCCCAGAGGATGTCGAAGGATGCTTCAGGGAATTGGATGTTATCCATGGATTGATTGACAGCTTCTACTCTATCCTGGAGATGTTCTTTTTCGATCGATTCCTGTAGCTGGTCAAGATACTGTTGGATGATATCAATGCCTATGACGTGTCCCCCTGATAGTTTTGCCAGGGCAATGGTTTGCATGCCTGGTCCGCAGCCGATGTCAAGGATGTTTGGTTTGTCTATTCTTGGTATCATGTCAAAGGCTTTTTTGGTGTACTTGTTTCTTCCTGATCCCTGCCTTGGCATGTCTTTATGAATCTCACATAAAAGGTCCCAATCGATATCCATAGAATAATACAATAAAAATTGTTATTTAAACTCTTGGAGCAAGTAGGTGCTAGCGGATACAGCCTCACGTAAATCTGATTGATTTGATTGCACTAACTAACAGGTTTTGTGTCATGTTTGACCAGAAATTATTTATATTAATACAGTGTTAATATGATATTAAGGAGACATTAATATGGTAAAAGCCATAATTAACATTAACGAAAGCACAAATAGGATTTTGAATATTCTTAAAGCTAAATATAATCTAAAAGATAAAAGCAAAGCTATAGATAAGATGGCTGAACAGTACGAGGAAGAGATACTAGAGCCTGAATTAAGACCGGAATATATTGATAAAATTAAAAAGATTCAAAAGCATGGGACGTTCAAAAGGTATACCTCTGTGAACGAATTGAGAGATAACATTGAACATGCGTAAGTACTATGTTGAAGAAAAGTTAAGGAAAAAACTCTCAATTGTTTTCAAGAAGGATCCAAAAAGATATAACATTCTTATAAAGAAAATCGAAGAAATACTTACTGCTGACACTATTGATCATTATAAAAATCTGAGAAGGCCTCTTCAAAACTTCAAAAGAGTTCACATTGATGCTCATTTTGTTCTTGTCTTCAAGTATGAACAAAATGAAGATGTCATTTATTTCTACGATTTTGATCATCACGATAACATCTATAAAAAATAGCCATTATGCATGTTCCTAGGGCTATGAAAGGATTTTCTAAGAATACATGCTGTTTATCATTGCGTTCTATGACTACATACTAGAAGCTAGCTAGTGGATTTGTGAAAGACTAAGAGGTTGCATCCTGGAATGACAAGACTACGGCATGATAAGTAATTAATCCCATATATTGCAACAATATTGTTAAATAGTGGCGAAAATAATAAATACAATCAATTTCTTTGTAAAATATTACATTCCGTTTCGTCTGTCGGAATTGTACGTATCGATTGGGAGGTAGAAAATTATGAAAAAAAGAATAGTGATATTTTTTTTAGCTGTGCTTCTGTTCTCACTTATACTTTGTGGATGTACCGAGGAGGAAGATTATCTTTTTCAAAATATGCCTACTATCTCGGTAAAGGATATTGATGTAACTGTTCACCCCAGTGTAACTGTTGAGAGATTTAACAGTTCCTCTGAAATATCTTATCCTGTTGCTAATCTACAG
>JAFGDG010000093.1 GCA_016932245.1 Thermoplasmatota archaeon
CTCCAAAGAACCCTTCCCAAACCTTATTTGTATAATCAACTTTTATTACATATCCTCGGCCGACAATACCGCCGACAAAAGGTCTGGTGCGTTTTGTTGCAGTTGATCCTGGTGAAATCGTTCTGATATTTTCGATATCGTCGTCACCATTAGCAATTCCGTTTATGTGTACGTGTACGGTATATGCAGCCCATGCAAATCCTGGGCCGTTGTTTTTCACTGTAACTTCTATTTGATCTAATACCGTCTTGTCAACATGGACCAAGATGATATCTGACGGAAAGATGCCCAATGGCTGTTCTGGGTCTACCGGTTCGGATTCTAGTTTCAATGCTTGTTCTAGTTCCAACGATTGTTCTCCTACTGGCTGTTGTTGTGCGGGTGCTGCGACCACTATTGATGCAAAGAGCAATAGCGATATTAATCCAGCTGCTCCCAATATTTTATATACATTTTTCATGCGTGTTCATCTCCTTTTTTCTTTTTTCTTTGGTTTATTATTGTATTTCTTAGTATATAAATATTTTGATAATATTCTATATACCTCTCTACTCTCGTAGGCAACTAAGTAAAAATAATATTATATATAACATTTTCTATTAATATTTTTATAATATAAATAGTTTTTCTTATTAATTCGAAAAAATCGGCAATCACAGAAAGTTTTTAAGAGGGAGAAAAGAACTTATTCAATATTTACTCGATATCCCTCGCCGTCTTTCTTTTTTTCTTTTCGTTGAATGGCGACATCAAGAATGCCGTTTTTATAGGTGGCTTTCGTGGTCTTTGGTTTCACATCACAGGGAAGATCAATGATTTTATGATATTTTCGTTGAGGTGCATCGACCGTTATCTCTAAGTTATCCTCATTCACGTTTAAATCAATATTTTCTTTTTCAACACCAGGGATTTCTACGGTCACTGCAACATCTTCATCTCCTTCAATAATGTCGGTGAGCGGTTCGCGTTCTTCAGATATTTTTGATTCGCCGTTTTCGGATTTAATGGATCGATTCCCAAACTCCTGAACACGTGGTTTCCCATCTGACCCTCGGGTGATATTAAAGCCATGAACAAAGGCTTTTCCTGGTTCAACATTTTTAAAGAGATTGCCGTCTCTCAGCATGTCTTCCATCACACGGCGCGCTTCTTCAAAAATGCGCTCAAAGTCTTCTTCCCCCAGATTATTAAAGAAATCATCAAAGGGGTTGCGTCTCCGTCGGTTTCTTTCATTATCAAAAGGATCCATGATATGTCCTCCCTATAGTCTCATAGTATGTGTATGGGAACTTGTATTTAAAAATTTTGGTGTAACGCCGGCGTGAAGGAGATTATTGGAGTTCTTTTTGCAATTCTTCCAACAACTGTTTTGCTCTTTTGCTCAGCGAGGTGGGCGTGTGTATTTTTGTTTTCACATACAAATCGCCATACCCTCGGCCCCTCAACAGCGGCATGCCTTTGCCTTTGATCCGAAACGTATCTCCTTGCTGTGTTCCTGGGGGAATTTTGAGGGCCCCTGACCCACCATCAAGCGTATCAACGTGTATTTTTGTTCCAAGGGAAGCCTCCGGAAAGGAAATGGTTTGTGTCATATAGAGATCTGTACCTCTTCGATGGAACGTTTGGTGACCTTTCACATGAATGACTACATACAGGTCGCCACTTCCTGCGTCTCCTGCTTCTCCTTCACCTGCAAGTCTCATCTGTGAGGCATCATCAACACCAGCAGGAATCTTCAGCTCGATGCTTCGTGTCTGTTGAACCTTCCCTGTGCCTCTACAGGATAGACATGGCTTGTCGATGGTGGTTCCCTTCCCCTGACAGGCATTGCAGGTCGTGATTTGTGTAAAGACACCAAAGGCGGTTCTTCTAGAGGCGTTTAGTTGTCCAGAACCGCCACACCGTGAGCAGGTTCGTGGACTGGTTCCTTTTTGCGCACCACTGCCGTTGCAGACATCACAACGCTCTGTGCGGGGGACAAGAATCTCGGTGGTGAGTCCTTGATAGGCATCTTCAAGGGTAATTTCAATGTCGTACCGCAAATCTGCTCCTCGTCTTCGTTGAGTACGACGATCAAAATCTCCGCGATGGCCAAAGAATCGCTCAAAGATATTCTCAACACCTCCAAAGCCAAAATCAAACCCCATGCCCCGAAAGATATCGGAAAAATCTGCCCCTCGAAAGATATCTTCTCTAGAAAACTGCTGATTAATACCTGCATGGCCATAGGTATCGTAGAGTTTTCGTTTGTCATCGTCGTATAAGACTGCGTAGGCTTCCGATATTTCTTTGAATTTTTCCTCAGATCCTGCTTCTTTATTTTTATCGGGATGATATTTTAAGGCAAGCTTTCGGTAGGCTTTTTTAATCTCTGCTTTACTTGCATCTTTTGAAACGCCGAGAATGTCATAATAATCTTGCTTAGTCATAACGCAAGAAAGGGGTAATGGGCAACTAGTATAATTTTTTTGTTACTGTCTAAGGGGAATCAGATCACCGAGTACATGAAATGAAATAGGATATCTCCAAAAACAAAGGAAAAGATAAAACCGGCCAACAATGGAAGCATAAACGGAATCTTTGGGGTCACCCAAATGTCGGTAATGCCTTGCTGTTCAAATGACTCTAGTTCTTCAGTAACATCAAAGTCTTTTGGCATATAGGAAAATTTTCGTTTGCCATCGACGAGTTTTTCCAGCGGCCAGACAAACGTTTCTTTTGCATTTTTGATGCTCATCTTATACCCCAATAAACAGTGAGGAAAGGCAATATCTCTTCGTGCAAGGTTGAATATCAATAAGCTCAAGGGAATGAAAAGAAAGAGAATGATGGCGTTAGCAAAAATAATCCAGGAAAAGGGCATGGGTGATCCTTTCCACAAGGGAAATTGCAGTATGGCTGGCTCAATGGGTGCGAGAATAGCAATGGCCATTAATGCCTTTGCATCGGCACCACCAAAGATGAGACGCAGTTGAAAAAGAACATACATGAGTCCTATCATGATTGGAATGAAAGCAAGATAGTACACATTTGAAAAACCAATGGTGAGGTATTGAACGAGAAGTAATAGCGCACCAATGATTCCCATAATAAGCCAGAGCATGTTTGATGCTCTTCTGGTTTTAATATCAGTATAGGATGCGTATGAAAGAATAACAACGCCAACAACGAGACGCATTCCATCAAGCAATAGACCTGTTTCTATCATGATGGATGAGTAACAAAAAAACACATATTAATGTAGTGATAAAAATGAAAGAAAAAAACAAAAAGAGAGAGAGGATTAATGGATTTAGGTAATTTTGACTTCGGAGTCTAATGCTGGTTTACCTGAAGAAACTTGTATAACCTTTACATACCAGGTTCCTACATCAAGACCATTGGGATCTTGTACTTTTATGAGGTCACCGCCACCAATGTTACCGTCACCACTAGCATCGATCCATGTAAGTGCACAGGAACTACTAAGTGTGCCAGTAATATTAACCGCTCCAGCCTCAAGATCGTATGAATAGCTCCGAACTGGTTCCTCTACAGAAGCTACCGAATTGTTAACGTCTGTAACGGTTATTCTGGCGTCAGTGATTTCAACATACTCTCCAGACAGCGTTATGGTGATATTATCATCGACTGTCTTCACTGTTCCTGTTATATTTGGTGCAGCCGTTGGCACGGGGCTTAACATTCCACTGACATAGACATATACTGTTGCAGCAATTGCTACTGTTATCGCAACCATTAAAATAACACCAATAACAGCGGATACTGCATCTCCTTTCTCAAAAAATTTTCTTATTCTTTTCATCATATTCCCATTCTCTCCTAGCTATTTTCTAAGCTAATTGGTAGTAGATACTGCACACACTATATATACTTTTTGAAATAAAATTGGCATGGTTTTAATCAATTCACTCCTATAAATCTCATCAGATTTTAATAATAGGAGCTAACGAAATATTATTAAATAAAAATAACCTTACATAGTCTGAAGGAAAAGAAAAAATGGGATGCGATACGTTACGTTATCATAGAGCATCTTCTACCTAGGAAATGGGATGGGATACTATGCCTTGCTCAAGAAAGAAGGAAAGGACGCTGGGGCTGTCAAATTTAGGAATACTAGTATCAACAAACATGGGTATTTTTAAATGGTTGGAAAATAAAGAGATTAAATTTAATCCAAGACCCTTTGTCCACAAACAAACACACTATTTTCATCATACAAAAAACATTGAGTTTTATGCAGACATGGTAAAAAAGATAGATGCATTGATTCAAGAAAGCGAGCAGGATGCAGTATTTGAAGTGGTTGACGCTGAACCTTCGACAAAAGCGACAACCATGGGAGAGATCGCTGAAATACGAAATCCGCTTCAAAGAAGACCTGAACGGTCTCCACCTTCACTGGACGCACCTGCGCCACCAGTATTTAACAAGTTAGGCACTGAAACGGAGCTGTTTGATGTGCAGTTACCTAACACGACCCATACTGACTTTAAAATTGTTGCCTCAATCGACGACATAGCCGCTCCAGCATTTAGAAAACATGTTGAGGAGTCTAGTAAAACAAAAGATTTTCATACCTGGATGTTGGGCATCGATGAGAAACAAGGACAAAAGGTTGCTATGAATTTTGCAAAAATTAGGGTAAGAAAAAAAGAAGGAGCGGCAAAGAAGAAACCGACAAAAGATGCGGGAAAAACAAAACAAAAAGGTGTTTCTACCACCACATCATCTGGTAAAGAGACGAGGGGGCATAAAAACATCAATGGCGTAACAAAAACACTACAAGAGCTGGAAAAAACAAAAAAGGAAATAGAACAAAGAGAGAAAAAACTTCAAGAAGCAAAAGAACTTGAAAAACAAAAAGAACGAGAATTAAAGGTAAAGGAAATAGAAACAAAAAAGCAAAAAAAATTAAAAGAAAGAGAACGGAAAAAACAATTAAAACAGCAACAAATAAAAGAAAGAGAACTACAAAAAGCTGAAAGATTAAAACAAAAAGAATTACTAAAACAAGAAAAACAGAAAAAATTACTTGCAAAAAAAGCACTTCTAGAACAAAAGAAAAGGGAAAAACAAAAAGTAAAGGTAAAGGAAATAGAAACAAAAAAGCAAAAACAATTAAAAACAGAAGAGCCGGAGAAAAAAGCAAAATTCATCCTATTTAAAAAAGGCGATGAAAAAGAGGAAACGCAAGAAAAAATAAAAAAGAAGACGAGGGCGAAAAAGACAAGGAAAAAAGCACCAACGCTGTCAACTTCAAAAACACATCATTTTCTGCATAAAAAGAAGGAGATCACAGAAGAAAGCCCCATGGTTGATGACGATCTTATCAAAGTGTTGACAATTGCTGACAACTTACTTGAAAAACTCCCCAATGATGTTGTTGATAACTTTGTGCAGACGAAAGATTTTGAGCTTTATGAAAGAGTGATCAGCAAATATAAGATAAAGTGAGAACATGGGATTATTGGAAAAGGCACAACAACGGAGACAGATGCTGGTCGAAGAAAAGGAGAAACCAACGTCAGAAGAACAGAAAGAACCAGCGGACCATTCGTCTGGTCTTCTGGTAAAAGCTAGACAACGAAAACATGCAGCGACTACAGCAACCACAACCGAGGGGAAAAAACAAGCGTATGAACGAGTAAAACAACAAAACGCATCACAAGAAGTTGCTGATGAGCGAACAGGGTTTGGATGGAAAGGACTGGGCAGCAGAAAAATTGTCTTTGATCACGGATGTAACGAATACCGATATCTGGTGACCGAACCAACCTTAAGCGAGGAAGAAGAAGAGACGAAAAAAGAACTTACTCATTTGTTCAAAATGCTTGCCGATATCGATGTGACTGATGCTGAAAAGGAAGAGAAGAAAAAGTATCTTGAGGACACATTAGAACAAATCATTATCGATAATGACGTCTATTTTGAGGAAGAGGCAAAGGATAAAATCTTCTATCACATCTTCAGGGATTTTATTGGTTACGGAAGAATCGATATTCTCATGGAAGATGAAGGGATTGAAGATGTTTCGTGTGATGGGTATCTTGTACCTATTTTTATCCATCATAAAAAGTATGAAGCAATCACCACCAATGTTCAATTTAAAGATAGGGAAGAAGTAGATTCTTTTGTGGTGCGTTTATCGCAAATTTGTGGCAAACAAATCTCCATCTATTCCCCTATCGTCGATGGGAAACTGCCTGATGGTTCTCGGCTACAAACGACGCTATCTAGAACAGTTACCAGGGATTCAACATTTACTATTAGGCGATTTAGGGAAAATCCGTTAACGCCGATTGATTTAATCAGATTTAAGTCCTTTTCGATTGATATGGCCGCCTATTTCTGGATAGCGATTGAAAAAGGTGCATCGATTCTCTTTTGCGGCGGAACGGCAAGTGGAAAAACTACGGCATTAAACGCCTTATCATTGTTTATCCCCTCATCTCACAAAATCATTTCGATTGAAGACACTCGTGAAGTAAGTCTTCCGCATCAGAATTGGATCGCGGGAACCACTAGACAGGGGTTTTCATCAAGTGAAGAAACCAAGACAGGAAAAGACATTGACATGTTTGATTTAATTAGAGCGGCGTTACGGCAACGTCCGCGAGTGGTCATTGTTGGAGAAGTGAGAGGAAAAGAAGCATACAGCCTCTTCCAAGCAATGGCAACAGGGCACACATCGTATGCAACCGTTCATGCGAGCACCATTCATACCTTGATTCAACGATTAGAAAACCCACCGATTTCTCTCCCAAGAGCACTCCTGACATCACTAGACATTATCGTGTTTCAGAATGCTGTTGATATCGGAGGGAAAATGGTCCGACGAATGACCAGCATTACCGAAGTGATTAAACTAGATCCTGATACGAACCAGCTTATTTTTATGGAGCCGTTCAGTTGGGTATCAAAGACCGATGATCGATTTGAAAGTAGCGGCGCAAGTAAAATCCTAAACACCATTCGTCTACAAAACGATTGGTCTGAAGAACAACTCAATAAAGAGCTCGAACGTCGAAAACTCATTCTCAAGTGGATGGACAAGAACGATTTGAGAGAGTACCAGGACTTTGGAAAAATTGTTGCAGACTATCAAAAGTATCCTGAGGAGTTATTGGAAAAGGCCCGGAGGGAGCTTAAGAAGTGAAATCAACAACGTACACACGATTTTGCCGAAGGCTTTTTTCAAATCTCTTTGAACGATTTGACATCAGTGAAACAAATAAAAATCGATTACTGGAAAAAGCAGACATTTGTATGGTGTACAAGGAATATTACTCCATGGTACTGATGAACATCATCATTGGTTTTATTGCTGCCTTTGTTTCGACCATTGTCTTTTATCTGATTATTCCACACGACATTACCGCATTGTTTATCCTTATCATCTCCTCATTAGTTCCCGTTGGCATTGGGATGTATTATTTGACGTTACCTATGTCAAAAGCAAAATCCCGTGGAAAAAAAATTGATCGATACCTTCCCTACGCAACGAATTTTATTAACACCATGTCTGTTGCAGGAATCTCTCCTGCAGAAATCTTTGAAGCGCTGTCAACGGTGAAACTCTATGGAGAAATCCAAAAAGAAGCGCAAAAAATCACGATGGAAATCAATATGATGGGGATTGATAACGTTACTGCCTTAAAAAACGCCATTCGCATTTCGCCATCAGACAAATTCAAGGATTTTATTCAAGGAATGCTAGGGGTCATTCAATCAGGAAGTGAGCTTAGTCCCTATTTTGAACGGTGTGTTGAAAAATATATGGAGAGCGATCTGGTAGAGCGGAAAAGAAATCTAGAATCGCTTGCGGTTATGGCCGAAGCGTTCGTTGTCACCGTTATTGCATTTCCTTTGTTTCTGGTGATAATCTTTTCCATTATGGGATTAACAAGTGGAGGGATTGATTTCTTCTTTATGTGGATATTGGCGCTTTTCATACTACCGCTTGCATATGCGGGATTTTATGTGATGATGAGTTCGGGTATGGGGCAATCCGTATGAATTTTTCAATGAAAAGGAGAAAATATAATGCAAAACACATCTATGGTAAAGATCAAATCCTGTATATTGTCCTTGGTGTCTCAGCGGCAGTAAGTGTCGTATTATTTATCCTTGCATTCCTTTCTTTGGCAGGGGCAATAAGTGTTGCAGGAAGCGCCATCACAGGAATAGATTTGATGGTCATGGCAATACTCTCCATTATTGGGCCAATTGGGTTTTACAACTACTTGAAGGCAAAGAAGAAAAAAGAAATTGAGCAGCAATTACCTGACTTTCTGCGAGAGATTAGCAGCTCAACATCATCAGGTATGACTGTCTTTGACGCAATTCAGGCTGCAGCAAAAGGAGACCATGGGAGACTTACAAGAGAATTACAGCAAATGGCTGCACAACTTTCCTGGGGAATCTCCATAAAAGACGCATTGAATAACTTTGCCAGACGCGTCAATACGGACTCCGTAAAGCGAATGGTAGTCACGGTAAATAAGGCACTTGAAATTGGAGGAAATACTTCTTCGGTCTTTGAAGCGGCAGCAAAAGAAATTGATCAGATAAAAAAAGTAGAGCAGCAGCGTCGCGTGGAAATGTCCATGTATAGTATCGTCATTTTCATCAGTTTTTTTGTGTTTTTAGCCGTCATTCTCATTATAGACAAGACCATATTTGCAGCTCTCTTTGATCTGCAGGGAAAAGTCCCTGCAGGGGGTTTAGAGGGGACAGGGTTAAGTATTGCTTCTGTGGATCAGGAGTTGTTAAAAAACACGTTATTTTCATTTGTGTTTGTCCAGAGTATTGGAGGGGGCTTACTGGGAGGATTTATGATGGATGGGAGACTTTCATCGGGCGTACGATTTGGCTTTGTACTGGTATTGGTTTCCTTTTTTACGTTCAAATTTCTCTTCTAAAAAAATTACACTATGTAAAAATACCAGCAAGAGTATAAATAGGAGAACAAAGAAAAAGTACTATGTGGATTGGGAGAGATGAAAAAAATCCTTTTATGTAGTGATAGTCATGCCGTGTCGGAAGTAATTGGCGGTCTGATACTGGTCTTGATTGCTCTGATTACCTTTTCTGCCATCTTAATGTATGTGTTTCCTCTCCCGATTGAATCAGGTAGCGTCAATGTTAAATTAAAGGGATACGTGACTGATAATGGCGATATCTATCTTGAGCACATGGGTGGCAACGCTCTTGAATTTTACAAAATAGAGGTGAGGCATACCAATGGCACACTCATTAGCTCAACAACATATACTAACAGAGCGGATCCATGGAAGATTGGAAGTTCTGTCCTGCTAGATACTGAAGCTTTCGAAACAGAAGAGATGGTGAGAGTAATTGTTTCAAGCCGTACTGAAGATGGCGAGTATGAGATTATATTCGACGGCATTCTCCAAGCAAAGGGGGGTGAAGAACCACCTACCATTCCTTTAGAGAATCCGATGTTGCTCTCCAGTCTTCGAACCGATTCCTCCGACGAGGATCTTATCTGTTATAATGAATCCATCACTCCAGCAATTAATGCACGAACCTATATCTATAACTGGTCTGTCAATAATAATCCGATAGTGAACATCCTCTTACCATTTGACACCAATAGTTCGGATGTTGCTAAAGATTATTCGGGAAATACGTATGATGGTACCATCTATGGTGCTTCATGGACGGAGGAGGGAGTTGTTGGTGGATGTTATGCATTTAATGGCACTGATAATTATATTGAGATCCCCTACTGCTACTCGGCAGACGTTATTGACAAACTTACTGTAGAAACATGGATTAACGCAAGTGGATCTTCTGGGACCATTGCATCATTTGAACGGGAGAAGTATTGGGAGTTAGCATTGCAAGGCGGTCACATTGTGTGGTCTACAACCGTTGATGTAGATACTGTTGACACAACAGCAGTAGCCCCATTAACTACGGAGAGTTGGCACCATATTGCTGCAACGTATGATTTTTCTTCAGGAGAAAGTGCCATTTATATTGATGGGATACTGGATACTATCGAAGCGTTACATAACCCTGGCGATACGCTTGGCTCTGGAGATATGCCTCCTGGAACTATTGGCTATGGCGCAGAGGCGGGGCAAGAAACAATTTTTTCAACAAGCTTTGAAACTCAGGATGAGGAAAATAAATGGTCGAAGTACGGGCCCAGGACAGATGATTGGGCAGATCAAGGAATCTTTGATCGATTTGCATCAGATAGCTTGAGCCCTCACACTGGAAGCTATTGCATCGGTGGGGCTGGCGACATGGTCTACTGGTGGAGTCGGCATTATGCTGCATACAATAGAGAGAGTATTGACATTTCAGGATATACCGATGTCACCGTTGGTGTGTGGTATAGTTATAAGGACACCGAAGATTCTGACGAATTTGGATTATATTATGAAGATGAAGGAAGTTGGATCCCTATTTTTGAAGAATTTGATCCCAACAAAAATGGCCAAGAACCGTGGACATATGCTGAAGTAAGCATTCCTGACGATATCAACTCGCTTGTTCTCCAATTTTGGTGGTCGACATCCGATCGTTTTGAATATGTCGCCATCGATGATTTGGCAATTACAGGATTACCTGCTGCAGGAAATAATAATTTTAGTGGATATATTGATGAGTTTAAGATTTATGATCGTGCGCTTTCCGCAGAACAGATTTATCAAAATTATTTGTGTACAAAGGATGGTCACTCAGATAAAAGTGTTATTGTCTCAGAGGAAACCGCAGTAGGGAATCGGTGGAAATGTACGGCCATTCCAAATGATAGTATACAAGATGATGAGCTGGTTCAATCTAATATTCTTCAAATAATGAATTATGGTGGAGGTGGTGGGTAATATGAAAAGTATGACCAATAGCCATGCTGTTGTTGCGTTAGTTCTGATACTATTAACGGCAAATCTGCTTGTTATTGTCCCATCAGAAAACGTGTGTGGCGATGATCCGTATACTGGAGAAGACTTGGCTCGTGCCATACTTGATACACGATATCAGGATAATCTCTTGTGGTCAACCTACTCAGATCAAGATGGGGCAGGGCAGCACCGGCAAGGTAAAGTATGTACTTCTTTGGGAGTGTTACAACCCACAAATGGAGAAAATTTTACGATACTCAGCACAGGAATCGCTGGTTTTGTTCCTGTAACGACTGACGAAGATCACGATGGCTTTGGCGACAATCCTGGAGATGAACGAGGTACATGGTTTCAAGGCGGACAGAAGGGTTATCCGCGAGACGAGGCGACGCTAACGATGGCATTACAAATACCTCCCCTCATGACCGTATTAAGATATGATGTACAATTCCTGAGTGCTGAATACCCTGAATATGTAGGCTCTCAATTCAATGATAAACTAACAATAACTATCCAGTCTCCTTCCCAAGGAACAACAACGTACACCCAAGATATCAATAGCGGTATATTCCGATTAGAAGCACCAGAATTGACAGGATCTGGATTCAATGTGTTTGCCCTGAGTGGATATCCTGGCGATCTCGATAAACTGACCACCACTATAGGTCCTGGTGGTGATGCAGGAGCGACACTCCGTTTCCCTGCTGAGCATCCTGTCTTAGGTCCGGAAGTCGTTACCGTAACTATTAACATCCTCGACTGGGGAGATAACTTAGTAGATAGTGCAGTTTTTATCGACAATATAAGCTTTACAGAAGAGGCGCAAGTATCTATCACTGCTAGAAAAGACGCCTATAACCTGGGGGGAGAGTTAATAAACTATGTTGAACGTGGTGAAACCATAGAATACCGTATAGACATTATCAATGGTGGAGAGATTGAGCAAGAAGATAACGAATTCGAAGACATCCTTTCTGATGATGTGCTCTTTGCAGGTGATCTAACAACAGATTTTGGTACTGCAGAGTATGTTGCTGGCGAACATAAGATCATGTGGACGGGCGATATCCCAGCAGATAACTACAATAGAATCAAGTTTAAGGTGACTGTTAATGAAGGAGTAGAAAATGGTACTATTATTCCCAATCAAGGAGTTGTAGAGTGGGATAGCGACAACAATGGCATACTTGATACGGTGACATATACCGATTACGCAAACGTCACCGTATTAGTGTATGAGCCTCCGCCGTCAGTCACCGAAGACTTCTCTGATGACATTAATGGGGGAGGTGCGACACAGTTGTATCCTCCGGATCGATTGTGGTTTGAAACAAGTGAAGGTTCTGCAATAAGTGCGTTTAAAGTGGTACCCAGCTATCGGTATGAAACAGCAAAATCATTCAAAACAAAAATACGAGCGGCCGATAGCCCACACTATTGGAATTATACTCTTTCTGAACTTGAAAGTGACATCCAGTGGTGGGAAGTATGGTTTGCCTGTGGAAACACCAGTGAGGCTGCTGATTTGTATCTAATCTTTAAAAATAATGATAGTGAAGAAATTGCTAAGATAAAATTTGAATATATCCAAGATGGTATACAGCCACCAACAGACTGGTCATTGGCACTTTCATACTACGACAACGGATGGAAGCGACTCTATTCAGATTTTTTTAGCTACTATTCGGATGGATATCTTTTCAACGGATGGTACAAACTCAGAATCGAGAAAAATGGTGAGAATGACATTAATTATCTGTTGAATAGAACAGGAAAAGGATTAATAGACGCAAAAACAGGAGGAATTCTTGAAGATTCATTTTCAGACATTGCAACCATTGAATGGTCAAGCACAAAAAATCCAGTCGTCTGTCCTGTCTTCTTCTGGGACGAACATACTATTGGACTCTGTTAGAAAAATGGTGAGGAAAAGCGCCCCGGCTGGGATTTGAACCCAAGTCGAAGCCTCGACAGGGCTTCATGATAGACCGCTACACTACCGGGGCAGAATGAATACTTGTGTAGGAGGGTAAATAAATCCCTTTCTTTAATCTTTTCCTCTCTAAAAATGACACTTTGGAAAAATGACACAAAGTATTTAAATATCATAACCGTCAAAGATATATGTGTGGGTGGGGAAAATGAAGAGACCTCAAATATATAGGTATAGATGGAGGTAGAACAATGGTACAACTATTTACTAAAAATATGTTCATTATGCTTTTTTCTATCATGGTTGGTGCCACCATTATTACCTATTTTGTTGCAGATGTTGTTCATCGATCCAATATTGAGACATTAACGAGTGAGCATACCGCTGAAATCGAAACCATCGAAGGGAGAAATATCAACTTTACCGACCATTTCTTAAGCTCATCTGTACTTCTTGATAAGTCGAGAGAAGATCGGGCATTTGGTAATTATCATTTTGATTTGGGATTTTTGTGGTTTCGCAGCGCTCTTGTAGAGAACAATGAATCTGAATTTAATACCTATAAAGAAAGAACCATTGATAATTGTACAGATGCTATGGAAAATTATTTTATTTCTCACCAAAATTTTAACGAAGCGAACAAGTACTTTAACAACACAAAATTCTATACCACCTATCCCAAGTACCTTGAAATTCTTAATCTTTATGTAGACTTGACTACCTCTGGTGCTCGATTGACGATGCTGAGGTATAACGCTAGCTATTATCTGAGGTGCATGGCAGAAAATCTCAGTTTTGAAAATGACACCAATATTTCGGCACTCTATGAGCTCTTTAATGAAACTATGTTACTTTATACCGAAGAGCTTGAAATATACGAAGAAATTCAAGACGACATTGACGAATATGAATTCTATGAAGAATTGAGATAGGTACGGACAGTATATATATTAGGAAGTAAAGATATTCTGTACTTAAAGGGTGGTGAGCATGAAAGCAATTTTTAGTGGTGCAATAATTGGAATGTTACTCCTTGGTATCCCAATGGCATTTCAGCCTATTGAAGTTTGCCTGGCTGCCGGAACAATTTACGTTGATGATGGCTCAAGCTATCCGGGAAATGGGACTCTTTTGTGGCCTTACCGACACATATGGCAAAGTATAGAAAATGCAAGTGAAGGAGACACCATCTACGTGTATAGCGGGACCTATGCTGAAAATATTGTGATTGATAAATCACTTACGATCACGGGGGAACATCGCGATACCGTACTTATCAGTGGTACCGAAACTACCAAAGATACGGTTACTATCCAAGGGAACTACCTCAACTATGTCTCTGATGTTAGTTTATTTGGATGTACCATTGAACAGAATCCTACGGCTAAAGGAAAACAATTTGACGTAATATATGTAGAGTATACAACCGGCTTTGAAATTTCAAATTGTTTGATTACGGGAGGGTATGCAGGAATATTAACTAAGAAGGCTAGTGAAGGGAGCATTAGTGAAAACACGATAGAGGACAACAACATTGGGCTGTGGATCACACAAACATCAACCAACAACCTAGTAACTAATAATGAAATCGTAGATAATACCAACAAAGGGCTTTGGTTCCAAGATTCATCGAGCGGTAATACTCTTTATTATAACATATTTGAGGCCAACGGACAACATGCATACGATGCGTGTACAAATCAATGGGACGATGGTTTCGAGGGGAATTATTGGGATGATTATACTGGCGTTGATGAAAGTCCTGAGGATGGTGTCGGAGATACTCCCTACTCGGTCCCTGGGGGGAGTAATCAAGATCGGTATCCTTTAGGATATTTTCAAGGAGAAGAACCGTCCTCGAACAACAAACCAACCGCTGATGCAGGCGGTCCCTACAGTGGAGAGGTAAATAGTGCCATTACCTTTGACGGCTCAGATAGTTCCGACCCAGACAATGATGATCTTTCATATCGATGGGATTGGACCAATGACGGAAGTTATGACACAGGATGGTTGACTTCAGCAACAACAACGCACACATATACCACTGCGGGAACATATACGGTGAAGTTGCAAGTGAAAGATGATGACAGCGCCACTGATACTGATACAGCACAAGTCACCATAACTGAAAGTGATGCCAAACCAACTGCCGAAATCATTACTATTAATCCTGGTGAAACAACATATGGAACACCAATATTTTTTTATGGTATAGCCAAAAATTACCAAGGAACAAATATCTCATATCATTGGCGTTCAACCATCAACGGGACATTAAGTACCGAACAACGATTTAACACAGCCTCGCTACGAGTAGGAACGCATACCATTTATTTCAAAGTACAAGATAGTAATGGATGGTCAGATGAGGACTCGGCCACTGTCATAATAAATCCCGATTTGTCAACTCCCAATCAAGCGCCTATTGCTGACGCAGGTGGCCCGTATACAGGGCATACCAATGAAGAGCTTTCTTTTGATGCATCAGCAAGTTATGACCCAGATGAAGATAACCTAAATTACTCGTGGGACTTTGGTGATGGAGGAACAGCATATGAAGAAAGTGTGACGCATATCTATCATTCAAGTGGAACGTATACGGTCACCTTAACTGTAGAAGATAATCGCGGGGAAAGTAACACTACCACAACCTCTGCAAGTATCTCCACGCAACAATCAAATCAAAACGGAAACAATCAAGGAACTGATAGCATCC
>JAFGDG010000012.1 GCA_016932245.1 Thermoplasmatota archaeon
AGTCCTCTTTGTACTCGGCGGTATCACAAAAAAACCAGGTGTAGCCAACGGGTCGATATCAATAAGGGATTTCTTTCATATAACCATCACCTGTGATCATGATCTTATTGATGGTTCACCACTTGTACGGTTCATAGACCGCTTCACAGAGCTATGTGAAGATGGTTTCGCATTAACAGACCTCTCAGAGCCTTAAAACAGCTTTTATTACTAGATATCTACAGCGACCAGATCCCTATCAACCCGTTGCAGACAATCAGCAAGCCGCTCCTTCAAATGTTCATCCTGGGATGCACGTCGTATCTGTTGTAACATATCAATGATGCGGCGGAAGAGACGAACAACATCACCCTCCTGATAATTCGTCAACGATACAACATCCTCAAAATGTCCATTGTCACTCCAAATCTCCACCAAAGCCATCATTCTTTTTAATGAAAGCTTATTCAATTTTCTGATAAAATGTGTATTCCAACTAAGCTTTTTCAGCAACAACTGATAACTCCTTTCAATGCCCTGAAAACTAAAATGATCATTAGGTCTACGCTCATAAATGATACCAGCAATGACCTGTAAAAGTTCTGTATCCGTTAACTGCTGATACAGATCTGTTGCAAAAAGCTCACTTATTAGCAGTTCCTCGAAATAGATCTGTTTCGCAAACATGCCCTTTTCAGTCAATGTGCCCTTGGAAGAAATATATCCCATCTTTTGAAGCAGATGGACCTTACTTGTGAACGATGTTTTCATCCGGACCTGTTTATGGGTCACATGTTGTCGGCGAAACGCATGGAAATTCATTCGTAAGAATCTATCGATCTCCTCTTTTGAATACGAATCGATCATATTTAGGACGGTATTAAATGAAAGGGTGAACTGACTTTGAATCGGTTCAATATCTCTTTCTGAGATACGAAGATAATCCTCCTTTGTTTCACCCTCCTGAATCAATGCAACAACAAAACCTTCTGTGTCAATACCTCGTCTTCCTGCTCGTCCAGCAAGCTGAAAATATTCTTTTGAGGTGATCACACGGAACCGTTGCCCATCAAATTTACGAAGCCCGTTTAAAATAACGGTTTTCGCAGGCATATTCACACCAACAGCAAAGGTCTCTGTTGTAAACAACACCGGTAACAACCCCTGTGCAAATAATTCTTCAACGGCGAAACGCTGCTGCGGAAGCATTCCTGCATGATGAAAACCAACACCATTTTGAAGACTTTTTATAAGTTCCCTTGTTGAAGAAAGATGTTGAATCTCCTCAGATGCAAAATGATTCATATACATATCTTGTATCTGTTTCCTTTTTTCATTATCGCGAATAAATGTCCTCCTTTTTTGCAGTTGTTTCGCTTCAACCTCGCATTGCTTTCTTGAAAATGAGAACACGATAACAGGTAGCTTCTCATTGAGCTGCATGACGATATGACCCGGAGAAACAGATGATCTGGTGTTTTGATTCTTTTTTTTCTTAGACTTCCTCTTTTTATGTGAGGGTGTTACAGAATCCCGTTCAACAAACCCTTTATACTCCTCGTATAGGAATTGATGTAATGGAACAGCTCGTTTACCACATCGAACGATCTCAACTGGGTGATCTCGCATAGTACGAAGCCATGATGCGAATTCCTTTGCATTGGGAATTGTCGCGGATAAACAAAGAAAACGTATATTTGCAGGGCTAAAAAGAATGGCCTCCTCCCATACTGTCCCTCTTTCAGGATCATTCATAAAATGGATCTCATCAAACACAACATAGGATATGTCATTAATGATTGGATCTTGCTGAAGAAGCATATTCCGATAGATCTCAGTTGTCATAATCAAGATCGGCGCATGAGGGTTGATGACAACATCACCAGTTAAGATCCCAATGTATTCTTCACCATACTGCTGTTTGAAATCCCTGAATTTCTGATTTGATAATGCTTTTATTGGTGCGGTGTATATGACCTTTTTCTCTGTCTTCCTGATACATTCATCTATGATGAATTCAGCGATAACGGTCTTTCCAGTTCCTGTCGCAGCACTCACAACAACAGTTTTCTGCTGTTCCAATGCATGTATCGCCTGAACCTGGAAACTATCAAGGGTGAGCCCATTAAATTTCATTTTTTCACGTGTCTTACATAAGATGAAATGTTCTCTTCAAAAATATACATTTGTCACATATCAAGTGATCATTATTTTTCAAACAAAACAATATATGCATTATTTTTTCTAGGTTAATAGAAACAAGGTATATATAAACCCTTAACATGGATAAATGGTGAAGTTGTTACTTATCATTCCATAGAGAATCGTATACTGTTAAAATAATCAATTTGTCATTCTTCTCCAACATCATTTTATAGTCCAGAATCAAAAATAGTACGTATGGACGTATTCACACTCATTGGCACCATTATCATCATTGTGATGATACCTGTTGTCATTGGATATGGACTATGGTTCATCTTTGGCGAACCAAAAATGGTCTGATCCGGAGAGATTAATTCATTGTTTCATGCAGGGATAATGAGGAACCATACCCCAATTATAATACCGATAAGAGTACATGCAAACACTACGTTAACGGTATCTTCAAACTCTTCTTTCATGAGCACAACCCATTTTCCTTTTGTAATAATCATGAAAGTTAAAACAGTGCTTAAAAATCTTTTTCGCAGCTCATCGATTAGCTGCATATGCTGATGTATATATAGTACGGTTGATTCTGAAAATGATCAAGGATGTGCGAAAGTGTGCCTACTCTCTTGATAGGACTTTTTCTATCCTGTTGTTTAACTCTGTGATATCAACAGGTTTCTCGATGTAATCGTCGCCGAGAAATTCTCCAGCGTTTTCAGCGATACGATCCGTTCTTGCCGTAAGAAAAACTATGGGTATCTTATGCCAATTTGGGTTGTCGCGAAGTTTATCGAAAACCTCCCACCCGCTCATTTCAGGCATCATGATATCTAACAAGATCAGATCTGGTGGTTCTTGTGATTCGAGTATCTCAAAACATTGTTTTCCACTTTCAGCGGGAATCACCTGGTATTGATCTCCATATGTCTCCTCAAGCGCCGTTTTAATTCCGAAGATCTGGTCCTTTTCATCATCAACAAGCATTATCCTTTTCATCCGTTCACATCTCCCTCAGATGGAATTTTCCTGCAGCAATATATGCTGTTCCTATTAATTACTCTTTTGGCAAAACATCCCAATTACAGGTCAAAAATATATCAGAAAGATCGGCGATACCTTTGTCAATTTTTTTTACCATTTATTGTCTTTTCCCTTTTTTGAACATAGGTCTTAAACTATAGAGCATATAATCAAAAAATTTCGCAGGTTTTTTATCCACAAAAAAGATAATGAATCGTACAAAGAAAGGTATGTGATGGGAGCAATCGGTAGATACTGCATATCTCCGATGCCTCTGACCCGCTGAGATACGTTGATACTAAATATCTCGTATCTCATTATTCACATACACTTATTTTAATGTTTGAAATAATATTTAAATGTTTTGTAAAAAAGCTTGTTTCTGTATCCTATAACCCTGCATCTTTATAAACAAAAAACCTTTCGATACAGACAACATGTCTACTGAAACCATGCTCAAAGATACATACCATTTTAAGGAGATATTTGCTCTTTTATCTAAGAATATGGAAACAGCACAAACACCACTTGTCACAAGAAAAAAATGGGAAAAAATCCAAAAAACCCCATTTACTGTCCTCATCTCCTGCATCCTCAGTCTTCGAACAAAAGACGAGGTCACTGAAGAAGCATCAATACGTCTCCTCCGAACATATGATACACCACAGAAACTTATCGATTTACCAGAGGAAACAATCCAAGAACTCATATATCCCGTGGGGTTTTATAAAACAAAGGCCAAACGGATCAAAGAGCTATCACAAACGCTTATCAAATCCTATAATGGGGAGGTACCCAATGATTTTGAGAAACTGCTCACCCTAAAAGGAGTAGGGAGAAAAACAGCAAACATTGTCATGGTCTATGGATTTGATAACCCACACCATCTTCCCATTGATACACATTGTCATCGTATACCAAATAGATTAGGGTGGGTAAAAACAAAAACACCTGAGGAAACAGAGCAACAATTACGAACGATCCTACCAAAAAGATACTGGTCTGATTTCAATCATCTCTTTGTAACATTCGGACAGACCATCTGCACACCAATCTCTCCTCATTGCTCAACCTGTCCTATTAACAAATATTGCAAAAAAATACAGGTAAAAACCTACCGATAATAAAACAAACGAATGATATGATGGATTATTTAGGGGTCTCTCTAATATGATCCTCTATCTCCTTGATGGATAGATCCCTTTTATCCGTCATCATATCTACCATACGATCCTTCTCGGTCCACTCGGAATAATACTCCTTCTGCCGGTCAGATAACGAAAAGGAAATACCTTTCTTCTCCGCAAGTTTCTTTAATTGTTGCAGGCTCATCTGAGATAATAACTCCTTCTTAATAGACATGCTTTCCACCTCACAGGTATGATCTGTTGCTTTTGTCCCAACTACAACCAATTACGGGTAATCATCGTTTTCCAATTAAAAGTTTGTCTTTTAATTAAAAAT
>JAFGDG010000094.1 GCA_016932245.1 Thermoplasmatota archaeon
GGCAACTACCTCACCAAATCCTGATCGTGCCACCCCTGGGATCCAGTTGGGGTGAGGAAGATTTAATTCTCTGGTTTCTTCAATAGATACAATCTTGGACTCTCGAGGAATAAATAATGATAAGGCATTCAACACCGTTGTTTTTCCCGCTGCTGTTCCACCAGCAACGAGCGTATTGACGCCATTTTCGACCGCAAGCCACATAAAGGCAACCATCTCCGAAGACATGGTGTTAAATTCGACTAAATCAGGCGGGGAGAATGGGTCTTCCCTAAATTTCCGAATCGTAAAGGTTGATCCTTTTGCCGTTACTTCATCACTTAACGTCATCTGGATACGGGATCCATCGGGCATAGTGGCATCGAGCATTGGCTCAGCAATGGAGATATGTTTGCCGCATTTTTGCGCCAAGCGGAAGATAAATGATGATAGCTCCTCCTCATTCCTAAATTCGATATTACTCCTTAACGATCCATATTTTCGATGGTAGAGAAAGACCGATACATTGGCCCCATCACAGGAAATATCTTCAATATTAGGATCCTTCATCACCGGGTCAATCTTCCCCAGCCCTAGCGACAATTTTTCAAGATAATACAGCACTTTGGTTCTTGATTCTGCGGGTAGCTCAATATCATAATCCTTCATGATTTGTTCTATGCGTTTGGTAAGATAACCCATATCTCCTGTGTCCTCTAACGATGCCGTATCGATGGTTAATCCTTCCATGGTATCGTAGATAAAGTCTAATGCCCTCTGTTCTTCTCTGGTAAGATTTACTTCAACAAGGAAGTATCGTTTGTCAAGGCTCTCTTTCTCACGAAGAATCTCTACATAGGCAAACGGCTCTTGTAGTGGATAGAAGTCAAGCTCTTCCCATTCTTCATCGGAAAGTCCGATGTCTTTTAAGGAGATTGATGTGCTCTTTACTACTTCACTGGGGACTTCAAGATTACTGTTCTTTAGGCCTTTTTGATCTAGCTCAGAAGAGGGAGAAGGCGGCAATGCCATACTTTTACGTTCAGCATCCGTAATTTTCGGACTCCACCCTGCATCAAGTGCGTCATCCAATTCATCAAAAAAGATATGTTCAGACACGTCAGGGAGTGTTTCACCCCTAAACTCACCATCTTTAAACAACAAGTCCTCTTCAGAAACGTCAGAAAAGAAAAAATCCCGTGCATAATTGAATCGTTGTTGCCCTGCCCCTCCCGGCAAAGAGCCATTTTCCGTTGCGGGCATATTTTCTGCACTAAATGATGATTCGCTCTCATCAAGCGCCATCTCTTTTAAGGGTACGTTGGATTTGTTGTCTTTTGTTTTTCTACTGCTTTCTTTCGTTCTGCTGAACCACTTTTTTCTCTTTCCCCTTTCTTTTGATTTTTTATCACCCTTCGTTTTTTGTGGTACGCTATGTTCTACCTGAGGTACATCATCTGTTTCTTCTGTAGCAATGGTGAGATGTCCTTCGTACTTTTTTGCTAACTCAGAGAAGTCAGGCCCTACGTCTTTTTCCTCTTGTTTGTTTGTGGGATGAGCAAGTACCAGGTCTCCTCCTAATGTTTCACTTTCTTTCACTTCTCGTTCTTTTTCACGTTGTTTTTCGTTTTCAAAAGATGGCGGTGCGGGATGCTGGTCATCCTTTTTTTCTTGCTCCGGCATCCAATTGATATCAGAAATGGTATGGAGTTGTTTATTTGCTAAAAATCGATCAATTTCTGCAATAATCTCCTTATAATCTTTAGATTCAAAATCAGATTTCTTATGGGTACTCTTCTTGTCGTCCGTCAAGCCAGTACCCTCCAAGAAGCTAACAATGTTTTTCGTGATGTACCTATCCAACTATCCTGCATCCGCATCCCTTTTCAGACGGCGTTACCCGCTCCACACAATCCTTAACAAAGCCTACTTTCAACTCTTTTCGAAAGTATTGCGCGCATCTCATCCAACTTGCTTTTGTTATTATATACTTGCTATTTATATCTTTCTTTAATTGGCAAAATTGGATATATTTCAGACAAGTTTATAACAGGGTGCTGGATTGTAGGCACCTTGGTGGGCCTGTGAGGTAGTCTGGATATCCTACCGGCCTTCGGAGCCGGTAACCGGGGTTCGAATCCCCGCGGGTCCGTTTCGTCGTGTTCTTTTCCTATGGTGAGTTTTTTTGCTTATGAAAGCAAAGCAGCAGTATGCTGCCAACAGTAAGAATGATGACTGGAAGGGCAATAGCATCAAACAGCAGCCCTACTTCTACGTTATAATAGGTAATGCCAAAGGCATAGACCAGCCGTCTCACAAAATAGATAAGTACTATACAAGAAACAATACTGGCAAGTATTAGCAGCAACGAATAAGGGCGGTCAGATCTTCTGTCGTTCATGATATGCCGTTACCAATCTTTTTGCTGATATTTATCAACTACCACTCGATAAAGGCTGTCATTTTTTCATTTTGACGAAGTGACACATAAAGTATTTATATGTGATTAGATAAAGTATAACATAGTGGAATCTGGAGAGCCTTAAATTTTCTTCCTTTCATCTTTACCATCCACATATCCAGATTCCCCATCCCTCTTTCCTGTTTTACACTCCACAATTGTCTAGAAAACGAATAAGGAACGGGGAGTGACCCGCGATGTTAGGCGTATTTGCCTCGCAGCTTTCTGCGGTCAATTTTTACATCGCTTGGGGTAACAATCATCAAGTTGTTGCCGATGCCAGCAATATCACCGTTAATTTCGCCAATCATCTTTTTCAAATCATTGGTAATGCGTTTTAAAATAACTTCTTCGTCGGCAATGGGTGTAAAATCAAGAATAAGGACGTTACCACCATACACGTAATCAGCAAATTCTTTCAAATCATCGTAGCGCTGAATCTCGCCAACGCGAACATTCATTTTTGCTGCTCCCTGGCCTTTGGTTGTTTCCACGTACTTCTCCAGGTCAACGTAGCCACCGACATCGCTTCCACTCTTTTCGCCCCATATCTTGTTTACGATTCCCATAATAATTCTCATCTCCTTTGCTGATTTTAACTAGTAATCTAAAATATATTTCTCTTTATAAACTTTTGGCGATATGCTTCCACCACTGGTCACCCACATAGTGGACAAGTGCAATGGCTTTGCCTTTTTGTTGTTGCTTCATCTGTACCCCATCTAGTATCGCCACGCCAATGGCCAGAGTCTTATGGTGCCGCTCATCACAGATCCATACATGGTCTCCCGGCACAATCGCCTCATCTGCGTCTACAATGCCAGGGGCCATGACATCGGCGCCATTGGTGACAAATTTGACTGCCCCCATGTCCACCACCACTCGTTTTTCGTGCGGATGGTAGTGTGCGATCCCCTGCAGCGTAAAGAACAGCTGATCGTCATGTAGAAACAATAACGGTGACCCATCAACAAAGAAAAAGGTGGTTCCTTCAATCTGTCCGCGTTCAACCGTGACGTGATTCGGAAATGCATCGAGCGTAAAGAAACGGCTGATGCGCTCCTGCAACTGTTGTATTTCTTTGCGTTTGAGGCGATGACGGTTTTTAATGGTGGCAGTCATGCTGGTCTATGTATCTCCCTTGTTCTTAAAATGATTATGTGTGGCGGGTGCCCAAATCCTTATAAATAAGATATCTATTTCGTGTGCCCTAGGTAGTGTCTACATGGAAAAGCCATTGAAAATCCTTCATGCAAGCTTAAACAGTCGAGTCATTGTTGAGCTTCGGGGAGGGCGGTCCTATCACGGCGTCTTGGATGGCTATGATGTACCACATATGAACTTAGTCTTAAAGAATGTTGACGAAATTATTGGTGCAGGCGAACCAACAAAACATGCCACGTTGATTGTCCGTGGGGATAACATTATCTATGTCTCACCATAGGAAGGGATGAAACAATGTCAAAGGGAACTCCATCAAAAAGTGGCGGCAAAAAAACCCACATCATGTGTCGACGGTGTGGAAAACATGCGTTCCATGTCCGCAAAAAGCGCTGTGCCTCATGTGGCTTTGGCGAGACGGCAAAGCTGCGCAGCTACAACTGGACCAAACACAAAGCATAATATTTTTAAAGAAAAGAAACAAGCAGCTATCCTAGAGAGGATACCCGCCTATTTTTAAGCTGGGATCGCCCAGTAAAATCCACTGTTGTACCGTTTTGGCATCAATGGCAGAATCGCCGTCTGCTGGTGTGGACCAATTGATGGGATATTTGTTGAGGTAATTGATAATGGCTTTGCCCCATGCTTCTCCCAAGATACCAGTGCCGTTGACTCCATATTCCCAAAAGAATTGCGGGTCAAGATAGTCTGATGCGCCCTCCTGGGATTCTTTATCTTCCTTGGTCATCCCTAGCCCCGAGCATCCAATGGTGGCAATGGCGCCGCCGCCAATCTTTCTGGTCAGCCGCCATCCCCAGCATTCAGGCACCCCGGTTGAATAATACCATGCTTCTTTAGGGCCTTTGAGGAAGTTGGTCAGTGCCGTATCAAATTGGAGGTTGTGGCACCCGCCAACGATACAGATGGGATACATATCCTTATTTCTCAACTTGAACATATCAAACAGGGCTAATCCTGAAGTCCAATTCTTTTTATCATTTGGTGGATGCGTACTCCACGATGCTGGGTTCGCATGACCATCAAAATAGACAAAGCCACATCCCCTGCTCATTTCGGAAACGACATCTTGTGGGCCCGTCAAGGTTCCATCAGAGGTAAAGAGCGTGACATGCTCAAAATCTGGGAGATAGCTGAGGCCTAGGAGCGTGTTTTCTTCTCCTTCAAAGCCAGGGGTCGGAAAGCTATAGGATTCTGGTGGATAGGTATCACCAGCAATCGCTACCGCACGCATGAACCACTCACGGCCATAGGTTGTGGTTTCATAGGTGATGATTTTGTTGGTCATAATCCATGTCTCAATGACAGTGTGGCAGGCAAGCCGACCGACATAGACATCAGGATACAGATCAATGTTGGTGTCTTGTGCTTCCTCTCCCTTCCATTCCCCGAATATGCCATTATCGTTGCTGTCCCAGGATGAAAAATTGCCTGCGGCATCATAGAGGTCAGCATAGTAGAGTTCTGAAATAAAATACGGCTCAGGAAATGCTTCCCAAGGCTCATCATTGTAGCAGTAGCGGATAGGGAGCTGACGGAAATTGCCTACCAGCATCACATAGGTGATGTCCCATTGCTCGTGTGCTGTTTTGATAAAATATTTAATCTGCTCCGCACGGTCGCGACCCTGGGTTGTCTGTCTGTACACTGTGGATAAGGTGACGAGTTTGGTCGGTACACCCATGTCGTTTTTATGCGTTACCAGCCTTCCCAACACCCGTTTATAGCGCGCTGGTGTAATGATAAGTAAGTCGTAGGATTCGCCTTCTTCTTCTCGTGTTGCCGCAACCGTAGGTCCCAAAAGGGTTGTCAGCAGTATACCGCACACACCCAGCGTAAGCATTATTTTACAGCTGTTGTTCTTCATGATAATTCCCCCAAGAGGTAATAA
>JAFGDG010000095.1 GCA_016932245.1 Thermoplasmatota archaeon
GTTGAGGTACCAAGAGGGTTGCTTATTCATGATTACAGTATAAATGATAAGGGTCGATGTGTTAAAGCAAATTGCGTCATTCCGACAAATCAAAATCATGCAAATATTCAGAAAGACATGGAAGCCTTTGTTCCTACTCTCTTAGACAAATCCGAAAAGGAAATTGAACTTAACCTTGAAATGTTGGTGAGAGCATACGATCCCTGTATTTCTTGTAGTACCCATTATCTTAATGTGGAATTTGTTCATGAATGATGAGAAAAATTGGTATTATCGGTATAGGTAATCCTTTGCGTTCAGATGATGGAATTGGAGTATTATTGCTTGACAAATTAATTGAACGGAAAAAGGAGTTTTCACAGTATATTACATTTATTGATGGCGGAACAGGTGGGTTGGGCCTTTTGCCGCTTCTCTCTCGTTTTACAACTCTTGTCTTTGTTGATGCCGTAGATTTTGGTGGGAAGGTTGCTGAATCTAAGTTACTACGTTTTGAAGATATGAAAAGTATGAAGACATGTATAACAAGTACAACTCATGAAAGCGACATGCTTCACGTATTGCTCTTTTCAAAACAACTCAACATGTCTGCTGATGAGATTTTCTTTTATGGAATCCAACCTAAGGATACGTCCTCTGGAACAACGTTGTCTTATGAGTTACAGAAAAAATTTGATTTTATTTTACATGATCTGATTCGCTGCATAAAGAACGTAGAAAGAGGTTAACGTATGAAAGGCCAACCAGTACAATATAGATATGTAACACATCTTAAATGGATCGGCGAAAAGAAAGGCATCATTAGCTCAGAAGGAAAACCTGATATCAACGTGGCATGTCCGCCAGAATTTGGTGGTCATGAGAAGATTTGGTCTCCAGAAGACCTTTTTGTATCCTCTGTTGAAGTGTGTACCATGACAACGTTTTTATGGTTTGTTCAAAAGGAGAGAATCCGACTAAAGTCATATACAAGTACGGCGGAGGGTGTAGCAGAACTCGTTGGTAAAAATTTTCAATTTAGCACAATACACATATGGCTCAAAATTGAAATTTCATCCGAACAGGATAGGAAACGAGTAGCATCAATTATTGAGAGAATCCCACGGTTTTGTCTTATTTCTGCATCAATAACGACGGAAGTTGAGATTCATTCGGAGATAGTTCTTACCTAAGTTTTTTGTTTGTTGTTAGATGAGGGCACATAAACTTAATAAAACCTCCTCCTATAATCTTATACTGAAATGGAGGAATTCTCATGGCAAAAATTGAAGGATATAATTTTCCAGATGAACTTTACTATCATAAGGAACATACATGGGCGAAGATAGAATCCGAGGGCAAGGTACGCGTGGGTATGAATGATTTTTATCAACAAAGTGCTGGTGATACTACCTACATCGATCTCCCCTTTGAGGGCGATGAAGTAGAACAGGATGAAACATGTGGAAAGATCCAATCGGCAAAATGGGTTGCTAAATTTGTTGCCCCGATATCGGGTGAAATCCTTCAGGTTAATGAGGATCTTGAAGATGACTGTACATTGATTAATAAAAGTCCTTATGATGAAGGGTGGATAATGATCGTCAAACCGTCAAATCTTGATGAAGATCTACAGAACCTCTATTACGGTAAAACCGTTGAACCATGGGTGAAAAAAGAAATCCAAGATGCTGAAAAAAAGAAGAAATAATTTTTCTAGCATCTTATTACAATTCTCTTACCATGAATGTGGGGGGAGTCCCTATGGTAATGTAACGTGCCGTTACATCACCATTATTCTTTGCTTTATGTTTCAATGTTGACTTATGCCATAATACGTCTCCCGTGCTGAGATTATATGATTTTTCGCCAACAACATACTCAATTTCCCCCTCTAATAAAAGATGGAGCTCTTCACCTTTGTGCTGGTACCATCGTGATTCTCTCCGAGGTTCTAGCTCTGCGATCATTGCCTCCATATTTTCAGATCTTATCATCATCCGATAGAGTCTACCTGGTCGAAGGATTTTCTTTTTTTGCTCTCCATTTTTGATGAATATCGAGTCGCTCTGCATTTGATATCAAGTTTAGAAATTCAAATTCTTATTATAAAGATTTCCAAATAATCACATTAGGACAAAATAGTGGTTTCATTCAAGTAATAGCATATAAACCCTCTCTTTACAAAATAATTAAGTACTCCTTCATTTATAGATATATCAGGTGAATACAGATGACTATTTATAAGATAATAGATATAATAGGAACATCAGAGAAAAGTTTCAGCGATGCTGCAAAAAATGCGGTTATTGAGGCGGCAAAGACCGTAAAAAACATTCGGCGTGCAGAGGTAACAAAATTTGATATCAAAGTGGAAAACGATAAACCAACACTTTTTCGAGCGGAGATGAATATTTCCTTCGAGATCGAAAGGTAATTGGTCTTTTTATTTTAGATGAGGGCGTGATATACACACTACTATCCTTCATTGGTTATACGGGAGGAAGTCTCGACCCAGTAGTTCTCTAGCAATGATGATTCTCATAATATTCATTGTTCCTTCTGCACCTATGGAATAGGATCTCACACCACGAATGCCCATCTCAATGGGATACTCCTTTGTATAACCGGTGGCGCCAAGCCAGTCAGCCACCTCATTCATAGCATTAAAAGTATGAACTGGTGCCCGAAGCTTACTCATAGCTGCAGCAAGAGCAACATCATGATGTGAAAATTTATTCTCCCTATACATTTTATCCATAATCCAAGCAGCTTTATATGTAAGTAGTTTAACTTCCTCGAGGTTGGTGTAATGTTCCGCAAGAGGAAATTGAATCCCTTCAAAGGATCCGATAGGTCGGCCAAACGATTCTCTACATTTGATATGTTCCATACCCATTTCTAGTGCCGCCTCCCCTGCCCCCACACAAGTCGCACCGATCAACGTTCTCGCAGCGGAAAATCCTTCCATTGCATAATAAAAACCCTTATGTAACTCACCGATCAAATACTCCTCAGAAAGTTCGACATCCTTCATGGTAAAACCACCTGTAGAAATGCCCATACGTCCCATATCCTCAAGTAAGGTTGTCTCAACATGATCGTTATCTTTTAGAGGAACCGCAAAAAAGGAAAAACCCTTATGACCCGCTCCAGGATCAGTTCGTGCAAGCGTTAAATGGACACCACCCCATGAACAGGATTCTCTTATACCACTAATAAACATTTTTTCTCCATTCAAGTGCCATACTCCATCTTGTTTCACCGCTGTTGTTTTTGCTGCACCAACAATATCTGATCCCCCTCCTGGCTCTGTTACAGCGATGCCACAAAATCCTCTTCCAGAAGTAACCCTAGAAAGAAAATTTTCCTTCGCCTTTCGCGTACCATATCTGTTAAAGATGAAACCCCAAGAAGCTTCAACCAGATATAGCACAGGAATCGCCAGACTAATATCGGCACGACCTAGTTCTTCAGCGGCGATACATGCCATGGTCCAATCAAGATTCGCCCCACCAAGATCCGTGTCAACTGTGGGTGCAAAAAGACCCAGCTTTCCCATGTCTCTTATGATAGATTCTGGGATCTTTTTATTGGTGTCAATCTCACGAACATATGGTTTAATTTTCTTTTCAGCAAACTCTCTGACGGTCTGTCTCCACATTTTTTGTTCTTCGGTCCAACCAAAATCCATAGCTATTTCCCCCTGCACAACAATGGAATCGTGAGACTTCCATACGGCATGATAATAACCCGTGGTATCATCCCTTTTGATCTGATCGCCTTCACAGCCTCGTCTAATGCCCCTTGGATACTTGAATATGGTTTCAACATGGCAGTTTTCATAATCTCATCATCGAGATCGGTAACCGCCCACATCTCGGCCTTTGTGCCAATCTGTGCCATTTTTGCAGCTTTATGATAGCCAAGTTTGTATTGTTTTCCGAGTATTCCAAGTATACCTTCAGGAGAATCGGCCATACCTAATAACTCTAAAAAAGAGTCCTCCCCAATGCCCGTACGACATTTAGAAACCAGAATAATAATACCTCCCTGTTGTAAGGCTAATTTACCATTATCAAGTGCCTTCTGAGATTGATAAAGATCGATATCCATAGGATACGGTGCTGCAGTTACGACAATATTACCTTTTTCTGTAAGGGGAACACAAAACACCTCCTTTGCATAGTCTATCGCGGCATCAAAGGATGTATGTAAATCACCAGTCGTTACCGCATAGATCTCATGATCACGTGTAAGTACCGTTTGAATGGAAAAAACATTGAGGTCCTTCAGAACATGCATCGCATCAACCATATCCTCATGAACAGGATTTCCCTTAAGCGCAAGAGAACACGCCGTGTCCTCTAAGGCAAGTTTATGATTCATTTCAATGGTTTCATAAGAGGCAACACCTGGTAAAAATGATTTCCTCCCACCTGTATATCCTGCAAAATAATGTGGTTCAACACTTCCAATAACAAGGATGTTTTTTCGATCGGAAACCATCCTATTAATATACATCTCAGTACCGTTCTTTGATTTCCCCAAATATGTCATATCCTCCTTTTTTCTTGCATCATGGGCAAAAA
>JAFGDG010000096.1 GCA_016932245.1 Thermoplasmatota archaeon
AGACTTGCCCATTTTTTCTGTAACTGTGTTCTAGATAATAGTATGTTTTTCCGCTTATGTTTTTTTTCTTTATTGAAACCATAAATAGTAAGTACCCCTACATATTTATATAATTTTCTATTTTTTATAAATTGTAGGGGTAAACTAGGGTTTGGTCAAGTATTTGCTAAAATGCTTCCAATAGATAGCTACAGACAAACAAGAAATAGAGGTTCTAAATGCATTGTTTCTCCTGTAAAATCCTTCTAACCCGCCAGGTCCGTCTCTATTTTATCTTTCTTGCGTGTTGTAGGCAAACTTCAATCATCTTAGATGGGCATTTAGCAAGTTTTCCTGTTTTAACGTATTCTTTGAGTCTTTTTAACCAAAAGGGAGTTGCTTCGCAATGTTTTATCACTTCAACGAACTTAATAATGGTTTCCATGGTATCGGCATGTAAAATATGTTCCATTTCACAGGCATCTTTTTCTGCAATGTTCTTATCGATACCGAGTAGCATCAAAAATTCAGTTAACGTGTCGTGTCGCTTCTTTGTGGCAATGGCTACTTTTTTCCCTTTGCTGGTAAGTGTCGCTCCTCCGTACTTTTGATACTTAATATATCCCTCCTCACTTAATTTCTGCAAAATCTCACTCACGCTTGCTGGATTAATTTGCAGGGCTGCAGCAATATCATTTGTATGCACTGGTTTTTTTTCTTGTTGAAGATCATGGACCATCTCAACATAATCTTCAATCGTTTTTTTTCTCATTTATACCCCCAACAGAATAATGCGAAGTGTTACTCCAACAATTGCTGCGGTACCCATCATAATCAATGCTGATTTAATCATATTCTTTACACCCAATTCTTTAAGCAACACAACAAAGGCTGCGACGCAGGGAAAATACATCGTCAGCATGGTTGCGGCAATCACTAATTGCAACGGTCCCATTCCTAGTGGAAGAAGCATGCCCACGGCGAGATCCTTTCGCAAAAATCCCGTAACCATAGCAATACTTGCACCGCCGGGTAACCCAAAGATGCCCATGACTGGCGCGAGCATGTCGCTTAACCATTGAAGCACTCCTAGTGTGTAGAGGATGTTAATGACCAGGATGCCAAGAAAGAGGAAGGGAATTGCTTCTTTTAAAAACCAGCGTATCCGCATCCATGTCTTTTTCACAATTGCCTTGCCACTTGGTCGGCGATAGGGAGGTATTTCCAAAAAGATTTCAGGACTTGCTCCTTTAATCATTTTATTGAGAATGAATCCTACGGCAAGATATACAATAACCAGGGAAAGAAACACTAACCCAATATAATACAATCCATAGGGGCCTAAGATGCCAAAGATCATGGCCATCTGTGCCATACAAGGAACGGCAATGGCAAGGAGCGTTGCTGCAATAAATCGCTGTTTTGGTGTTTCCATGGCTCTCGTGGCAAGGGCACCAGGTACATTGCATCCAAAACCGAGAAAGGTGGGAATAATGCCGTATCCATGCATGCCAAGTTTATGAAAGATATTATCCATAAGTGTGGCAAGACGTGGCAGATATCCAGAATCTTCAAGCGTGGAAAGCATAAAGTAAAAGGCAATAATGTATGGCAGTACCATGGCAAGGGGAACAAACATACCTGTTGTCAATAGCCCCATGGAGAGTTCAAAATTGATTTCTCCTTCGATGAGATTTCCGATGACAATATCATGAATGAGTGTCCCTGGGCCAAGCCAATTACTCAATGCCATCATGAGTGGCTGGTAACCCTGCTCAAATATGAAAGAAATGCCACTGCCAATGGTTTCTCCGATGAAGCGTACAAACCAGAAGGTAGCAAGAATAATAACTGCGGCAATAGGAAGACCTGTTACTGGTCTAATGGTTAAATCAGAGAGTCGTTCTCTTAGAGTGTGGTGTCGATGATCGACTCGTTCAGTTTTATTGATTATCGATCCGATTTCTATCCATCGACCCTCCTCGCTTGTTGGTTTGATGTGTTTGTTGATACGGGCATGAGGGACCTGTGAGACCAGATGTTTAATTCCTTCACCAGTAAGTGCTACCGTCGGAACAACAGGTACTCCCAATATTTGCTCCAATTGTTTTTCGTCGATATGGACGCCAAGGTGTTTTGCTTCATCCCAAAGATTCAAAACAATGATCATGGGAATATGTTGTTCCAATAATTCAAGAGTAAGGTGGAGATTGCGTTCTAAATTCGTGGCATCAAGAACGTTGATGATGACATCTGCATCCTTGAGCATCTTGACAGCAACTTCTTCTGCTTTGTTTGCTGGTTCAAGGGAGTAGGTTCCTGGCGCATCGATAATTTCTACAAACTCATCACCAATTTTCATTTTTCCTTTCGAAAAATCAATGGTAGTGCCCGGATAGTTTGAGGCAATAACGTTGGCGCCCGTAAGTCGAGAAAAGACGACACTTTTACCAACGTTAGGATTCCCCATCAAGACGATTTTTTTCATCATAATTCTTCAACAAGTATTTTATGAGCCATTCCTCGGCCTATGGTCATTTGGCAGTTGCCAATAGAAACCGTAAGCGGCCCCATCAACGGTTGCTTTGAAACAACTCTCACGATTTGCCCTTCTCTAATTCCCAACGCATTTAATCTTCGATGGAAACAATGTTCCATTTGAGGTCGCTCGTGGTGTCCCCCCTGGTACCTTCCATGATGTCCTCTTGCACCTCTCCCATGTATATGGAGTATTCGTCCTGTTTTTCCTTTTGGCAAATGCGCTAATGGTATTCCTTTAGTGGTCATGATACACTCGCCCAATTTTTAGGTATGCCTAAATAATAGTATGTGATGTAATAGTATATATAAATTTTGGTAT
>JAFGDG010000097.1 GCA_016932245.1 Thermoplasmatota archaeon
TGATTGAGCAGGTCAGAAATGGCGGCTCCCTTGAGCAGATCTGCGGCCAATTGGCTTTATCTAATTCTTAAAGTGCAAAGTTAGTAATCTCTATTTACAATTTCCTGAATCACGGGAGCGAGTTGAGGGGTTGTACGGCTATATTTGCTAGCTACACCTGCAAGATTATCTGTAAGATCCCACTGATCTGTAATTTCCCATAAAACTGCGCTCTCTTCGCTGGTGGTAGTACGGCTATCCGGAGGATTTGAAATAGTAAATGTTTCAGAGTTTCCAATTGCTTCCCCATATATTTTTACATATACAGGATCACTATACGGGCCATCAACTGCAAAAGTAATATATGCATATTTAATTTCTGCATATTGTGGAATTTCGATGTTATTAAAACGGAAACCACTGGTAATGTCGCCACCATTGACACAATTTCCAAGATAAACTTCATTATTTGGAGAAGAATATGCACAGCTTCCTGGGCTCATGCCTGCATCATCACTCGTTGTCTCAACTTGAGCCTTGATAGGAGGGTTTCCATCACTCCGTTCAATACGAATAAATCTAATCTGACTTGTACCAGGAACATAGTAATCAAAATGTGTGTAATGAGTAGAGATATTTGGTGAATGAGACGCAACATAGGGATCTGAATCCTGAAAATTAACAACAATAACAGAATGATCCCATATCCCATCACCCCCCCAGTCATATTGAATCACATCCCCAAGTGAAAGATCATCTATCGTTATGACACATCCCTCAGGCCCCTCAGTTATTGCTGCACTCTGATCGTTGACAAAACTAAAAAAACCTCCTACATCATTCCAGTCAGTAGCTCGTTGCAAACCATTGAGAAGATACCATCCAGACTGTCCATCAGGGGTTGGAGACGGCAAAGGATCGGGGATTTCCATAGATACATTACCACCTTCATAAAGAGCCTGAGAGACAAAATTCGTACAATCTCCCCATACTGTACCATCATAACTAGGATAGTCTCGATTATAATCGAGACCACTGTAATGCCCAAGCGCATAAGCGACAGCCCCATCCCGATCATAGTCATGAGATGAATCGTCTTCAGATAAACCGCAGGCAGACTCTGTTTCAGCACTTATGTTTCGCATTATAGGTCTTGGAGATGGGCTTAGAACATGCAACATCATATCTGGGGAAGTCCCCGTTTGTCTTAGCATCTTCCATAAATAATCATTATAGTGATCGGACATAATTTTCCATTGCCCCTGTTCATTAGACAAAACAATCGTATGCTCAAGACCGTATCTATGAGAGACAAATGGATTTTCTGGATTAAGCTCTATAGAAATTGCTTCAATAACAGCATGATTCTCGATTACTGATACTGTCACCATCGCAGGGTTATCAGCAATGAAATTCCCAAAATCAAGAGAGAATTCATAATCCACATACCCAAGATGATTTAATTCTGCATGCTTGACCTCAACTGCTAGCTTACCTAGTTCTGCTTCTAAGAAAGCCTTTGCTTTTGGATCGATTGAGATGATGTCACCAAAGTCATCCAATTGCAAAGTGTTCATAATACGATAGCGGATCTCAAAATAATCCTGAATCACATTTTTTAACTCTGCTTCCTGTTTAGCAGAAATAGTTGAACTTGTTGTATTTCCTTGTGGAGAAGGTGTATTCGTTGAAATAGCATCGAAATTATTTGCTCCAACAGACGTTGTCCAATTCCCCATAAAAACAATATTGCAACAGCGAAAACTGTGATTGGTATATATCGTTTGACACTATTCATCTTAATCCTCCTGTTTTGTCATCATGAAAAGGTTTCTATACAACGTACAGCGTGTCCAATAGAAAACAAATCTGACTTATGGTACTAGCGTTGCTTCAAGAACGATCAAAGGTGGAACTTCTGAATGCTCTCGTCTAAAGTCCAAATGTTCCGACAAACTACGAGTATCTATCAATCGATTAAAAATCCTTTCTTGAACATCCACCGGAAACATGGCGCGGATATCACGCGCATAGTATGTTCCGGCTCCGGGAATTTTTACTGCTTCAATATTTCCTTCCTCAGTATGGAGAATTAAAGCTGGTGTTTCATAATAAGGAAAGAGATCTTTCTCGTCGAATTTACCGAAGGGCATCGTGCTTGAACAAATCGCCCATAGATAAAGTTCCAAACCGGATTGTCCCAATACTTCCCACTCACATAAAAACTTACCTATGGATTCATCGCTTCCCAGTAGCTTGTTCCCCAGAGCATTTTCATAGTCTTGCCATCTTTTTAATTGCTCCGGTTCCCAGGTGACAACGGCTATGGGTGGTTGTGATGGTGTTGACGTTGCTGGGATAGGCGTAGGAACAAGCGTTTTTGCTGGCGTAGACGTAGTAGCTGGGATAGTCGCAGGAACAGTGATTGACGATTGTGTTGACGTTACGGTCACGAAATCAGGCGTGGAAGTAAAAGTGGGTACGATAGGCGTAGACGCAACCCTAGTAACGCAAGAAGTCAAGACAAAGATTGAAAAGATGAGTATTTTTAGTGTTTTCATAGCTTATGCTTCCGCCATTCTGATGTAACTAATGAACTCGTTTTCAAGTAGAAATCTAGTAAATGGATAAGCTATTTTTTATTTGCGTTGTCCTTAGAAAAATTCTCCTAACCAAAATTCCAAGACTTTGTGGTTTCAAATCCCACTTTGACGAAAACACATTACTTATAATTTGTGTTGGGTTTCATTATCAGTAAATCCTTTTAGGCATTTTAGAAGGATTGTATAAAACTTCACAATAAATTTACTAGTCACCTGACAGTTTGGTGAGAAAGGAGCAATCGGCATCAATTCTGCCATAAAATGAGTTTGCGAAAACCATTTTAGAAA
>JAFGDG010000098.1 GCA_016932245.1 Thermoplasmatota archaeon
AGCTGGGTTTGATCCACGATGGAGGTGATGCGTTCCTCGGAAAGATCCTCGTCGATGAAGCCGTCTCCATCATTATCACGACCATCGATGATATCTTCATTAACCAGTCCATCATCATCATTGTCAAGGTTTTCCTTTCCATACTGTTCAACGACTAATTGTATGAAATACAAGAGGGACTCATAGGAGGGTTTTTCATTGCCATGATGAGCCCCCATAAGAAGCACGCCAGGTTCGTCCTCATCTCGCTCGGCATGATCTGAGAGTTTCACCATCCAAATGGTTCGTCCCTCATAGGTGGTACCGATTGACCATAGTGACATGATATCGGAATGATTCTCGTAGAGTTGAACAAGAAGATCAGTCATGGTCTGATAGCTATGGTACTGATAGGGATCTGTAGAAACAGGCTGCTGTTGGACAGAAGATACGATGTCCCCTTGACTCTGGAACGGGGCAAGGATAAGAAGAAGACTGATAAAGAACAGAAAAAAGAGTATGTGAGTAGATGACGGGTTCTTCATGTGCCCCCATTATAAAAATATCCCTACTACCTTATTTAAATATTCTTCCAAAAGGTGAGCATCATTGATGGAGGGCAAGCGATATCTTTAAGTTATCACTTCGATATTGCGGGTTTCAATGGATGTTGACAAGGTTATCAAAGAACTCTCCCAGCATGAAAAAAAGGTGTTGTTGACTCTACAGAAACTGGGAGGTCGAGAAACACCAGAAACCATCTGTTCCAATGGCGATTTTCAACAACTTGTCGAAGTCATGAATGCTGCCTCCTGGCTGAAATCAAAACATCTTGTCACCATTGAAGAACATATCATCACGGTCTATTCCCTCGGTAAAGAGGGAGATATATTTATTGACAAGGGTCTTCCAGAACGGCGAGCATTACAGTATCTGGCCGATCATCAGGGGAAGGCTTCTCTTCAGGATCTTCATGGGGCGATCGAAGACCAGGAAATACCTGTTGCTATCGGATGGCTGAAACGCAAGGGTTGGGCAACGATCAGAAAAGAAAAGAACATAACCCTCCTCGAGATCACACCCAAGGGAACAGAGGCCGTCTCAGAAAAAGATACAGACCACGATCTTCTCCTTCAACTCAAAAAGCATCCAGAACAGAGTATTGACAAGCAACGTATCCAGCCGTTACTCACCCGGAAACAGGTGATACGAGAAAAAGAAATCATAACCAGTACCATCGTGCTAACCGATGCAGGAAAACAAGTCCTGAAAAAGGGATTTGATATCGAAGAGGAAATCTCCCAGATTACTTCGTCGCTTATCAAATCAAGAGAATGGCATCACGAAAGTATCCTTTCCAATGACCCACTTAAAAAATACTATCCGGGTGGACAAAAAGTAATAACGAGTGACATTTCTCATGGGGCAGATAAACGAACCAGTGACATAACTGGAAAATTCTATCCTGCAGGGCAAACAGTATTTCGACATTATGATATCCATGCCTTTGCACCATCCACGTTCGGCGGCAAACCCCATCCAATGGTTTCCTTAATCTCCCATATTCGGCAGATCTTCCTTGCCATGGGTTTTGAAGAAATCCAGGGGAACTACGTCGAGTCAAGTTTTTGGAATATGGACATGCTGTTTATCCCACAGGACCATCCCGCAAGAGAAATGCAGGATACCCTGTATTGTCGTGTTCCCGCAGAGATACCCATCGATGACGGGAAGCTTATGGAGACCATCGCTCATGTCCATGAAGATGGTGGAGAGACTTCCTCAACGGGTTGGGGATATTCCTTCTCTAAAAAGGAGGGGAACCGTGCTCTTCTCCGCACACACACGACAGTCAACACCATACGCTACCTGTACCATCATCCACGACCACCCTGCAAAGTGTTTTCGCTCGGGCGTGTATTTCGAAAGGAAAATATTGATGCGACACATCTCCCGGAGTTTTACCAGATCGAAGGTATTGTTCATGAGGAACAGACGAATTTCAGGGAGCTCATCGGTGTTCTCAAAGAGTTTTACAGACGGATGGGTTTTGAAAAAATTCGTTTTAGACCCGGCTATTTTCCCTATACTGAGCCAAGTATGGAAGTGGATGTTTTGTGGAATAACAAATGGATGGAACTTGGGGGTAGTGGCATCTTCCGCCCAGAGGTCACCGAGCCAATAGGAATTACAAATCCTGTCTTAGCATGGGGTCTTGGATTGGAACGTCTTGCCATGTTGAGATTCGGCGTCACCGACATCCGTGATCTCTACGTAAGTGATTTTGATTGGCTACAAAAAGAACCTTTGCCGTAGGGATTTTTCAAAACAAAAAAAGGTATCTTTCACATCCCATGGAATTCTAGTGGATGTCAAGTTAAACATCACACCTTCAAACGATTAAGAGCAGTACATGAATTCAACCAATTTTGAGCTGTTTCTATTGATGCATTATATGGCCATATCTTACCAGAAATTTCCCCTTTCGGACGTTAAATATCCAACCAGATCCGCTTAAGATTTCTCCTGTTGAACCGATTGTTTTTGGTTAAGATAATTCTATCTTTTGTTTATATTCTCTATTAGTCTATCGATATTCGTATGAACATCTTTGTCTGAATCGTAAGGAATTTCACTATTCTGTTTCTGAGAATTGAATGGTAAACTAAAATAAAATGTGCTACCTTTTCCTAATCCTTGACTTTTCACCCCAACATTTCCTCCATGCAATTCAACAATACGTTTACATATTGATAATCCCAAACCACTTGAATCAAGATCATGACGACTTGGATCAGTCTTATAGAATTCATCAAAGGCATGATCGATTTGATCTTCTGTCATACCAATACCTGAATCAACAATAGATATGATTACATGATCCTTTTCAATAGTACTATTTATTATGATATCTCCTCCATTTGGACCATATTTTATCGCATTCGATAAAAGATTGTCCATCAGTTCTGAGAACTGAAGTTTATCGATTTCTATCATAATATTTTCATCAATATTTTTTAAAATAGTGATGTTGTGCGCCTCGATTAAACAGATATTTCTTTCTAAGACATGATTAATTTCCTCATTAATATTTGAGGGAGTAAAAGTAAACGTTGTGGTTGGAGAGTTCAGTTTTGCTAATATGAGGGTTTTTGTTACTAAATTTTTCATATGATTTGTATTTCTCATTAAAATTTCTAATATTTTATTGCATTCCTCATCCTTGTTTTTTTTCTGCAATATTGGTATTAAATTAATTAAAGGAGTGAGAGGACTTTTTAAATCATGACTGAGTTGATGAATAAATTCATCTTTTTGTTTAAGCAATCTTTCAAGATTTTCACTATATTGTTCTATCTCCAACTTTGCATCTTTTATATTTTTCGTCATAATATTAAATTCCGAAGAAAGCTGTCCAATTTCATCTTTCGACTGTACATCTAAAGAAGCATCAAAATTTCCTTTACCAAATTCCGAAACGCCATTCCATAATCTAATTATTGGGTTAGTGAATGATCTTACCAAAAAAAATAATATGAAAAATATTGCAAGGAGTGTTGTTATCACAACAATGAAAACTGTTGAGACTATATTCATACTTGTAGCATAAACAATATCCAAAGAAAAGCCAATCCAAATGGTCCATATTTCATTTCCATAATCAAAACTTTTAAAATATATTGCGTAGTTGTTTTCTTCATTAGAATAAATTATATCGTCAAATTCAGTTCTATCGTTTAATTGTGGGAAATATTCAAAAGCATTAGTTTTCATGAATGATATATTATCTGATCTGTAAATTGTGCCATCATCTTTTACTACCCACCAAAATATAAAGTCATCA
>JAFGDG010000099.1 GCA_016932245.1 Thermoplasmatota archaeon
TAACTCATTGTTTCTAAGATTTTTAGAAAAGTTTCCATTATTGGGAGGAATTATATCACGAATAACAAATCCATTAAGATAAATTTAACAATCGGAGTAACAATCTTGTTTATTGTTTCAGCATTGACCCCCATGGTAATTGGATATACTGACAGAACAACTGACGAAGAGATGGTAACATCGAAATATTTTGGAACCATTTTGTATACTATTGATCCAGGTGGGGGATAACACAATGGTTTTTCCTGTGTTTTTTATGCAATTGTATTAGTGTTAAACAGGTTTCTATCCTTATTTTTTATTGCTAAAACCAGGTCCCACAACTTTATTTACGTCTTTTCTTATGCCAATTGTACTTTAAAAAGGTAAGAACCGCAGTTTTCAGGCTGTTTTCGCAGCTTGTCTCCCTACTTTCGGAACTACTGTGCTAAGGGTAAGCTTTTTAAGCATTTCGGGCATTTGGTGCATCTACTATCTAGCACATTGAGGAATTATGTTTAAATATACACGATTTGAAAAAGCACGCATTATTGGCGCCCGCGCATTACAAATTTCTATGGGTGCACCATCATTAGTTAAGATACCGAAAGAAATCATTGCCCCTATTGATATCGCAATGTATGAGTTTGAACAGGAAGCAATACCCATCACCGTGAAACGAGCGCAACAAGGGTAAGAAAGGGGAATTCTATTCTATGGCAAAAGAAGAAACGAAAGAAAAGGAAACAACAGCAACCGATCCTGAGATGATTGTAAGCGAAGAAACGTACATGACTGCTGGTGCACATATCGGCACACGACAAAAAACAGCAGATATGAAAGAATTCATTTACAAAGTGCGAAATGATGGGCTGTACATTATCGATGTGAAAAAAACAGACGATCGTATACAAACAGCAGCAAAATTCCTTGCCAAATACACCCCCAAAGACATCTTAATTGTTTCGGTGAGACAATACGGACAAAAACCTATCACCATGTTATCACAACATACAGGCATCGGTGTACTAGATGGGCGTTTCCGACCAGGCACCCTTACCAACCCCAATGCAAAAGGATTCCTTGAACCCGAGCTTTTGATTGTGACTGATCCTCTTGCGGATGCTCAGGCACTGCATGAGGCAAAAAATATTGGTATTCCTGTAGTTGGTCTTTGCGATACCAATAACGAAACGAAATATCTAGATCTTGTTATCCCCACCAACAACAAAGGGAGACGGGCACTTGCGTTAGTCTATTGGCTACTAGCTCGTGCTATTTTAAAAGAGCGGGGCAAAATCAAATCCTATGATGAATTTAAACCAGAAATTGAGGATTTCGAAGCAGAGATTTAAATATTTTTTTATGCCCTTCTGAGATTACCATTATAAAAGGAGATACTTTGCAAGTTACAATACGCGATAATATCGTACTGATTGGCACTGCCCATATTTCTCAAGAAAGTGTGGATGAAGTACAAGAGGTTATAAAGAAATATAAACCGGATATCGTTGCCGTAGAATTATGCCCACGACGATATGAATCATTAACACAAAAAGCAAATTGGGAAAATACCCCCATCACATCCCTATTAAAATCAAATAAAGCCTATTTAATGCTTGCACAAACGTTCTTGTCTTCAATACAACGACGACTGGGGAAAGAATACGGGGTGGAGCCGGGCTCAGAGATGGTAGCGGCGCTAGACATAGCGAAAAAGAAAAAAATAGATATTGCGCTTGTTGATCGGGACATTTCTATTACCTTGAAACGTGCCTGGCGCAAGATGGGGGTTCGGGAGAAATGGCGCCTCTCCTGGGAATTTTTAAAAGCACTTGTCGGCTATTCCGACGAGGAACTTGAGGAATTAGATTTACAAGAGCTCATGAAACAGGATGTTATCTCTACCATGATGGAGGAATTTGGTCAGATTGCTCCAAGTGTCTCTAACGTCCTCATTCATGAACGTGATCAATATATTGCAAAAAAAATACTGGAAGAGAGCCACAAAGGCAAGATTGTTGCCGTCGTTGGCGCAGGACATCTCAAAGGGATTGAGAAGCATCTAAAAGATGATTCTCTAGCCGAAGTAGACGTAAAACATCTTGAAGAAGTTCCTAAAAAACGATTTAGCGTTATGAAAACAATTGCCTATGCGATCCCGATATTTGTAATTGCTCTGTTTGCCTATTTAATGCTGACAGGAAGTTGGGAGCTTGCAACTGAAGCTATTCTTGCATGGATTATTATTAATGGGTCGCTTTCTGCACTTGGCGCCCTCATCGCCCGTGGTCATCCTTTTTCAATCATTGCTGCGTTTGCCGCAGCACCTATTACCTCATTAAATCCGGCCCTTGCAGCAGGATGGTTTGCAGGATTTGTCGAAGCAAAGATGCGTACACCTATGGTTAAGGACTTTCAGGGACTCAGTAAAATCGATTCGACAAAGGATTTTCTCAACAATAGAGTGATTCGATTGCTGATGGTAGTAGCACTAGCAAATGTTGGTAGTATACTTGGGACGTTTGTTTCGTTATACTATATCATCCCAAAGATATTTTAGAAAGACCTTGTTTACTACTGTAATTGAGCAAGAGTATGGCCGAGAAGAAAAAGACCTATACGTCATTTCATGACATCCCTCCCCGAGAATATATGTATTTTCCAAAGGGAACGATAGACGTAAGCGAGCCAGGAAAATTTAGTAGACTAGAGCTCACACACTTGCTTCTTTCCATGGTCGTGCTCACGGTGGCATTTTCCTTTGCATTGACTAGAAACAATGTATTATATGGCGTACTCTATGGATTTGATCTCGGGGTGTTGGTACTTTTTCTTCCCGTGGCTTTTTTAGGCGTACTTACCGCATTTATCTTCCATGAGCTTTCACATAAACTTATGGCGCAAAAGTATGGACTGTGGGCAGAATATCGGATGTATCCTAACGGCTTACTAATGGCTTTGGTATTTGCACTGTTTACGCCTTTTGTTTTTGCAGCTCCAGGGGCAGTGATGTTTCGTGGAGAAACACGATCCTATGAAATGGGGCGTATTGCACTTTCAGGCCCTCTCGCAAATGTGGTTGTCGCTGGAATTACACTGCCATTGTATCTTGGTGTGTTTTATGAATCAACATTGCTTGGGCCCATAGTAGGCTTTATCTGTCTTATCAATGCCATTCTTGCAGCATTTAATCTATTACCTATTCGTCCACTTGATGGCTCAAAAGTGGTACAATGGAACCCAACGGCATGGATTATCGCATTTATCGTTGCTATTGCTCTGGTGGTCCTAGCCTTTAGATATGCACCAGTATTTTCTTTCTAGTTTCTCACTAGTTTCGTACTGATGAGCTATTCCACGTGTTTTTTATATAAAAAGGTCTTATATATTACTGCATCATAGAAATATCAGCTAGGCCGTTTGACCATGAAAAAGATAAGCAGAACAAACAAACGACTCGTGGTATGTTTCCTCATCATACTCATAGGAAGTTTGTGGTATGCCCCCGGCATCTCCTCTGGAGATGAAATGCCATGGTGGAATACTCGGTGGTCATTTCGGCAAGAACTGTTATTGCCCATGGACACTGGTAAAGAGTCTACAACTTTTCAACCCATTGATATGCCCGTCAAGTTCGATAACCCGTGCTGGGCAAAAACAGAGAAGGAGCACTCCATCAGAGTTGTCTATCAAGAAGGAAAGGTAATGCAAGAACTAGATTCCCAGATTTATGATTTAGCGCATGGGGACAATACACATATTATTTCTTGCAATCTTGTGTTTTTGATACCCCTTGGTGCAAGTGGAACAGAGCGATACTATATGTATTATCACAGTGATGCGACATCAAGTCCTTCATATAAAGATCAGGTATCTGTGGATGAATCCTACTATCAATACGAACCGATACAAGGAGTGTCGTTTGAATCTCAATTCTATAAAATAACAGAAGGGAATGCCATTGTGTACGCGGTCTCACAGAGGGGATCTTTCCTCGATGCCCCCATCTGCCAGCAGGTTACAAAGCTACAACCAAACGCACAGGAAGTCAGACCCAACAGTGGGGAAGAAGCAGCATCTTTTGATTTAGTCTATTGGCATTTGCATGGAGATATCTGGAAAAAAAGTTCCACCAGTGAACGGCTTATTTCCAAAGAACTCATGGTCGACGGCAATCTCATGGTGAAGTTTGGCATGGTAAGCCAATCAGACGATGGGTTATTTCAAACAACTGCAATATATAAGTATTATTACTGCCCAACCGAAGATAAACGGATAAACATTCATGCAAAACATGAGTTGCTTGATTATCCGGTGCCTCTTGGCGATGAAATTGACGTCTACTACGTCATTTTACGATCGGGCGGCATCAGAAGTAATAGTATCGATGATCTGAATTTTGGTTCTATCCCCCCGTACCTTCATGTGTTTAATGAAGAGAATCGGATGATTACCTATGACCTTGACCAATATCCAGAAAACTATCTCGATACCATCGTTGCAAAAACAGATGACTGTGATTTGGGAAGTCCTGCATGGGTCTCTGTTGACCAAGGCCGAACAGGAACAGCCCATGCCATCATCTTTGGCTCCAACAAGATTTTGCAATCGGGGACCGATGAGATGGACGGTATCGAGGTGCAAGTCTACGAGTCAAAGGTCGTACAGCTTCCAGGTCTTGAGGGAAGGTTTGCTAATGTCTGTCTGGGAAGAAACGCCTACGAAAGCAACCATGGAGGAGATGACCATATCCCCAAAGATTTTGTTGTTGAGTTCGACGTAGAATTTTTTTCTACCCCGACGAGAGGATATGAAGGCGTAAATAAAGAAGCACAGCTCTATCAAGCACTTGTTGCCTATCAACCGCCAACTGACACCAATGTAACCAACGGTGAGGAAAATGAAACGCATTCACTTGTCGTGTATGCTCATCTGCCTCATTCCCTCCGATCACGATGGAGGCAAGCGATAGCCTTAGGGCAGACGCCGCCCTGTTTGTTCGCAGCACTCTATCAGGATAACGCGCTGCGGGCTTCGGGGGGAGTAAGCAGGGTAGCCTTCACAAAAAAGATGACTATTGATTGGGGGAATATCTCATTTTTACGGAAAATACGATTCAATCATCTTGAAGAAGGCAAGTATGTAGTAAAGATTTGGTTAATTAACCCTTTTGATGGAAGTAGTTATGAATATGTTGGGTTCCAAGTTCTCAATATTACTCAAACGGACACCACCCACATCTGGTGTAAGCCTCAGGGAAGAATTGAGGTGACCGTCACGGATCAACAGGGAGATAGCCTGTCTGATGCCCATGTCTTTTTATTACAAAAAGGGACCATCATTGCTGAAAAAGTAACCAATGCTGAGGGAATTGCAAAACTTGGTGCCCCTTGTGGGATACAAGAACGATACCAAGTGCAAATACTCTATGACGGGTTTGAATTAGAAAATGAAGAGGTACGGCTTGGATATATCAGGCGGTTTCTTCCTGTAAAAAAAACGATAACAATAGATGTTCACGACCTTACGATTGATGTCAGAGACGAGCAAGGAAGAGTTCCATCAGTTCCTATTGATATCAGTCTTACCAGTGATTCCATGCATACGCCGACAACAATTACCCCTGACGATCAATCAGACGGGCAGTATCGTTTCACTGATTTGTACACGGCTACGTACCAGGTACAGATAGACTACTCGCCCTTCTCCATTACGAGGACAATCGATGTACCTGAAACCTCCTCTCTTCAGATTACAGTATATGACGTAACCGTGAACGTCAAGGATAAATGGGGGCTTGCACCAGCGGTATCGCTTGATATCGTACTAGAAAGTGATGAATTTGAAAAACACGTTGTTATTTCGGCAGAACACCATGACGCGGAGTCATATGTGTTTACCAATGTATACCCTGCAAACTATTGGTTGCACCTTTCGTACAAATCATTTATGGTGAACAAACCCATCACTATTCCTCACACCAATGAAACAATAGGTATTACCTTTCCTGCGCTCTTTAATGTCACTCTGGTTACTTTAGATGCACGAGGAAACATGCTGTCAGATGCGAACGTAGAAATGAAACGAGAGGGAAAAAAAGTAAACCAGGAA